>JAAEPD010000297.1 GCA_024222455.1 Aureispira sp.
ACTATATGCTATCTATGATGATAAATCGTATGACTTGCTTTTGTGTAATTTTTCATCTTGCTAAGATAACCATTTGCAAGGACTTAAGTCTTTTCCGTCTGAAGACGGAGGATTTAAACCATTTAGAGGACATTAAAAAATCCCTAACATTTATTTTGATATAACCATACCGGGAGGCATGCCAGAAGGCATTGCAGCACTATTTGCTTTTTCTTTTCGAGCACGCTCTTCAGCCAAACGTTTTTGACGTTCTTGCTCTTTACGTTCTTTTTCTTTATCCAAGATATCTTGAGGTAAGCGTACTATGGGATATTCCTCTCCTTCTTTTTCGGTAGGAACCACTAGGTAAATCTCTTGATTTTCTTTTAAGCCTTCTTTTATTTCTATCAACTCAGTATTTGAAATACCTGTTAATATCTCCTTTTTAACAATATTTCCATCTTGGTTCAAAAATACATAAGCCAAACTATCGTTTCCTTGTACACATTCGATCGGAACAGTCAATAGATCTGGTGTCACACTGATATGAATAGTATTTTCGGTCGTCATAGCAGGACGCAAGATACTATCTGAACCTTCTATTTGAATTTCGATTTCAAACTCATTTGCATCCAAATGAGGCCTACGCTCTCCTATATTAGCAATCTTGGTTACAGTTCCTTTGTATTCTTTATCAGGAAAAGCATCTACCTTGACCGTAACCTTTTGATTTTCTTTTACTTTATTGATATCAATTTCATTTACAAAACAAATAGAAATCATATCTGTCAAATCAGGTAACGTAGCTACAATAGGATTCCAAGCACTAACTTGAGACCCAGCCTTTATCTTTTCACCATTCCACGAACGATGGTAAATCAACATCCCACTCTTAGGCGCCATAATGTTAAACTTACCAGCCATTTCCATATAGTTTTGCTGCTTGCGCTGCGATATACTCAGGTTAGCTATAACCTCACGAATTTTGGCCTCAGCTTGTTGTTTTCTTAGTTTGTAGTTAGTGTCTTTTTGGTTCAAGTCACGCTCAATACGCTCTATTTCTAATTTTAGTTTTTTAGTAATAGCAGGTGGCTCATAGATAGATTGCTCCAATTCCAATTCTTTTTCTTTGATATTGAACAGTAGGTTTTGAATACCATCTCTCAACTCCCTCAAAGAAATAGCTGTATCTAGTTTCTCTTGATCTAGTTGCGACTCGATTTTTTCGATCTCTGAAGCCACATCACTTATCTTAGTTGAAATCTCTGAACGATCTAGAGAAGCTACAAATGCACCTTCTTTTACAATTGTTCCTTCTGGTACAATATTCTCAATCTTGAGTTGATAAATTCGTACAGACTGTAAGCCACTAGGCGCTAAAATCTTTTCAGAATTTTTGGCTTTTAGCTCACCGCTAGCTGTGACCGTAACTTCGATTTCCCCCTTTGTCACTTTAGTTGTTAATATTTCTTCTTGTTTTTCCTGCTTAGGGGCAAACAGAAAATAAGCTACAACGCATAGCACAACTAATGCTATTGGAATAATCAGTTTTTTAATATTCATAGTTAGTTTGGTTAGTACACTTGGGTAATGAATAAGTTTGTATAGATCTCTAAGGGTTATGTTCTGCGAGTTTCGCAAAAAATATAGAAACCATTAGTATAAATTATATACTTTAACTTACTGTTAGTAGTTTATGTCTAGCCTTTCACTTCTTAAAAACTAAAAATTCTTCTACACTCAATAAATATATATATCATACCAATAGTCTTGTGTTTAATAACTCAACCTCCAAAAGGTTATCAGCAATCTGAAATAAAAAATTCTCAACAATTCAAAAACTGTTGAGAATTCCTTATTAACTAGCTATTTAGGTTATTTTATTCTTTTAGAACCTTTAGCATAGCTTCTTTCTTATTTGTGTAAATCTGTATAAAATACAACCCTGAAGCTCCATCTATAGACAAATCTAACTGTTCTAAATTTTGATACTCCTCTGTCCTCACCAACTTACCTTGCACATCCAATATTCTTATTTGGATATTGCCATACAATTGATCTAAATCTATTCTAAAGTTCCCTTTTGTAGGATTTGGGTATAATTTCCAGTCTGCAGTAACTTCTTTGAGGTCTAATCCAACCACAGTTACTGCATAACAAGCAGAAGTGTCTACACATCCGTCTTGTGTTATTTCTACAGCATAACTGCCATTAGCTGTTGCCATAAAACTGGGAGAAGTTGCTCCAACTATAGGCATATTGGTATTACAATCTAACCACTGATAGTTTGCTCCAACGGATGCTGTTGCAGCTAGGTTCAACCCAGACTGAGCAACCATTGTGTCTATTTCACTCAAATTAAGTGTGTATAAACTATCTATTGCTTCATTTTGAACAGTTTGCCAATAGGTCCCTGTTTGTGTATAGGTTACCCCATTAAAGTCGTAAGGTCCACAAATTATACTGTTTACAACTCCTTCTCCTCCCCAATTCAAATCCTGAGGCAATCCTATGGTGTGTAAGGTTTTATTAGTAATAATTGGTGCATTAAAATCAAAATAAATGCCTGCATTATTCTCTATTGTTGTTCCAATAGGTAAATCTTGATTCTGTTTCACCTTAAAGGATACAAAACCGTGACTCTCTGGCTCATTTGCAACACTATCAACTAACATAATATTAGGAAAAACCCATTCTAAAACTCTTGGGCCATGCATCCTAAATACATAATCATGACTAGCAGCTCCTTCTCTCAACGAAAAAATATCAAGTTCCATTGGCAATGTATCTCGAATAATTACTGTAAATGCAGTATCTGTACCAGTATTTTGGAAACGAATACGATATTCTAAATCTTGATTTTGGTCTATATTATGGTTATTAGTTATTCCTAAAGGAAAACCTGTTTTATCATTAGGATCAAAACTTCCGGTAACTACTCCACAAAAAATATCACGAACAGGGTCAGCATCATCTTGTGGTAAAACATTAACTAAATTCGGTGTCCAATTACTAGCATTTCCACATAACTCTACAGTTGAAGAAGGCTGCGAACTGCCTGGATGCAAAGGGTGCTGATCCACCTCTAAACGCCAAGTACGTCCATCTCCTACAAATGCAAAGATAGTATCTTGGCCACTCATCAACTGTACTGAATCTAACAATATATATTGTCCATCTATATACAATCGTACTGGCGCAAAACAAGTCATATCTCCACTACCTGCATTAATTACAGTATACTTAATCGTGTCATAAACACAAACACCTCTAAGGATAATATGAGAATTATCATAAGGTGTATTACAGGCACTTAGACCATTAGGAAGAGCAGGAACTGTGTCCAATGCACAATTATCGACAGGATACAACTCTGCTTTCACACATAAACTTTGCCCCAACACTGCATTTATACTCAAATCGCAATCTAACCAAAAATTAACGCATTCTGCTGGATATATAGAGTCTATAATATTGACTTGATATTGATTATTACCTAAGCTAGTATAAGGTAAAGAACCACTTTGAGGCAACAGCAAACTGTCTAGCTCTACGATAACATAAGCACTATCGATCAAATCTGTTCCTATTCCTTCATTGCATACTTGTACATAAACCCGTTGATTTGAAAACCCAGGTCGTAAAATTGGTGCTTGTATAGACACATTGGGGGCAGGACAAGGAGCTGTGGATATAAACCCAAAAGAGGGTACAATAACTAAACTATCAGGATTAGTTACTACAAAGGTTTGAGTAATAGGGCATGTTGGATTCCATGAACCAGAGGTATCTACAGTAACTGTATAGGTCCCATTAGCCAAAGAATCTAGTGACCAAACTCCTACTGCATTGGTTTGTGCCACAAGATTTCCTGGTTGAATGATCAATCTTCGTTCTGCTAAACCTACTTCACTAATATTTTGTGTGCAATCTTGATTAAAATCCTGAAAGATTTTGCCATAAATCCCGCTTTGTTGGAGCTTAAGAGCGATAACATCATATTCCCCTTTACTCCCAACAGCAACCTTGTTAGAACCTACATAAACATCTATAGTATCTTGAAAAGTTATTCCTGTATAAATATTACCCAATTCATCTATTTCCATAGCATTTATTGTTGGCGAGTATCCCACACTAGGATTAGACAATAGGTGCTGTTCTACTACATTATGTTTCACATTAAGGTAATCTCCTGCGCCATTTAGTTTCACTATAAATCCATTGCCAGAAAGAAGCCCTGGGCTAGTAAAAGTATCTACAGCTGCATGAGGATTCAAATCAACTCTCATGTTATAATTCCCCCCTACATAAACATTGTTTAATATATCTACATCTACCACATTTAACCGAATACTACTTGAAGGACTAGGGTATGAAAATTCTTGTGCACTCCATTGTTTTGCCCATTCAAACTCTCCATCCGTATTCAATTTTAATAAAAAATCATCCCAACCAGTCGAAAATTGACTCAAATAAGTCAATATATGAGTTCCAGTACTAGGATCCATATCTATTTGTCCATTAAAATCCCCTATTATATAAACATTCCCAACAGCATCAACTTCAATTCCATATATATTATCAATTCCAGATGAACCGGGGTTGACTAGAGATTTGGCCCAAGTAAAACTCCCATCAGGAGTTAACTTTTGTATATACAAATCTGTAATAGAGAAAGATCCTGTATTAATAGTATATACACTTGTATCTGGATCAAAATCGAAAATCCCATCAAAAGACCCCGCAGTATATATGTTTCCAGCATTATCAATAGCAGCTCCTTTAAGTTCTAAATCTCCACCATTATTCATAATCTCTTTTGCCCACAATAAATTTCCACTCGTATCCAATTTTTGAACAAATGGTCCTCCTTGAAAAGAATTAACCGTTGAAGAAAGTGTATAATTTGCAGCACTAGGATCAAAATCTGGAGTTCCAGAAAACAGCCCCACTAAACAAGGCTGTCCTTGTGGGTCAAGTAAAAGATGGTGACTAAAAGATGAAGTATTAGTTATACCATGAGTTTCAACATTTTTAACCCATTTAAAATCTCCATCACTATCTAATTTTAATAAAAAACTAGAGAAGCCCAAACTATAAACATTATGAACACCAACTCCAAGATCAAAATCTACAGTATCATTAAATGTTCCTGCTATATAAATATTATCCCATTGGTCAACTGCAATCTCGCTTGCTGACATAAAACTATTTGAACTACCAATCCGTTTTAACCAAGCAGTCTGCCCATTGTCATCATACTTTTGAATAAAAATATCATAGTATCCCTTAGCTATTAATTTTGGGGTCCCAAAAACTGGGTCAGCTTCTATTGTATCCCTAAAAATACCTAAAGTATAAGTCCCCCCTTTACTATCTACAGCTATGGATCTCATGCCATCAGCAAGAGGGCTCCCCATATTATTGATCCAATTTAGTTCTATATCTTGAGCTTGGATTTCACTAAGAATGAATCCTCCTAAAAAAACTAGTATTACTGCTCTTATATTCATTTTTCAATTTTTACACATAATAAGATTAGGCAACAAATTTATACTTTTAAAATCCAAAAATCCATAATACTTAACGAATGGTCAGTTTAAGTTAACGAATGGCCACTCAAGACAAATAAAAGGTCTATTGTAGCTCTATCAAAATTGTTGTATTATTGTAATCATACTAAATAATAACAGATGAAGTTACTCAAAGTCCGCATAAAAAATCTCAACTCTCTAAAAGGAGAATTTGTCATCAATTTTGATGAAGCACCACTCAAAAACACAGGTTTATTTGTCATAACTGGTAGTACAGGGGCAGGGAAATCTACAGTATTGGATGCTATTACCTTGGCCCTTTTTGGTCGTGTCCCCCGTTTTGAGGACATGACTATGACCAAGAAGACGGAGCAAATCATGACCTATGGTATGGAGGATTCTTATGCAGAGGTTGAGTTTCGAGCAAATGATGGAGAGTATAGATCTAAATGGCTACTAAGTAAAACAAAGACAGGTAATTTCAGACCTATAAAAAGGGAGCTTGCAAAGATCCTAGAAGGGCAAGAAGATCAAGTTTTAGCTACTAAAATCAAACACATAGATGCTTTGATTATGGAGCTCTTGGGTGGTTTAGATTTCAAAAGGTTTACTCGTTCAGTATTATTGGCTCAAGGAGAGTTTGCACAGTTTCTGAAAGGTACTGAAGACAGAAGTAAAATACTAGAACGCATCACTAATTCGGAGAAATACTCTAAGATATCTATACATGCTTTTGAGCGACATAAAGAGGAGGTAATAAACTTAGAAAAACTCAAAGAAAAGGCTGATTCTGTACAGCTTTTGAGCACAGAAGAAATAGAAGATTTAGAAACAGAATTGCAAGGACATTTGGGGCAGCAAAAAACATTACAGGAACAAAGTAATGATTTGCAAAGTCAAATAAAATGGTTGCAACAACTCAAAAAGCTAAATATCCAAGAAGGAGAATTACAAGAATCTTTAGCTAATTTAAAGCAGCAAGAGGAGGAAGCTAAAGAACGTTTCAAACAACTAGAAGAGCACCTCAAAGCTGTTGTGCATCAACCTGCCTTGAAAGAGTTAAATGAACTAAACAACAATATTCAACAGACTCAAATCTCTGTAGGTTCTATAGAAAAAAACATACTCGATTTAGAGAAAAACTGTGCGGAATACACCAATCAGCAAGCTCAGCAAACTCAGACCGTTAAAAAGCTAAAACAAGAGCTACAAAGTAGTGAAGCTGTATTTGAAAAAGTGCTACGGTTGGATGCTGAAATTTTGCATACGCAAAAAAATGCTGCTCAGTATAAATTAGAGTTGAATGACCAAGAGCAAAAATTAGCTCAACAGAAAGAAAACTTTAAAAGCCTAGAAGCAGAACAAAAACAACTAGATCTAGGTGTTCAAAAACACCAGAAATGGTTGGACAACAATCAACATGCACAACTGTTGATTGATTCTCCTGTTGTTTATCAGCTCCAGACCTACCAAAAAGATTGGTTAAACAGCCTAAGTCAACAAGAGGAACGATCTAAACGACTAAAACTCATTCAAAACAAGTTAAAAACTAGTCAAGAGCAAGTAGCATTAAGCACTGCAGCCATTGCAAGCACAGTTGTAGGGCTTAAGCAAAATCAAGAAGTTTATGCAGCTCTTGCTCAAAAACAAGCAAAGGAAGATAGTTCTAAAACACACCAAGAGACGGTCAAAGCTATTCAAGAAAATCATATCAATTTAGATGAGTTATTGCTCAATTTGATAGAACTGGAAGAAGAGGCAAAAAGACGTCAAGCAACACAGGTTGCTATGGCTGAAATTGATGAACAAATTGAAAATTTAACTATACAGTCAGGGCGTTTAGATCAAGAAACCTTAAATCTAGATCATCAGCAACAAGAGGTTGATCAGTTGGTCAGTTACAAAGAGTTGGTACACCAAGAACAGCTAAAAAAACAAAGTCTAGAACAACATCGACATCAATTGAAAGAGGGTGAAGAATGTCCCCTTTGTTTCTCTAAAGAGCATCCTTTTCGGAAGAGTGATCTAGATATTAATATTGTAGAGTCACTAGCTAAAAAAGAGTTAGATCAGGCAAAACAACAAAAGAAGAAAATAGATCAAGCTATTCAGCAATTGATCAATAAACAAAGTGAGATTCTCCAAAAAATTAATAACCTACAGAGCAATAAAGAAAAATTGATTGTAGAGCTCTATGCCTCTGAACATAAAATTCAGGATTTCATAGAGGACAATGATATGGATATTGATCTACTATTACATGAAGAAAATACACTGCCCGAACAGATTCAGTCTACCAAGAAATTAATAGCAGAACAGAGGCAATTGCTGGAGAAACTGCAAGATTTGCATTACACCATTCAGCAACAAGAAAATGAAGTAACCAACAATCGAAATCAATTGCAGTTTCTGGAGGAACAAGCAGAGGATTACAAACAAGAAATACAAGAGTTAGAGGATACGTTGGCTACCCTGCACAAAAACTTAGAAGAGCAAAAAAACTTGATTGGAAAGACATTAAAACCCTTTGACAAGAAAGTAGTCCTAAAGCAGTTAGATTCAACTATCAAAGAACTTGAACAGACTCAAAAGCACTATCAAAATCATCTGGATTTAAAAGAAGAAACTCAAAAAAAGCTACAGTTAGTTCAGTCTAAAGTCACAACTACTCAAGCTCAACTAAAGGAGCTTAAGGAGCAAGTTCAGGCTCGAACTACGGTTTGGGAGGCAGTAGAACAACAATTGATAGAACTCAAGGAAGAGCGAAAAGAACTATTTGGAGACAAAAATCCTCAAACAGAACGTCAACGTTTGCAACAATTGATCAACAGACAGGAACTCCTTATACAACAGCTTGCACAACAACTGCAAGAAGCAAACAAACACTTATCTACACAACAAGGAAGTCTTGGAGAAAAGAAAAAACAACTAAGTAAATATCAAAAAAGCCACAGTACAAACTTAGCTCAACTGCTAAAAGCCTTGCATACTATTGGTTTTGAATCCATTGAGGAGCTAAAAGAGGTCATACTCTCAGAACAAGAAGCTCAAAAATTGCAGGAAACTCGACAACTGCTCAATGAACGCATCAATCAGACTACCAATAGACTAACAGAAATAGCTACTGAATTGCAGGAAATGCAAAAGAATCCTGCAACAAAGGAAGAACAAACTGCCTTAGAAGAAAAATACCAGTTGTTGCAAGTAGAGCTGAAAACGACTTTAGAAAATACAGGTGTTATCAAACAAAAACTACAACACCATCAAGAGCAAAAAGATAGACATCAGCAATTATTAGATGCGATTAGTCAGCAGAAAAAAGAGGTGCATCGCTGGAATAAACTAAATGAGTTTATAGGGTCTAAAAGTGGCAAAAAATTCAGAACTTTTGCACAGAGTATTACACTCAATCAATTGATCCATCTAGCTAATAAACATCTCAGTTACTTTGTAAACGGTCGCTACCACCTAGAAAAACGACAGGGCGAAACGCTTGAATTGGATATTGTAGATACGTTCCAAGCTAACAATAAACGTCCACTGAATACGCTTTCTGGCGGAGAGAGCTTTTTGGCTAGTTTGGCTTTAGCCTTGGGTCTTTCGGATTTGGCTAGTGGCAAGGCTCGTATAGAATCGCTGTTTATAGATGAGGGTTTTGGCACTTTAGATCAAGAGACTTTGCAGGTTGCTTTAAATGCACTACAATCCTTGCAAGCTAAGGGTAAAATGATTGGGATTATTTCTCATGTTGCTCAACTCAAACGGGCTATTCCTACACAGGTGCAGATTACTAAACGTGGTGGTGGATTTAGTGAGATCAAGGTGGTGGAGACTTAGTTTTGATACAGAATACTAGCAGATTAGCGAGGAGTTTGAAACTCCTCGCTTTTTTTATGTAAGTAATCGTTCAGAAAAAATAATAACTAAAAATGG
>JAAEPD010000298.1 GCA_024222455.1 Aureispira sp.
TCCTTGTTCTAATCCTTAGTTCACGTTAATTCTACTTGTGTTGACAGGTTATTTTTGGTATATTAGGCGGATTATATATATATACTAAAATCAGACTAAACACTATGGCATTTAAGTCAAAGATTAAACCCAATGAGGTCAAAGATATGGACTTCAAAACCTATACTGCTACCCTCAAAAAAGAAGTGGCTAAGGCTGCTAAATTTGGAGAAACTAGTGTAGTAGCTTTTTCTAATTATAAGTTTGCTTGTGGACATGAAGGTACTCTTCTCCTACTCGGCAAATATTCTGGACCTTTAGCTAAGTTCTACAAGGAATCTAAGCTAAAACGTAAGAAAGAAAATGACTTTGCGAAAGGAACTTGCTATTTTGAGACAGATGATAAAGGCAGTGTCCAAATGTCGATTGCCCTAAACGATGGAAAGGGGAAACCTGACAAACTCAGAAAGAATGGTAAGGCGCTCTTCAAAAAACTAGGCATGACTCCTCATATAATAAAAGGTGAGTTGCCTACAGTAGATGAGGATACTCAGTTGAGTCAAGAAGAGGTAGAACATATAGAGAATAGTGCTGATCAGCAAAATGATGATCAAAGTTTGGCTAAAGTGGCTAAACAGTATGAGCAAGCTTACAAAAAAATGGCTAACCATGTAATTCCACTTATCCAACTGAAGGATAAGGCTGTTTATAATAGTAAACATTTTGAGGTAGCTAAAATGGCTTTTAAGGCCTCTGCTAGTTTTTTGAATAAATACCAAGAGGCTAAAGAAAAAGCCCAAGAGAAATTTTCGGGAATCCATAAAACAGTGCAAAATCGCCATAAGCAAATCCAAAAGATTGTGGCTAAGGTCAAACTGGAGTTGAGCAAAAAGGCTCAGGTGCATGGTTCTACTAATGATGTAGAACAAGTCTTAGAGGATGTGCAAAGCACCATCAAGGATATGCGCCAAAAATTCCAAAAGGCTTTTAACTTGATCGAAAAAATTAAATTAGCTAAAAACTAAACTCCCCTAAAACAGATATATAATTATGGACGAACAACAAGTAAAAGCACTCTATTGGGAGCTGTACCACCAATTTGAAAAACTTAAAATTCAAGTAGAAGCTCAAGAAAACAAAGCATCTTCAGAGCTTAGTAAAGACTTAAATGATTTAGAGCAACTATTGACTCAGCTCAAAGATAAAGCTACAGAAGTAGGAATAGATGTTACTGACAAAAAAGGTGTTAAGTTAAAAGTTGATAATAATGATAATATCAAACAACTTACTCAAATATCTAACCTACCAAAAGATATCCAAAATGAACTTATTAGCAAACTAGGTGAGCTGAAAATTTCTGATAAAAATGCTTATACTGTAATTTCTACTCTTGATAAATATTATAGTGCCAATGTATTAAATGTTACTTCTAAAGAGCTTCCCTCTAGACTAAAAGACTTTCCTAAAAACCTAAGTCAAGAACAATTAGAAGATTTAGAAAACCACTATAGACAAGCAGCAAGTGATACTGTAAAACAAAGTATTACTCAACTAAATGTACAAACAGCTAGTATAATTAGCATAGAGAATTTACATGAAATATTCAAAACTTTCTGGAAAAATAAACATCTTATCAAAAAGGGCTTAGATAATCTGCCTTATCAATACAAGTTCATTAATAAAGACTTGTGTCAATTACCTGATATTACAGTAGGGCCTTTTAGCATTAAAAACATCAATCTACAGTTTAGTGCAACTATTACCTATCAAAGAGCTCCACATGTCAAACAAGTTGATTTTGATACAGAGGTTTTTTTAACACACTTTGCTAGTTTTGGAAGAAATACTATTACAGTAAATCCTTTTTCTACTTCCAAGCCTACTTTTGACTCTTCAACTACATTAGCAAGCCTTGTTCCTGCTGAACTAAACTTAGGTTTTATTTTATTAACCTCTCAAATAGATTTTGGTAAGTTTAGTGTTGTACAGCTTGCTGATAAGCATCTAAAGCAAGGATTAGCTAAATCTAACTTATTAAAAGTTTTATTTAAAGGAAAGGCTAATTTCTTAAAACTATCTAGTGTTTGGAGTGGATTATCAACAATTCAGAATGGAATAGACTTCCTTTTTGATAAGTGTGTTCTACAATTAAGTTTGGCTGGAGACTTAGAGGTTGATTGGTCTATGCTCAAAAAATCAGTAAAACCAAAGTCAACTAAGAGTAAGAAAACCTCTACAAAAAATACAATTAAAATTAATGATATAGATGTAGATAAGAAAGATTTAGATTTTATAGATGATATTGCTGAAAGAACTAAAAAAATAAGTGCTGAAGCAGATAAGCTTGATAACTTAATTAAGAAGAAAGGTTCTCAAAAAGAGATTAAGAAGGTTGCTGAAAATATGAAAGGCCTTTTTAAAGAATCAAGAGATGAATTTATCAAAAAGATTGATAATTTAGGCAAAGGAGCTCAAACTATTGTAAAAAAATCACTAACAGAAGCTGGAGATAAATTAATTGGAGTCGTAGGTCAAAATACGATTAAAACATTAGCAACAAAAGCAGGTAGACTTGTTCCTATTGTAGGCACTGTAATGGCTGCTTATGATACTGTAATGGTTATTTATTCCATATACTCTTTTTTCCAACAAGACAACTGGGAAGATTCATTCATTAGTATTGGACAATGGCTAGAAGATAATTTAGGTTTTGTAGATTAATGCATATACAACTAACAAATACAACTATTCAAAAGCTCAACAACGAGCTTTTTATAAAAACTAAAATAGCTTGGGGTAAAGCTATTTTAGTTTTATTCTTTGTTATCCTATTCATGATAACACCTATTATACAATTCTTTCAAATCGTTTCTAAATTAAATTTTGGAGAAGTTATCTTGGGAAGTATAATGCTTATACTATTTGAATATATAGCTATGTGGGTCTATCAGATTTTAGCCAAAAAGACTAATCCTAAAACAATCCTAATCACTCAAAATGAACTTATAGAGTATAGTGCTAACTTCCCATTTCCGTTTTGGAACCAACGAGTATTCTCTATACTTCAATCTCAAATAAAAACTGTTAATTATAATAGATTACCAACAGATTCAGATTCTATCATTTATCAAGTTTATTTAATACTCAATCAAGATGAAAAAATTCCTCTAAGTTTATTTTTTCATAATAAGACTGAGGTAGTTACTGTAGTTAAAATTATTCAAAAAAAAGTCAACGGGAAAACTATAGAATAATAGCTAAATTCTTTTCGAATGATAAATGGGAAGAATCATTCATTAGTTTTGGACAATGGCTAGAAGATAATTTTGGTTTTGTAGATTAAACAAGCAACTATGTCATCTATAGTAGATAAACTTAGATACCGTTTTGATGTTTGGGTAAACCCCTCTAATAAAGCCACTTACATCAAGCACCAAAGAGGAGATATGGTTTTCTTTCAAAAAACTGTTGTGTCTGTCTTTTTGTGTTTATTAGTGTATGCTTCCTTTATGATTCCTTTTTCTCCCAAGTTTGCTGAAGAAGGTTTAGGTATTGGGAGTATAATTGGAATAGTAGCAATTTGTGAGCTAATGATTGGCTATTTTATATTTATGATTGTAAGAGAATTAACAAAGGAGTACCTGTTAGGTGCTCCTTTGTTGGCTATGACCAGCTCTTATCTGAGCTTTTATCGACAAACCTTTCCTTTTTATAAAAAACGTATTCTTTTTGATGATATTCATGAATATAGTATTGTTCCCCAAAAGTTTTTATGGAGAGCTTACTATAGCATCCAACTGCATACCAGCTCGAAAATTGTCTTATTAAACTTTTGGTTTGATGATGAATATCCTGCTCAGGTACTAATAGATTATTTAGAGCAGTCTTCCACAGAGAAGCTCATGGCAGAAACGGAAATAAAAGAAGTTTCTAACATTATCTATCCTACCCTAACCATTAGAAAAAATTATCATCCAATTACAAAATTTAGTTGTGAAGATTGTATTAAACGCTTAAAAATAGCTTGGCTTTTTTATATTCCTGCCCTTATTTTTATTTTTATTAAATCAGCTCTTGAAGATGCTAGCATTTTTGAAGTGTTAATAGCAGAAGTTCTATTTACTATATTGGTAGTTATTATTATTACTTGGCCAAATATACCTATAGCCTTAAAAAATATGTGGCGAATAATGCTCAACTTATTCTCCACTAAGAGTATGTCTAAAATTATAAATAAAAAAATGTAAGGATTAAAAAAAGAGGAATCAGAATCATAAACTTGAGGTGACTAAACCAAA
>JAAEPD010000299.1 GCA_024222455.1 Aureispira sp.
GGCATAAAAGCTTCATGATACTCTCTCCATGGAGCAGTTCCTAACCATAAATTCCAATCAATTTCTTTTGGAACAGGCATGGTGTCTTTTGGAACAGGAATTCCTTGGGGCCATACAGGCCTATTAGTCCATGCATGTACTTCATCTATCTCACCAATAATTCCCTCTTGCACAACAGCGTCAATCCACCTTGTTCCGTCACCACTGGCTCCCTGATTTCCCATTTGGGTAACCAGTTTTTTATTCTCTGCCATTTCGGTAAGTTTTCTTGCTTCCCAAATATCGTGAGTTAAAGGTTTTTCTATGTACATATGTTTTCCTAGATCCATTGCTGACATACATTGTACATAGTGCATATGATCTGCTGAGCTTACAATAACAGCATCAATATCTTTGTGATGCTTCTCTAACATATCTCTATAATCTCTCATATATGGAGCTTCAGAAAATTGTTCTCTCATTTGCTTAGCTCTTCTGTCGTCTACATCACAAAGTGCTACAATTTTAGCTCCATTTGAAGCAAAACTATTCATTAGATTACTAGTTCCTCTCCCGCCAATACCTATGGCTGCGATTCCTAATTTATCACTGGGTGCGGTGAAACCACGTCCAAGAACATGTCTTGGAACAATAAAAAATGCTGCAGAACCTGCTAAAGTTTTTTTAAGGAATTTTCTTCTAGTAGTCATATCAAAAATATAGTTAAAATAATAATTTTAAATATAATCAATCCATACA
>JAAEPD010000300.1 GCA_024222455.1 Aureispira sp.
AAGGTGGCGGCATGTCACTAGATACGTTCTTATATAACTTACAGAAAGGCGAGATATTACAGAAAGGTGCTGATATTGAGGCTGAAAAAGAGTTAATTGCTGAAGGTGGTGCTGATGATTTGGATTTAGATAATAACTTTTGGCAGAAGCCTGAGTAATGACTAACGGAGGGTTAAGCAATGACTATTGAGGAAATAGATACAAAAAAAGTAAATACTACTGTAGTTGATATTTTAGAGAATGCGCTAGAACAGGCTAGGTCTGGTGAAATCCAATCTATTGCTATTGCAGGCGTGTATAATAATGGTAATGCTTTCAATGCGTTTGATGCAGAAAAAAACGCTATATTAGTAATAGGTGAGTTAAGTTTATTGGAACGTGATTTAATTGATTTGTGTTGTGAGATAAGAAAGAATATATCTTGGGATTATGTAGGTGTCTAACGTAAAAGACAAAATCATCCGACATGCTCACTTTGTAGAGAGATACAAAACAGGGCAAGCTAACAGGATTAATGCCTATATTAAGCGTGTAGATGCTGTAGTAAGAGATAACCTTACAAGAGCTGACATGATTGCAAGCCGTAAAGAAATGTTAGTTATACAGCGAAACGTTAGAATTGAGGTGTATGCTATCTACAAAGAGTGGGCTAATGAGATGAATATTAACCTTGTGGATTTTGCTCATAGTGAAGTGGGATTTTCAGCAAGGGCTATAGGTGGAGGTCTGTCGATACCATCTAAGCACATTCTAGAAGCG
>JAAEPD010000301.1 GCA_024222455.1 Aureispira sp.
TCTACCAACTGAGCTACTCTCGCATAACCATATACTTTCTATTAAAGTATAAAAATTGTGGGGGTGATAGGACTCGAACCTATTCAGACATAGTCACTAGCTTTACAGCCTAGCCCGGCTCTCCAACTCCGGCGCACCCCCAACCTTGTTTCTTGTTTTTATTTTAGAGCCGATAGAGGGACTCGAACCCACGACCTGCTGATTACAAATCAGCTGCTCTAGCCAGCTGAGCTATATCGGCTTATTTGCTCCAAAAAACAAGGTTATATATTTACATTTACTAAGAACTATCTCTCTAAGCGCATGCAAATATACAACCTTTTCATTAAAAAAAAAACTTATTTTCGTTTTTTTACGCACTAATTTTCAAAAAATCAGTTTTTTGACCCTAACCACGTTGTTTACTCTTGTATTTTAGCAGTTGTCGTCTTAATGAGCTAGCGCCCAAGTCTACTGCCTCTTCAAAGGTTTTTTTGGTTTCTTTTACAATAAGTGTAGCACCTGGTACATTTATTTTTATTTCTGCAATTTTATCTTGTATCTGCCCAGACCTTTGCAATCGCAAGATTACATCTGCGCTGACTATGTTATCATAAAATGTTTCTAATTTCTCTACCTTCTCGTTTATAAAGGTTAATAAAGTTTCATCAGCATCAAAATGAACAGATTGGGTGCGAACTTCCATAGACAAATTAATTTAAATTGGTTAGATAATAAATAGTCCTCCTAGAGTATTACTTTCTTACTATATAGTATGTCATAAAAAAAAGCACAACACCCAATACAGATAAAAAACTGATAACCAAGCACTAAGGAGGATTAAATTCTATTTTTTCACATAAATACTAAAAGCTACTTAATAACATTCTTATCTCTCAAAGAGTTTAAGCTTTAAGTGCTTTACTTTTAACTGTCCCTAACTTGAGGGCTTTATAAATATGGCAAAATATACTTTTATATCCAAATTTAGATAAAAATTATTTTAACAGTAACCTAGGTCAAATTTAATAGAAATAACCTTCTCGTCTCTCTTCATTTATTCTATATCAAAGGTTTGATGCTTTTTAACTTGATAATAAAGCTTAACAACTTTTTAGACTTTTATAAAAATTTTAAGAGTCCCTCATCTTATTTAGCCAACAAAACAATATATATTTGTCTTTCTAGTTAGCTTATCCATTTTACTAAGCCTACTTATCTATATAAGAACTTATCAAATATCAGCAAGGTTAAATTATGCACAGACTATTATATAGTAGTACCATTTCTAATTTTTTTAGTCAAAACTATCCAAAACTTGTTATAGGTTGTTTATTTTTCACAATACTAAGCTGTGGAGGTAGTGATGTTAAAAATTTAGACACTCTCGAAACGTCTGTAGATATACCTGGTGTAGAAAGAGGTGTAGATGTTGAAATTCTATACAGTGACTCTGCTATTGTAAGAGTGAGTATAAAAGCACCTATTATGCTTAACCATCGCTCCAAAGAAAACCCTAGACGAGAATTCCCCAATGGAATTGATGTAGATGTCTTTGACGAGAATAAGCAACAAACCAGTAAACTGATCTCTAAACATGCAGAACAGAGTTCTGCCAAACGAATAATATACTTGCAAGATAGTGTTGTTTTTTGGAACACTAAAAATGAAAAGTTAGAAACAGATGAACTTATTTGGAATGAAAACGAAGAACGCATCTATTCTACTAAAGCAGTTCGAGTCACGACTCCTAGTCAAATAATTAATGGCCGAGGATTTCGATCTAACCTAGATTTTACACTTTGGGAGATAGATTCAGTAAGCGGAATTATCAACTCTAGCAATCTTACTGATGGCCCTATATAGTTTTTTACCAACTTTTTCTTAATTTGGAATCTCATTAACAATAAACTTTATTAAGTATCAATATTAATAAATGGCCATAGAACTCTTACTTATCATAACCTTTTTACTAGCGTCTGGTTTCTTTTCAGGAATAGAAATAGCTTTTATTTCTGCAAACCGCCTACGCATAGAGCTTGAAAACAAAAAGGGTTCTCGTAGAGGTCGTATATTATCTAGCTTCATAGAGAAACCCTCTGAATTTTTAGGGACAACTCTAGTTGGCAATAATATCGTCTTAGTTATATTAGGTATTCTCAGCGAAAATTTCATTCGTAGTCATACTGCTTTCCCTGTATGGTTTGCAGGAGAGTTTTCTCTTATGCTCTCTATTACTATTGTTACTACTCTTATTTTGTTAATATTTGGAGAGTTTTTACCAAAAGTATCTTTCCAAATCAATGCTACAGGCATTCTATTTCTTTTCACCTATCCCCTAGCACTAGCCAAATGGCTATTGACACCTATTGTTTGGATTATGGTTAGTAGTTCTTATGCACTGCTGAATATTTTCTTCAAGATAAAACCAGAATTAGATCAACAAGTCTTTACTAAGTTAGATTTAGAGCATTTTATCAAAAACATCCAAACAGATGAAGAAGACTTAGATAAGACGATGTTTCATAATGCCTTGTACATAAACAATGTAAAAATAAAGGATTGCATGATCCCTCGAAGCGAAATCGAAGCTATTGATATTTCATCAAGTATAGATGAGCTTAAACAAAAATTTATAGAGACTCGCATCTCACGCATTTTAGTCTATGAGGGAGATATTGATGAGATAAAAGGTTATGTTCACCATCAAAACCTATTAGACAATCCTAAATCTATCAATGAAATACGATGGGATATTCCTATGGTGCATGAATTTATGCCCGCTAAAGAGGTCATGAATCGTTTAATCAAGCAAAGCAATAACATTGCATGGGTTATTGATGAAAGAGGAGGAACAGCAGGAGTGGTTACCCTTGAAGATATTCTAGAAGAAATTTTTGGCGAAATCACAGATGAACATGACACAGAAAACCTCCATCAAAAACTTAGTGATGGTGAATACCTCTTTTCTGGACGATTAGAAATTGATTTTATCAACGAAGAGTATCACCTGCATCTTCCTGAAAGTGATGAATACCACACCCTATCTGGTTTTATTATATCTCACCTAGAAACAATTCCAGAGCAAGGACAACAAGTTATTTTAGATGGTTATGAGTTTATCCTAAAAAAAGTTAGTGATACTAAAATAGATGAGGTTCATGTGCGCTACATCTATCCTGCCGATGAAGAATAAAAAAAGCACTTCTTTGGGGAAGAAGTGCAATATTAGGACCTTAACTAAAAAGACTATGAAAATTATTCTTGGGTTAGGTTTAAGAGACTCTAGGACGTTTTTTTAAGGGGATTCTCTAAAAAGTGTTTGTTGTCTCAACCTTACATATACAAATATAGAACAGCCTTAAGTCAATTCCAACCCAAGTTTAAGCCATTTTAAGGTTTCAAAAAAGAAAAAAGCAAACCTAACCCCCTTTACACCAAGCAAATAAACCACCAAAACATTATAATCCAAACAGCAAAAACAATCTTTTTTTTGCTTGTTTTTTTGCCTATTTTCCCTCTTTTAACAGAAACTCGCTCTTTTTTTTCCAAAAATAAGCTATATTTGAAGGCTGTTTTGAACAAAAATTTATGTTTAAAACAAAAATTATATCCAATACTCTGCTTTAGAGTTATTAACTATTAACATTCTAAAAAAATACTTATGAACCTTTTCAAAACTTTACTTTTAGCTGTTTCCCTATTCAGCTTTATTGGACAAACTTCAGCTCAAGTAAACTGGGCTACATGTGGTTCTACAGCAGGTGAATTATCTGGTACTATGACTACTATTTTGCCTTCAGCAACTACTCCTGCGCCTTCATTCACAACATCTTCTGCAGGGTCAAACATCACACACACAGAATTTATCATTGTATTACAAGATAGCTTAGCTGATGATAGTTTAGGTAATGCAATTCTTGGAACAAGTCTTACAGGACAAGTAATGCCAAGTACTTATGGTCTTACTGATGGTGATACTTTTTACATTGTTCCTTTTTCTTACAACTTACAAGATGTAAAAGAAATGTTTCAAGCTGTATTGCATCACAATGCTGGTATTCTTGGTGGTTTTGCTCCATGTTGTACTGCTATTGCAAACAGTGCAGGTATCGCAGTATGTGATTCTCTAAATGCTGGAGGAATTATAGATAGCTCTGATATAAACAATGCTGGTGATTTATTAGCAGCTCTACAAGCTTTTCAAGGAGGAGGAAGTAATTCTGTTTCTGTAGAAGGTACTATCTTTGCATTAGATACTATTAACGACCAAGCTGCTCTAATCGATATTCTAGGTTGTACAGGTAACCATGATGCAGTATGTTATGCTGCATCACCAAATGCTTCAGCTTATGACTTCTATGCAGTACAAGTACCAACAGCTATCAAGCGTATAGCAGGCGAAGATCAACTAGCAGTAGCAGTTGCTCCTAACCCATTCAACACAACACTTTCGGCTACTGTATATGCAGCACAAACTACTACGCACCAATTGCGTATGCTAGATGTTACAGGAAAAACAGTATTAAGTCAGTCACATGATTTACAAGCTGGAGTTCAAGTTGTTTCTTTAGAACTAGGACACTTATCAGCAGGTGTATACTTCATGCAAGTAAGTGATGGGAAAAACATCAGTACACAAAAACTGATCAAACGCTAAGAAAATTATTAAGCAATAGGGCAGGATTAGCTACCCTATACTGAATAAATATTCAAAATACCTTGCAAGACTCAATCTTGTAAGGTATTTTTGTTTGTTAGTGATCTTGTATACTACTAATAGCTAATAACATACAAGATCTAAATTCTAATATCTAACTAATATTAAATACTAAAAATTATGTTCAAATCTACCCCTTTTATACAAGTTTTCCTCTTAGCTTGTTTTGTATTAATTGGTTATAGCAGCAACGCTCAATGCCCTGCAACAGTTTATGGTCAACTTAGTGGCAATGATACAGCTATGGCAGTCTTGCCAGCAGGCACAACACCAGCTCCTGTATTCACTGTTACACCATCAGGATTACCTGTTACAGAATTTGTTATTGTCCAAAAAGATAGCATGGCTGATGACCTATTAGGACCAGCTATTATAGGTACTAGTGTTGATGGTCTAATCACACCCAATTCGCTAGATTTAGGTACTTGCAATGAGTTTTGCATCCTTCCTTTCTCGTATGATAGTACTCAAATTAAAACATTAGTAGACTCCTTACTTGCTGCGGATTATCAGGTGGGAACATCTTGCTGTACAGCAGTTGGATTCATAGCTCCAGGGCTTTGCGACACACTTAATGCTAGAGGAATATATAGTGGCGCAGATGTTAACTCTATAGCTGTTTTATTTGACATTTTGGATATCCTAAATGGTGGTACAGCAAGCACCTCGATTCAAGGGTTAGTTCTATCATTAGACCAACTTAACCAAAGCCTTTCTTTATTTGGAAATTGTGGTGGAGGTTTGACTCAAATCTGTTTTGCAGTCGATACATTTGCTACAAGCGCCGATTATTACATTATCCCTCATCGTAGTAACTCTGCTCTAAACATAGATGTATTACAAGACACAGTGACTATCAATGAATTTGCTACATCTAATCTAACAGCAAGCGTTTATCCTGCTACTGCTATTGATGACACCTTAGACTGGTGGTTAGAAGGTGCTACTGCAGGTGCTAGTATTGATCCTGTTACAGGAGTACTTACAGCAGGTACGGCAGGTACATTTTTAGTAATTGGACACATGACCAATGCTTGTATAGAAGATACTGCTGTAGTTATAGTTGAAGCACCAACAGGAGTCGCAAAAGTTAATTCAAATCCAAATAGATTGAGCATACAAACACAACCTAACCCATTTCAAAAACAACTTCAAGTAGTTATTAATGCAGATATTGAGGGAGAACACCTATTGCGATTAACAAATATCACTGGGCAAATACTGATAGAGCAACAGCAGTTAATAACAAAAGGAACAACTACTATTAACTTAAAAACAGAGTATCTACCAGCTGGTTTATATTGGTTACAATTATCCAATAATAAAACGAACCTAACTCAAAAGGTAGTCAAGCAATAAAAGCCTAATACAAAAAATAGAAAGCCCTCGATTTTAGCTTAAAATCGGGGGCTTTTATATATTCTAAATATAGACTAAACTGTCTAAATTCTAGTAATCTAAAAATTAACATTTGGGCGCAATGCCTCATGTGCATAAAAATCATTAATAATTTTTACAACCTCAGCAGGATCATCTGTTACAGGTATCAAATCCATATCTTTTGCACTTACTGTAGCAAATTCCTCTAACATAGTCCCTTGAATCCAATCTTTTAGGCCAGACCAAAATTCAGAACCAACTAATATAACAGGGATACGATCTACTTTTTTAGTTTGCACCAATGTTAGTACCTCAAACAGCTCATCCATAGTACCAAATCCACCAGGCAATACTACAAATGCTTGAGCATATTTCACGAACATTACCTTTCTGATAAAGAAATAATGAAAGTTAAATACTTGGTCACTATCTATGTATTCATTAAAACCTTGCTCAAAAGGAAGGTCAATATTCAAACCTACAGAAACACCATCAGCTTCATAAGCTCCCTTGTTTCCTGCTTCCATAATACCAGGTCCACCACCTGTGATAATACCATAACCTTCATTCACCAATACACCGGCAATATTAGAAGCTAATTTATAGTACTTGTTATCAGGTTTAGTCCTAGCTGATCCAAAAATTGAAACACAAGGTCCTATCTTATTCAATCGCTCATAAGCCTCTACAAACTCTGCAATTACCTTGAACATAGTCCAAGAGTTCTCTGCTTTCAATTCACTCCATTTTTTTTTCACCTTCTTGTGGTGACGAGGGTGTTGTCCCCCACCTTTCTCCGCATTAATCTCTTTGTTCATAACAAAAATATTTTATGAAGCTGTTTAGCATAATTATCAAAGTTATCTTTGGCAATTATGAAATAGCACATGCTAATTATTTTTAAACAACTTCTATCCTTAAAAATGTCTTTTTCTCAAAAAAAAATGCGCTTTGACAAGCGCACAGAATTTCAAGGTATAGCTTTTAGTTCAATTCCCAAAAACTAACCCAACTTTTTATATAATTTTATCAGACTGCAAAACATTTTGATAATTAGACTCCTATTTACAAAAAACACTGTCCATCACCTCTATAGGTAGACACCCTACCTACAATACTACCATTCTGCAAGAGCAAAAGCTCCCGGAACCGTTCACACAACTCTCCAGCCTTGCTATGACGCATAAAAATAGGATCTCCAATATGTATAGGATAACTACTCGTATAATGTATAGGAGTTTGCACCTCCCCAGCCATTTCATTTTTATCTAACTTACAACCATAAGGCAAATAAGGTTGAGGTACTTTATCCACCCCAGCAGCCCCTGAAGCCACATAACCACCACCCAAACAAGTATAAATATGCTCAGAAGGTTGACGCACAATCTCTATAGCAAATCCAGCCGCAGGACTATGCTTAAAGTTGGTATAACTATCAAATAAGGTTGGTGAATAAAAACCTGAACCTACCGTCACTTCAGTTACTACATCTTCTTCTCGAGTAGTTTCTAAACTCCCTGTTCCACCACCATTTATAATCTTCATGGTTCCTATCTCATTAGTCAACAATTCCACTATGGCAGCTCTACGCTTAGCCACCTCTTTTATAGAGCTTTTTTTGAGCTTTTTGATAATCATATTCATCATCCCCTTTCCCTTCACATTGTCACCCAAACCTGCAATTTGAGCCTCATATCCCATAGCCGCTACTAGTTTTACATATTGGCAAGTTTTCAGTTTTTGCACAAACTTTTGGGTAGAGGCCAAATCATTCACACTTGAACGGTGTACACCAAAATGAATACCTATAAATTTGCTTGACATATCCATATCCAAACAAACAAGTATTCGTGTATTCATAGCCTCCCCTATCGCATTTATTCTATCTAAATGTTCTACCCGATCTACCATCAAATAAATCTGCTTGCCCTTTTGGAGCTGCTGAGCTACAGCCTCTATATGTTTTTTTTGAAAAGTAGGATACGCCACCAAAAGATCATCAAACCCTTCTTCACTCAACCACACTGCTTCAGGCGCAGTATAACACATGATTCCTTGATACTGCTCATGAGCATCCAATACTCTACGCATCAATGCTACACTCCTCATAGACTTGGATGCAATACGAATCTTTTTTTGACCTGCTCTAGGCAGAATATCTTGCACATTTTTATCAAATAGATCTAAATCAATAAATGCAAAAGGCAGTTCTTCTCCTTCAAAAGCATTTTTGTAATACTCGTATTGTGAACGCATGGAATTTTAATAATTATTTATGGGATGGTAATGAACCTCTCCAAAATACAAAAGAGATCGCAGAATGGCGATCTCTTTTAAGATTCTTTATGAAAGAAATTTTAGCACAGTTATTCTGATGCGCTATAATTAGCAATTGGCAATTTTATATATTTAAATACATCTTTAGAAATTCCAGCTAGATCAACTTTCACGGTTGCATAAAACTGTAATTTAGTTATATCACATTTATGTTGTTTAGCAACTTTCTCTATAAATTCAAGGCTAAGATTAGCTGTTACTGTCTCTCTATACGTTCCAACATCGATGGTCAAATCCTCTTCAGGACTAGCAGCTACAGGACTAAACCTAAGATTAGGTACGTCAACAGTCATACATCTTAAATTTACATCTATCTTATCCGCTTTAAACTTCCGATCACTGGTGTAGATTACTTGGAACTGGAAGGGTTTACCAAGTACAATTTCTTTAGCAGTAACCTCTATTTTTATATCATATTTAGCAGTTAGAGCATTTGCTGTGTTTAGAGCAGAACCTGCAATCTGTCCAGAGGCACTCTCCGCAAACAACTCTCTATGCAGTTTTTCTGCAAGCGGAACACCTTTCATTGTTTTCTTAAAGTACTCTTTACGCTGGTTTGCATCTTTAGAAGCATAAGCAACAGCTACTTTCGCATTTTTTTGCATCAAATCTCTAAAATAAGCATAACAAGCCTCTTCATACATTTTCTTCTTAGCATCATATTTAGAGTCTGTCAATTCTTGCCATTTTTTCCCAATATAATCCTTGCTTGCCGTAATCCCGTCCCACAAGGCAACTACCGCATCGTACAAGTAAGCATGCTGAACAGCTACATCTGCTAGTTTATTTACTTTTTGATCATAATCTTTTTTCAATTCCAAAAACTTATTTTCTATATAACTAGTCATTTTAGCTACATCCTTCCCTATTCCCCAATCCAATACTTTTGTTTTTTCAAGTGCCTCAGCCGAAAGCTCTATCTTAAAATAAAGCAACTCTAATTCTCCCAGTTTTAACTGCCAATTAGGAAAAGGTATTTTCAGCTCAGCAGGAGCATGTTTATTCCATAAAAATATAGTATCTCCTTCATCTATTTTTATATCTACAATTGCTTTCACACCTACCTTAAAAGGAGTAAGTACCAAACCTGACTTTGTACTCAATTTCACATCCTTATAATACCCCGCAGTCAAACTTAAGCCAGAAGAAAGACGTATCAAATGAAGCTTATCAGTTATATATCCTCCTATACGACCACTTGCTTCTATACCAAAACCTGCTTTCACATACAGTTCACCTTCTTTGAGCTGACATTGTGCTCTAAAATCAAGTTTCAGAGCCGTTTCTGCAAACAGTCCAAAATCGAGTATAGGAATTGGTGTCGGAATAGGCAGATTCTTACGACCACTTGCCAAAGTATGTGTTTTGCTCACACTACTATTGATTCCATCCGTTCCCAAACTAAGACCATAAGGCGTTACTAACTTTACGTCCAAAGGATATTTTGTTACAGGAGCATCCTTTTGTTTTTTTGCTAGTTTTAGCTTAGCTTTAGCCTTCCCTAATTTGGCCTGAATTCCACCTATTAATTCTTGTTCTGCTTTAGTTATTTTATCGCCTCCAGGACTCTTTTTGCCTTTAGCTTTTTCTATTTCTTCCTTTAGTCTTTTTTCTACCAAAGCTATATTAGCTTCTATTTTCTGAATAGCTTTAGCTGTCAATGGTTTCTTTTTAGTATCTGACATTATGATATATGTTAACTTGTTTGAAATTAGGTTTAGAATTGGTCAAAAACAGCTAGCAATTGATCTAGTTTTTTATCCAACATTTTCATGTTTTTTTCTAAAACAGGATCAGTTTCGTTTCCATCTGTAGTTGTTCCCTTTTCCTTTTTCAAAACAGTTGAAACCATTTTAAAATACTCTACAAAAGTAGTGTATTGCTCCTTAGTAGAGTCATTCTTCAAAAGAATTTTATGCTCTCTACACAAAAGAATATATTGCTTCAAATTTTGTTGCAGTTTACTTAACTCTTCATTATTTATTTTGGGTGTTTCCATAAGTCTATATTTAAAGATATTGTTTATCAAAAAGCTTTGATTGCAGTATTCTAGAAAGGCATATTTTAATTACTAAAAAGTGCTTTAATTTGAGCATTAGGTTTTGCTGCTAATTTATTTCGATCCGTAGCATTTTTTATTATTCTATCCAACATTCCTTTTTCAAGACTTACTCCAAAATCATCAGGTAAAGGCCAGATACGATCTACAGGCTTTTTGTCTTGAGGTATCATTGTTGGAATCTTTTCACCTTTGTCTTCTTCTATAGGTAAAAATGCTACTAAATTTATTTTTTCCGTAAACTTTCTAAAATCAGCTTCCATTTTTCCTCCACTAGCTTCTTTATATGCAAGAAGAGCATTTTTCAAGCAAGAAACCCACATTAGTTGCTCAAAAAGTGATGCAAACCTACTCTTACTTCCTGAAATTTTAGGTCCTTTAAATTTGTTTATAGCCTTAAATGCATCTGTTATTGTTTTCACAAATACTTCTATTTCGTTTGAAACCTGAAGTATTTTTGCTTCTGCCAGCACAACCTTATGTTTCACAACATTAGCTTTCATAGTAACAAGTTTTTTGTGCAAATTTACAGCTGCTTTCGTCCACATAATATATTCACTTTGAGTCTTATTCAAAGACTCTAAAATCTTAATATGAGATTCACCTATTACACCTTTCAAACCTTTTGATGGCTTCCATCCTAATTTAATCATTGTAAACTGAGGAATAAAATTGCTTGCCCTCATTTCTATACCTTTTTTGGCAGCATCAGCAGTAGCCTCTTGCATAGCCTTTCCTAATTTTGCCCCTAAAGCATTTAATTTACTAGCCGCTAAACCACCTACAATTCCACCTCCTGCTGCCGCAATTCCTAATTGAAAAGCTACATTTATCATAGAATTATAAAACTTTCTATCAGCGTTAACCTTTTTTATTCTAGTTTCTAGAATTACCTTATGTTTATCAAAATTTGCTTGAGCAAGATCAAAACCTAATTGGGCATTCTTAAATTGGATTTCCCATAGGGTATTTGAATTTTGAGACTCAAAGAGTTTTACAAACTTGTCATTAATAATTGTTTGTAATCGATCAATACAAACACCTAGTAACTCTACACCTCTTGAGTAAGTCTTTTGTGTATTAATTTGCTGTCCTTGAGTTTTAAGTTTCTCTCCTTGTTTATTTAACTGTTGTTCCTGAGTTTTAAGTTTTTTATTTTGTTTATTTAACTGTTGTTGTTGAGCTTCAAGCTTTTTATTTTGACTTTCTAATGCCTTACACAAAGCTTTTTTTAACTTATCCGCAGCTTGTTTATTTTTATTAGATTTATTCCCAATAGTTTCTACTGTTTTACAGTATTTTGCAAGCTGTTGTCTATCTTTATCATTCATTTCTTTCTCTTTTGTCTTTCCCATTTTATATTCAATTTTTCAAGCTTTTAGTTAAAAAAATTCAGTTGGTGAAATACCATACTTCTGTAGTAATTTTTGTGCCTGCGCCTTAATACCTTTTAGTTGTTTCCCCATCATTTCTTCATCATCAGTATCAGCCTCCAAGGCCTTTTCTACCACCTCATCAGCCCTATCCAAAGCCTTATCCAACTGCCCTTTCAATTTCTCTTCACTCTTTTGTTCTGTATCTGATAATTTTTCATACACAGCCAAAATGGTCTCTATTGCTTCTGCTATATCTACAGCATTATCAATATCCCTTTCAGTCAATTTTTCGGCAGCTAAAGCCTTCTCTATAGCTTTTAGTTCTGCTAATTTAGGTTTAAGTGCTTTTACTTCATTTTTAAAGACAGACAGTTGAGAACCTCCTTTTATAGCATACTTCTTTACTACTATATTCACGGCTTTTAGACACTCCACATAGTCTATATAAAGTTGTTTTTTGTCCTTACTTCGTAGCAAATTTTTATTATCTCTGCACAACAATATATATTGCTTTAGAGTCTTTTGTAGTTCGCCCAATTGCTTTACATCTATTTGTGTGTTATCCATAATAGTCTTTATATTTTTGAGTTATTAATTGGCTAATCATTTTAGAGAATGTAGTCTCTCAAAACCTCATCCCCTATATCTATAACAATTTTTTTTAGTTCTTCTTATAGAGCTAACTCTTTACAAATTAACCTTCTACAATAAAACATACAATTCAAAAAATGTAAATTATTAACATCCAAAACCACAAAAAACATAAACAAAACACTGAAAACCAACAAATTAAACCCAAAAAAAATTAAGGCACACAAGCAATATTTTCATTCTAAAAATATTCTTATCCTAATCCTATTTTTCCAAGCAAGAATGCTTTTTTATTTGTATCTTAGCCCTCAGAATTTTTAAACTAGTATATGAGTAATTTTGTAGTGTCCGCCCGCAAGTACCGTCCCATACGCTTTGACAGCGTGGTTGGTCAGCAGCATGTGTCACAAACTCTCAAGAACGCAATCCAAAGCGATCATTTAGCACAAGCCTTCTTGTTTTGCGGGCCAAGAGGAGTAGGTAAAACTACCTGTGCTCGTATATTAGCTAAGGTACTCAACTGTGAGTCACCAACCTCAGATACAGAACCTTGCGATGAATGCCCCTCTTGCAAAGCATTCAACAAAAACACTTCGCTCAATATTCATGAGTTAGATGCTGCATCTAACAACAGTGTAGAACATATCCGTTCCTTGATTGAGCAAGTTCGGTTTGCTCCTCAAAGTGGGCAATACAAAATCTATATTATAGATGAGGTACACATGCTTTCGCAAGCAGCCTTCAATGCCTTCCTAAAGACATTAGAAGAACCACCATCTTATGCTATTTTTATATTAGCAACTACTGAGAAACACAAGATTATACCAACTATACTTTCACGTTGCCAAATATTCGATTTCAATCGAATACAGGTACCTGACATGGTCTCACATCTTCAGAAAATCTGTATAGAAGAAGGTATCGAAGCAGAAGAAGAGGCACTAAACATAATAGCTCAAAAAGCAGATGGAGCCTTACGTGATTCCTTATCTATTTTTGATCGTATAGTTAGTTTTTCTGGCAAGAAAATCATCTACCAAGATGTTATTGAGAATCTAAATATTTTAGATTATGATTACTTCTTTAAGGTAGTTGATGCTATTGTGAGTGAGGATTCCGCCAATCTTTTAGCACTATTTGATAATATTCTCCGCAAAGGTTTTGATGGAGATATATTCATGAATGGACTAGCCTTACATTTTCGCAATCTATTAGTTTGTCAAGATGAACGAACCATTCCATTGTTAGAAGTTAGTGGAAATATAAAAGAGCGTTATGCTCAGCAATCAAAGTTAGTTCCTAGCTCTATTATTCTATCAGCCTTGAGCATCATCAATGATTGTGATGTCAACTACAAAATGGCTTACAACAAACGTTTGCATGTAGAATTAGCTTTAATCAGAATGGCTCATATTCAGAGAGCTATTCATGCACAAACATTAATTGCTACAGCTCCTAACACCGAAAAAAAAAACGCTGATAACCAGCAAACCGTAGTTTTACAAGAAGAGAAAGCACCTTATACCCCCAAAACATCTACTGAACCAGTAAAAACTGTAGAAAAAACGTACACTCCAACTCCTGTAGAAAAAAAGGATACAACTCCTATCCCTACAGAAGAAACACCTCCTCCTAAAGATGAGAATGAATCTGCTGCAGAAAAAGCATTTACAAAATCTAAATTTGCAAAAAAGAAGGGAGGCTTATTATCCAAACTAGTTAGTGAGGTTGAAGACGAGGACAGCGTAGAAGAAACGCCTGCTATTCCTTTTACTGTTGAGAACATGCAAAATCTCTGGAACAAACACATAGATAGTCTAGAGTCTCCTTCCACAAAATCCCTATTCAAAGCAGCTATACTCAATGTTGATACCGAAAAGGAGCAACTACACATAACTGTAACTGGTTCTAGAGGCCAAGATGCAATTGATCGTTCTAATGAATTAAAACAAGAGATTAAGCTTAAATTTAAGAAGCCAAACCTCGAATTTGTTTTCCATATAGAAGCACCTTCTGAGGAAGAAATTGCAAAGAACAAAAAGCCTCAAAAACCTCATACCGACAAGCAAAAATATATTCATTTTCTACAAATGAATCCTGCTCTAAAAGAGTTTCAAAAACGCTTTGGACTCTTTCCCCCTAAAGACAAGAAATAAGCATATTATCTATGCTATAACACATAAACTTATACATTTCATAATCCTATAATACAAGACAATGAGTTCTGATCTTACTCAACAAATTGTACTAGCTGCAGAAGCTGGTAAGCTAGATACCGTAAAAGAATTACTTGAAAAAGGAGCTAATCCAGGTGCTATGGGCCCAAATTCTGGAGCTTTGCACTGTGCTGCTTTTGGTGGTCATATCGATATCGTAAAACTGCTCCTAAAAAAAGGTGCTGATCCAAATACAAAAGATAATCAAAACTTTTACCCTTTGCATTTAGCAGCAAGCAAAGGTGAAACAGCTATCTGCAATGCATTAATCAAATCAGGAGCTAATGTTGAGAACACTACAGATAAAGGAGGAACAGCCTTGCATGTAGCTGCTGCATCAAATTTTGGTCCTACGGTTTCGGCTCTACTCAAAGCAGGGGCTAATATAGAAGCCAAAGATCAATGGGGCAACACTCCCCTATCCTCAGCTTGTAACTTAGGCAATACAAAAATAGTAAAAGCACTACTCAAAGCAGAGGCTGATATAGAAACAACTAACCAACATGGAGAAACACCATTAATTTATGCTCTTCATCGCTTGTATGAAACACGTGTAGATGGATGGAAATCAGAAGGTGATAATGGAGGGGTTCCCGTAAAATATGAAGTAACCAAAGGTGCCTTTATCTATACTCGCGACTATGTAAAAGCTCCAAACAGTGGTTCTATTCTATCTCTAAAAGATCAGCGCTATTGTGCCTCACAGGACTGGGGTCCTCAAAAACATCTTGACTATCTTAATGCTTTAGATACAGTAAAAGTCTTAACTAAGGCAGGTGCAGACCTTCATAAAACTGATTCTGATGGAAAAACAGCCATGAGTATTGCTTGCCATGCAGGAGAAGCCAAAATCATAGAGATTTTATTCAAAAAAGGAGCTTCTTTTGAGACCGTAGACAAAGATGGTGTTACCCCTCTTCACTTAGTAGCAGGAAGTGGTCGTTTGGATGGTTTGGAGGTGTTTTTCAAAAAAGCCAAAGTTTACAAAATCAACGCAGAAGATCAATTTGGTTGGACACCGCTTCACTATTTAGCAGATATTGGAGGGCCTATCAAAATGGCTACTCTCCTATTAGAAAATGGTGCAAACAGGAAACATAAAAGCACCAAAGATAGAGGTACGGGTTGTCTCAAAGGGTCTACCCCCGAAGCTATTGCCTTACATTGGAAAGATAAAGCAATGGCTGATGCTATAAAAGCTTAATATAGAGGTCTTATAATCATAAAAAAATAAGAGCAGCCTAAAAAATAGGCTGCTCTTTTATTTATAGTCTGTCCTTATCTCTAATTCTCAAAATATCTAGAAGAATATTATATACTCAATTCTAGTAATGCTCCAAATCCAACGATTGCAGAAACAAAAAATACAAAAGTACTTATACCCACTTTTTTCATGTCTTCTCTACGAATATGTTCTACTGTAGCACCTGATAAAACTAAAGCTAAACATGTAGAAGCGACTGGCACCAAAAATAATCCAATACCTGTAACAGTTGGAAGAATAACCCCCAAACCTCCCAATATTTCTAAAACACCAAGTGTTCTAATTATTGGATAGTCATAGTCTTCTGGCCAACCTATAGTTTTAACTAATTGCTCTTTAGTTTGAATTAATTTCATTACCCCTGTGAGTATAAAAAAGATAGCTAAAAATGCTTGAAAAAAAATTAATCCAGTCATAATTTTTGTTTATAGTTGTTTTGAAAAGTCAGAACTAAACACCAATTTTTTTTCTCAAAAATGTTTAGTTCTTAATTAGAGATTTTATAAAAGTCGTACTTTTTTGTCCAAGATCAAATAAAAACGATATAAAATCATTTTTTCATCTCAAAAATCTATTAAAATCATAGATTCTCCCCCCTTTAACTATTTTACTTCTTTTTTTTTTTGATGAAAAAATACAGACTATTCTAATACAATGAGTATCTTGCTGAGATAGCATTTAGACATATTTGAACTTAGAGCAATTAATGAATTTAAAAATTATATCAGCGGGTGCTGGAAGTGGAAAGACCTATAGTCTCACTCAAGAAATGACCAAGTTACTCAAACCTGACCCTAAAACAGGGGAAGCCGTGGTGCGAGCATCTGGTATTATTGCAACTACATTCACCAATAAAGCTGCTGCCGAACTTAAGGAACGAGTTCGAATAAAGCTCCTAGAAGATGGCCTTACTCAAGAGGCCGACGAACTAGGTAACGCTATGATAGGAACCGTTCATGCTATTGGTGTTCAACTACTTAAACGTTTCGCCTTTGAAGCAGGAGTTTCACCAGAAGTAGATATCATTGCAGATGGTGACCAACAAACTATCTTTAACCAGTCTTTGGCCACTGTTCTTGACCTCGAAAAGGTTAAAGATATGGAGATGTTGGCCGAACGTTTGGGCTTCCAAAAAAGTCCTTTTCAACGAAAAGACTGGCGTGGCGATCTCAAGCAATTGACAGATATAGCTAGAGCTAATAATTTTGGAGAAGAAATCCTGAAAGAAAGTCAAGAATATTCTATAGAAAGCTATATGAAGTTGCTCCCTGCTGTTGGCAAAAAGACAGCTAAAGAGTTCAATGATGAATTGCTAGAATTGCTCAACAGCACCATTATTACCTTAGAAAATAACGAAGATGGCACTAAAACTAAACAAACACTTCTAAGGAGTTTGCGAAGTTTGCGCACGGAACTCAAAAACAGAGGTTATCTAAATTGGTATGATTGGGCTAAGCTCACTAAACTCAAAGTTTCTAAAAAGAGCCGTGATGATGCTCAAGAGCTCGTCGAATTTGCTCATGAACACAACAAGCATCCAGACTTTCATAAACATATAAAAGCCTACATTACCAATATCTTTGATATTGCAATAGCTGCCCTAAAAGAGTATGAGCAATACAAAAAAACACGTGGCTTGATCGATTATATCGACATGGAAGTCCTAATCTTGTATCTACTCGAAAACCCTTTGGTACTCGAAGTCCTGCAAGATGATATTGATTTACTTTTTGTGGATGAGTTTCAAGACACCAATCCATTACAACTCAAAATATTCCTAAAACTCACTAAAATAGCCAAACAAGCTATTTGGGTAGGCGATCCAAAACAATCTATCTACGGTTTTAGAGGTGCATCTCCAGAGCTTATGGATGCAGTAGTCAAATTAGCAGAAGACAACAACAGTATTTCTGTTTTAGGCAACTCTTGGCGCTCTCGTCAAGACTTAGTCAATACAGTCAATGGTCTATTCACTAGAGCATTTGATGAAATGCCTGTAGAACGTGTTGCGCTCGAAACAGCTCCTCCATTCGCCAAAAAGAATGAAGATCCAAAATTGGCTACAGCCCTACACCACTGGCATTTTAAGTTTGAAGGTAATCGAGTACCAGGCAAACCTTGGTTAGAAAACTGTATTACTCGAAACATAACTAAAGTACTACAAGAAGGCTGGTTTGTAAGAGAAAAAGGTAGTAATGAGGTGCGTCCACTACGTCCTGGCGATATTGCAGTTTTGTGTCGTTCCAATAAGGCTTGTCAAACAATGGCACAGTCCTTACACAACGATGGACACAAAGCATCTATATCTAGAAGTGGCCTACTACAAACAGCTGAAGCAGGACTAATATTAGCCTGTCTCAAATATTTGCTCAACGAATATGACTCTTTATCTGTTGCCGAAATCATGATGTTGGCAGCTAATAATGATGTAGAAAAAGTAATTGAAAATCGCTTAGATTATCTAAATAAAAAGGAGGCTAGCCCAGATTATAAATACAACCATAAATGGGGCGAAAGCAATGATTATATACAAAAACTAAACTTGTTGCGTAGTCAGGCACAAGAACTTTCGGCTACCGAAACGCTTAATCTAGTCATAGAAAAACTAGACTTGCGTCGAATTATAGCTGCTTGGAGCAATGAGCAACAACGTTTTGATAATATAGATGCTCTACGCAGTTTAGCATTACAATACGAAGAAACTTGTAATAGATTGCATACTGCAGCTACCTTAGGTGGATTTTTGTTGTGGATGAATGAGTTGGCTAGAGAAGATCTTGACCAACAAGGCACAGGTGCTGGTAGCGACTCTGTCAATGTTCTTACTTATCATAAAAGTAAGGGATTAGAGTGGCCATTAGTCATTTGTCATAGCTTGGATGGAACACTCCGTGAAGACCTTTGGGGCATTCGAGTCATCAATCAATCAGAGGAAGTGAACTTAGAAGATCCTTTAGCTAATCGTATTTTGTGCTATTGGATCAACCCTTACTCTGATCAAATCAAAGGTACTGCTTTGATGGATGCGATAGAAGACCATCCTGCCAAAGAAGCTTCTAAGAAGGCTGCTTTAGCCGAAGAAGCTCGCTTGCTTTATGTAGGATTGACACGTGCTAGAGATTATTTGGTATTACCAAGTATTCCTAAACGAGCGACTAAATGGCTCAACAGAGTATTCCACAAAGGGCAAGAAAATATACCTACGCTAGATACGCATTCATCAGTAACTCCTTGGATATGGAACAATGCTGAAATAGGGATAGAAACAACTATAGAAAACTACGAAAAAAGCTTTTCTTGGCCTGAACAAGAAGATAATCCAATATCTTATTTAGATGCTCCAAGTGGCGAGAAAGCTCATGCTCCTGCTACGTTTGAACATCCTAGAGAGCTCTTTCCTGATCTCAAAATAGAAGTAAAAGCTCCTTTGGGCTTCTCTCAAACCTTTCAGCTTCCCGAAAGTGAAGGTTTCGATTGGGATTATGCAACTATTGCACATATTTTTAGCACCTTTATGCGTGCAGATATGCCTACACAACTTAGTCGTGTGGTGCGTACTAAGATGGCTCAACAGTTATTGGACCAATATGGCCTAAGCAACTGGATAGATGTGCAGGTTTTGCTCACATATTCTACTCAATTCTACCAACGAATAGAGGCTGATTATGAGATTAAAAACTTAGGGAAAAATGTTCCATTTATATACAAACAGCAACAACAACATTTCAAAGGAATGGTTGACTTTATGGTAGAAACGGAAAATAAGGAATTGTTGTTTATCCAGAATGCTAGTGTGCAAACAGCAGACTTTTTCAAACGTCGCCATAAGATTGCAGAAGAAGGTTATTATCTACAAGCAGCTCGACATGCTTTAGGACATAGATATGAACACATCAAGAGTTTCAAACACTTTATTTTGTTTCCTCTAGAAGGGCAGTTGTTTGAACTCAACATGAAGCAGGTAGAACAAGAAAAAGGAAGCTTATTTGAATAATAAATAACTGCCCTTGCTCAATTGATGATTTTTGCTAAAAGATAGTTCAGCAATGGGTGAAATCCCCCTAACCCCCTTTACAAGGGGGAATCTTAATATACGTTATCAATTCCCCCTTGTAAAGGGGGCTAGGGGGATTTCCAACAGTAAATAGTATATTGAGAAATTGAGTATAATACAAAATTTCCCCCTACGATCTAGGCCATACTCAATTCTCCAATTCCATTTTCAGAAACACTCCCTAAAACACCTCACCTTTTGAATATCCTATTTGTATGCAGTCGAAATAAATGGAGAAGCCGAACAGCCGAAACCATTTTCAAAAACAACGGTCAACACCAAATCAAATCGGCAGGCACCGAAAAATCTGCTCGAATCAAGGTCAATCAGAATTTATTGGATTGGGCAGATCTTATATTTGTAATGGAAGACAAGCACAAAAAACGTATTGAATCTAGGTTTAAGTTAGATCATAACAACACAGAATTATTGGTTTTGGACATCCCTGATGATTATCAATACATGGACGAAGATTTGATAGAGATTTTGAATATAATGATCAAACCCTATTTGTAATAGACGAAGTAGTTTTTTGAAGTTGGGGCAATTTTGAACTCATAAAAAAGCCAAGCAGGATACTACACCTACTTGGCTAAAAATTATTCTATTAAGTAGCTCTTCTAAAACGCCCTTATTGCCCTAACATAATTAGTAGTTAAACCTTTATTGGGACCAAAGCCAGAACTGCCATTACCAAATGCAAAACCATTAGCACCACCTGCATCACCTTCTGTAGATGACCAATAAGAAACAGTTGTATTAATAGCGGTTCCCTGATTAGATGTGATTGCAGCATTTACGGTAGATAAGCTACTATAAATTAACCCTAACTCAAAAATAGAAGGTAAATACCAATCGCCATATCCAATGCTGTTTTCTATGACCAACAACTCATTGCATATGCGTGCTGCATAAGTATTTCCATCGTCTCCAATAGCTACATGAGCTGCTATTATAATAGCGGTATTCATTTCTCCAGCAAAAGTACCATCCCCCTTAGCCTGTGTACTCCCTGCTGTACCAGCATGCCAACGTACCCCTGTGCTTTGATCTGTTTTAGTTACCACCAAACCATGCTCACCAGTTTCATCAACCCAAAAAATAACTCCCCCTTGTGCAAAATCGCCTATTTTATATTTTTTTTCATTCACCTCATTATTAGTTATCTCTATTCCATCTCCTGCTGTTAGCGTCGTACCTCCACCACTACCTGAGCTTTTAGCGTATAATGCATAAGGTACACTCAAAAGCTCTGCTGTTCCTGCTATTATATAATTGGTTCCTCCTACAGGATCTGTGTTTGTTTTTAGAAAATATGGTCCTGATGCCCAATCAATTGCTCCAAAAGTCCCTGTTATAGGAGTACCTGTACCCACTTGAAGTGTAGCAACCCCATCTGCACTTGTTGTTGTAGTATGTCTTTCTACATACACTGCATTTCCAGTTGCACTTCCTTTTAGAACACTGATTTCTACACCAACAGATGTTGATCGTATCAACTTTCTAGTTGCATTTCTTATTACTGCTTGATAACTCATTTTTTCGGGAGCCTGTCCATATAAATCATTTGAGAAAATGATAGTCAATAATACCAATACTATAGATAGTCTTTTCATTTTTATTATTTTTTTTACAAACGTACACTTTTTGTATATCAAACTTGAGTAAGTAAATAATCATCGAATCGTCAGGTACTTAATATTAAAGTGTCAACAGCTCCCTCTATGTCATTCAGAGTGGGGTTAGATACCCCCGAAGAATCTAAAAATATCCTGTTTATGGGTAGTATAAGACTCTTCATCACCATCGAGGTGATTCTGAGTGACAAAAAGTGTACGTTTCTAAATTATTTTTTAATAATTTGGAAAGATTGGATAGCTCCTTTATTATCCTGCACAGTTAGGATATACCTAGAGGAAGGAAATTCTTCCATATTAATAGATGTCTTGTTATTTTTAATCTTATTAGTCAATATCAACTTCGCATTAGAGTCTAAAACTCGATATTCTAGCTTTTCAAAAAAAGCTTGGGTAATATTTAAGATGAGTTGATCACTCGTAGGGTTAGGATAGACTATTAAATCAAGGTCAAGGTCATTACTTATAGTATTCAACTGCTCAATCTCAATCCCTTGTTGTATTCCTAAAGAAATAGCCCCCTCCTCTCCAGAGGTAGTTGTATAGACTACTTGACCTAAGCTAAAAGAAACGGTTCCTTCAGGAGTAGATACATGACCACCTCCAGTATTGATTCCTTCTTGAGCGTAGACAAAACTAACACAACATTGAAGCAAGAGTATTTTCAATATTAATTTCATAAAGATTTGGTATTTTAGAATATGCTCTAAGTATATTTATTGTAGTAGCATATATACAACACAAGTGTCAGAGCTACCAGCACTGCCCCCAGTGTAGTCTGTAATGACAAAGTTGATTGATAGAGCACCATTAGAGATAGAACCATCTCCCTTCACTTGGAAGTTTTCGGAAGTAGTTTGATCTTCAATAGTTAAATTAGCACCATCAACAGTAGCTTTTACAGTATTGGTAGTAAAGTTATAAAAGTTACTAATAGTAATGCGACTGACTCCTTCTGTAGATTCAGAAATTGTATTAGTATAAGA
>JAAEPD010000302.1 GCA_024222455.1 Aureispira sp.
AAATTGAACATTCATAAAGATTGGTTTGACTGTTTTTAGATTTTTTCTACAAATCAAATTTACAAAACTTTACAAATCAATCTTTTATTCCTTGTTCTAATCCTTAGTTCACGTTAAATTAGAATGTAAACTAATCCAAAATTCACGTTAGTTATTTACTTAGGTAAGCACTAGGCAATTTCCCATAACGTTTTTTGAACGACCTAGAAAAATATTCCAAAGACTGGAAACCTACAGAAAAGGCTACCTCTGTAACTGATTTTTTTGTTTTTTCTTCTAAATACTGCTTAGCCGTTTTCAAACGAATTTCCTTGAGCAGTTTGACAGGAGTCAACCCTGTTACTTTTTTGAGTCTCCGTCTCAATTGGCGTTCACTTATGAAGAGCTCCTTTGCCAAAGCGGTTACATTAAATTCTGTATTTTCGAGTTTATTACCGATCAATAACTCTATTTTTTGAATCCATTCTAAATCTTCAGAAGAGACTACATTAGTTTCTTGTTCTTCCAATTTCGGAGAACTCTCTTCTTTTGGAGAATATTCCTCCTGCTGCCAAGCCTTTCGAGCTTGCGCATTTTGCAATAAATTAGCTACACGAACGAGTAATTCATCAACCGAAAAAGGTTTGGTCAAATAATCATCAACTCCAATAACAAGTGCATGCAATTTATCTTTTTCAGCGGCACGAGCAGTAAGCATTATCATGGGAATCATCCGCCATTTCTCATTAGCCTTTATCCGTTCCAACATTGCAAAACCATCCATATTGGGCATCATCACATCCGAAATAATAAGGTCTATATTAGCTGCATCTTCCTCCAATTTAGCCAAACCTTCCAAACCATCAGTTGCAGAATATAATGTATAATTAGGCTCTAACAAACTAGCTATAAAATTTCGCATATCACTATGGTCTTCCACCAACAAAACTGTAAACTGCTTAGCAGTTGGCTGCCAAACAACATCCTCCTGTTCTACATTTTGAGCGATTGATTCAAGATTATTTACAGATTCTAAACTAGCGTTGACTACCTGTTTAGGCAAACATATCCTGAAAGAACTTCCTTTGCCAAGTTCACTTTTTACAGACACCTGACCATCCATTAAATCTACAAACTCCTTAACTAAGGCCAATCCAATCCCTGTACCTCCTTGTGCAGGTTTATCTGGCTGTTTAGACTGATAGAAGCGTTCAAACACATGAGGTAAATCACGAGAGTCTATTCCTATACCACTATCTTCAATAAGAATTTCTAACTCACTATCAAGTTCATTTACCAGAAGCCGAATATGCTTTCCAGATGGCGTAAATTTCAAAGCATTGGATAATAAATTATTCAAGACTTTCTCCATTTTGTTACTATCCAGTAAGATATGCAAATTCTCTTTTGGATTATAAACTAAAGTATAATCAATATTTAGATAGGTTGCTTGCTGCTCAAATGCTACAAACACATTTTGAATGAAAGCATACAAATCTATAGGCTCTTCCTCCAACTCTAATTTATTGGCCTCCAGTTTAGATAAATCTAATATCTCCTCTATCAAATTGAGTAAATGCTCTCCATTATTTTTGATAGTTGTTAGACCTTGTTTTTGTTCCTGATCTAAATTCTCTTTTTTCCTTTTTAGCAATGCACTAGCTGGTCCTATTATAAGCGTCAGAGGAGTTCTCAATTCATGTGAAATATTTGCAAAAAATCTTGATTTCACTTTATCTAAGGCTCTTAAGTCTTCTGCTTGTTGTACAATTTTTTGAGTTCTTTGCTGTACAATGTTTTCAAGTTCTACTTGGCGAGTTCTCAATTGCTGTGTACGCCATCTTATTATTCCTATAATCAGTATTAAAAAAGTTATGGTAACCAATAAAAGGAACCACCAAGTTAGATAAAAGGGACGCAATATTGTTAAGAGAACTGCTTCTTTCATTTCTACCCAATCCCCATCAAAACTCAGTACTTTTATTTGAATTTGATAAGTACCATAAGGCAAATTACGCTCCTCTATTACAGGACGAGTTTGATAGTGCCAATCTGAATGCACACCCTCTATTTTATACGCATATTTGTGAGTTTTGGGATTCCTATAATCCAATAACGCTACCTCCAACTTAAAACCTTTATCTTCAGTCTCCAACTCCAAACTATTTGTAGCACTAAACATTGCCATTGCATCTACATACTCATCTGTTTCAGCCTTGAGTTTTTGAGCACTAACAATTCGAAGTGGATAATGAGTCGTTTTCTGCTGAAAGTTATTAGGTTCTACAATGGTTATCCCATCTTGACTGCCAAAATAGATCTTACCATACTTGTCTTGATAATGAGAGGTGGTATTAAACTCATTATCCATCAGCCCATTCTCTTGGGTATAATTATTAACTAAATAAGTCTTTTTGTTGAACTGTGTAATCCCCCAATTGCTGCTAAACCAAAGATTATCATAGTTATCTTCATACACTCCATACAAAACATTATTCGCCAAACCATCTTGCATTGTGAACTGCTTAGTCTTTCCTGTTCCTGTATCTAATCTAATCAAGCCTCCACCTTTACTAGCCAACCAAAACAAGCCATCCTTATCTTCATGAAGATGCAAAATGATATTGTGAGGAATATTGTATTCTGTATTTTGAGAATGATAACGAACTTGAGCACCTTTTTCATAATCCCACAAATACAATCCAGAAGAAGTGGACAACCACAATCCTTTGGTATTTTCATGAATACTATAAACACTACTAGATCGAAGCTCCTCAAATTCATTATACCCCTCAGGTTCAACTATTTGTTCTTTAGCCTTATCTAGATAACCAATTCCTGCACTACTTCCTACCCAAATCGTTCCTTTATTATCTTTATAAGCTGTCCAAAGCAATGTTTTAGTTATACTATCCGAAAAGGAATAAGAAATATTTGTCTTTTTAGTATAATTATGACCTAACAAAAACCCACTTTCTTTGCACAAATAGAGCAAACTATCTCCATCATTAAATACTCCAAATGAATAGCCTTTGATATTATATATAGATGGGTTATCAACACTGTCAGTTTGGATAAAATCTATTCCACTACCAATAGCAAGAATACTGTCTCTAAATAAGGTAATACCTCTTGTCCCGACACGCCGTTCTATATTAGATGGGTTAGGGTAATTGTGTCGAATTGTTTTGAATTTGGACACAATGTACCGCTCATAGCATAAATAGCCTGACTCTATATCTACATACCAAATTCCTCCTAAACTATCCAACCATCGAATAGCAGTAAATTTATGGGCATCTGACCGATTCTTTCTTTTGATAAGACTTCCGTCTAACTGGAGGTGCGATACAGAAGTTGCATCAACTAAAACAATCTTTTGCAGGTTCTTTGATCTATTAACAAATAAGGAGTTAATATTAGCTAAAAAATGACGTTCTTGAATAAATTTACTAGTATGATTAGGTCTTTTTTCATAAAACGTCTGTGAAAATGTGTCTAATCTTCCAGACCAATACCCAACACCCCAAAAATAATTATTCAAAGAATCTTGACCATAAAATTTAAAATATGCATTCTTAGTCTGAAGGTCAAACTCTTCTAAAACACTGTTTTGTTTATAATTATAAAACTGTAGAATTTTAGTGCTATTTATAATTTGGAACCTACTAGAAATTGAATCATTAATGAGTATATCATCTAACCCCCAATAAGTCCAGTCACTATTCTTACCATCTATAAGCAGTTCAATATCTTCTCCTGTATATTTATACACTCTATTTTCATCTGTACATATTATAACTTCTCCATCAGTAGAAGTGGTCAGGAGTTGTACATCCTTGCTAGAAAATCCATCTGCAATAGAAGTATATTCCTCTAAAGAAACAACAGCTTTTTTAATAGGATCAACAATACTTATTCCTTTAGCCTTAGATGCTCCATATTGATCTAAACAAAGCACCCAAATTCGACCATTTTTATCTTCTAAAATACTTTTGATATAATCTCCTGCCAAGTTGTTTTTAGCAGAAGTATAAGCCCCTACACTAATCCCATTATAAGAATTAAGACCATATTGAGTCCCAATCCACATAATAGATTTAGAGTCTTGGTAAGCTGCAGTTGCATAATTCCCCAACAATCCATCCTCTATCCCAACTATATGTTTTTGGACAACATAGTTTTGTTGAGCCAACAATAAACTGGCTCTTATAGATAGAAATAATATGATTAATATAGGAATCCGCATATCTAAACAAAGATATATTTTATGTGAGTAAAATCCTAAAACCAAATTTATCGAAATAATAGATATTGTCCGTTTTGTTCAGTTGTTTGTCCGTTTTGTTCAAGCCACAGCCCCTATAATAAGCTACTTTTGTACTATTGCAAAAAAAACTACACTTACAGCTATTATGAACAATTATCACTTAATTAAGTCTATTCCAACCCTAATTTTGCTACTTATTTCAAGTTATATCTTTGCTCAAAACGTTGGCATTGGATTATCAACTCCAGATCCATCTGCTAAGCTTGACATAGTGAGTACCAACAGTGGTTTACTGATACCACGAATGACAACAGCTCAAAGATCAGCCATTGCTTCTCCTGCTACAGGGTTAATGGTTTTCGATAATACCACCAATAGTTTTTGGTTTTATAATGGTACAACTTGGACTACATTATCTACTAATACAGATAATCAAGATTTAAGTTTAGTTGGTAATATATTATCACTAACTAATGATGGAACACCTGTAAATCTAAGTACTTATTTAGACAACACAGACAATCAAACCTTAACTCCAAATGACCCAACTGGTCAACTAAGCATTTCGGGAGGAAATACCATAAATATCTCCACCATTGCAGATGCTGATGCCAATACGAAAGTACAAGTGGAAGAAGGAGCTAACGATGACATCATCCGTTTTGATTTGGGAGGCGCTGAATATTTTAATATGAACAATGGTCGTTTGAATGTCCTAAATACCGGAGCCTCTGTTTTTATTGGAAGCCAAGCAGGATTAAATGATGATTTAACAAGTAATCAGAATGTATTCATAGGGGATCAAGCAGGTAGACTAAATACAGGAGGAGGAGCCAATACATTTATTGGAACTGCAGCAGGGCGAGATAACTTAGCTGGAGGATTTAACACTTTTTTAGGTCATAGTACAGGTTTACAGAATACTGGTTGGTTGAATACTTATATAGGATCTGGCGCAGGAAGAAATGCTACAGGAGGTTCTAATGTCTGTCTTGGTGTTAGCACAGGTGAAAACCTTACAGGAAGTGGAAATGTAATGATTGGCAATAATACAGGTAGAGCTTTAACCAATATAAGCAATCGATTATATATTGACAATTCACAAACTGTTACACCATTAATCTATGGAGAATTCGATACAGATATTTTACGTATCAACGGAACACTCCAAGTTAACAACCCAACAGCTACAGGTTATGCTTTCCCTACTACTGATGGTACAGCTAATCAAGTTTTGCAAACTAATGGGGTAGGACAATTAGCATGGACAACAGCTAGTATCAACACAGATAATCAAAGTTTAAGTTTGGCAGGAAAAACTCTAAGTATATCCAATGGAAACAATGTAGTGTTACCCAATGAAACCCGTTTAATAGATACAGATGGAGATACTAAAATTGATGTAGAAGAATCTGCTGATGAAGACAGAATTCGAATTGATATTGCAGGAACAGAATATTATACCATTGATGCTGGAAGAATCCAAGTCTTTAACACCAATGAGAGTATCTTTATTGGTCAGGGGGCTGGCGAAAATGCTTTTCCTGCTGGAGCTTATGCCAATACCTTTGTAGGGAATAGAGCAGGTCATGCCAACACTTCGGCTTGTTGCAATACAGGGTTTGGTTGGGGAACCTTAGAACATAATACAGGACAAGGCAATACAGCTATTGGTTCTGCATCCCTTTGGAACAATACTCTGGGGAATAGCAATACTGCTATTGGATGGGGTTCTCTACAAAACAATACAACAGGAGCAAATAATACGGCTTTGGGTCGTTCTGCTTTACTAGAAAACACTACAGGGCTTAGAAATTCTGCTGTAGGGCGCGCTGCTCTACAAAACAATATGACTGGAATTAACAATGTTGCGATGGGACAAGAAGCGCTCTTTACAAATACGATTGGAACAGATAATATCGGAATAGGATATCTTACACTTTATTCCAATACATCTGGAAATAGTAATACTGCAATAGGAGGCGATGCATTGTATAACAACACCACAGGATATAGCAATACTGCTATTGGACGCTCTGCGCTCCAAAGTAATACAACTGGATATGGAAGTGCGGCACTAGGCATACAAGCACTTTATTCCAATACTACTGGAATCAATAATGTGGCGGTAGGACGAGATGCACTTTATTCTAATACTACAGGGATTCAAAGTGTGGCATTAGGACATCAATCTCTCTATTCTAATACTACAGGAGGTGCAAATGTAGCAACAGGAGTACGAGCCTTACATTTCAATACCACAGGATATGATAATACTGCTTTAGGTGCAGTTGCTAGTTATTCTAATACTACAGGAATTCAGAATACTGCATTGGGATATGGAGCACTTCAGAACAATACCACAGGAAGCTTAAACACCGCTATAGGACGATACGCTGGTTTTTCTGCTACAGGAAGTGGAAATGTATTTTTAGGGCAAAGCGCAGGATATAATGAGACAGGTTCTAATAAATTGTACATCGATAATTCGAATACCAATACACCTTTAATTTATGGCGATTTTACCAGTAACATTATTACCGTCAATGGTAGTATGGGGGTTGGTACAACAAATCCTATTTCAAAAATTGAAGTTTCTGATGTTACGTCAAACACTGCTCAAGCAATTACGATTCGAAATGCAGATGTTCGTGGAGGAATAGAATTAGAAACCCAAAGTATTACGAATCTAGGAGAAGCAATTATGAATGTTGGTGTCAATACAGATCGAGGTATTACTAGTGTGGGGACAAACCCTACTTCTGCATGGTTTCGAGTAGATACAAGAAATACAGAGAACAGTTTCTATTGGATTTGGGAAGATGCAGGAGGAAACATTCCTAGAGGAGTTATGCGTTTAAATAGTTTTGGAGATTTGAGTATTACAGGAAGTGCTGCAAAACCAGGTGGAGATAGTTGGGCTGTATCTAGTGACAAACGCCTCAAAAAAAATATCCAGACCTATACTGATGGATTAGCTACTGTAATGCAAATTAAACCTAAAACATTTCAATACAATGGTAAGGCTGGCATAAAAGACACAGACAAAGAATATGTAGGTATTCTTGCTCAAGATATACAAAAAATAGCTCCTTATATGGTTAGAGAGGTAGAGTATAAAAACCCTACAGCCAAAGAAGAAGGAACTTATTTAGAGTTTGATCCAAGTGCCTTAGATTTTATGCTTATCAATGCTACACAAGAATTAGTAAAAGAGTTAGATAAAACAAAACAAGAAAACCAAGAGCTAAAAACCCAATTGACTAGCCTGCAAAATCAGGTAGAACACATTCAAGCACATTTAGGGATGAATACTCAGAGCAGTAAATAAATCTGTTGTCAAAATACTTATTATGCCGAAACAACTCTACTTGAAAATATACTTCCTTAGCTATTTTAGTCTAATTACTAATCTATTGATAGCTCAAAACATCAATTCTAAGCTATCTTATACTGAGCTAGACAGTATCATTACAATACATTTTGATAATTGGGAACATGATTTAGCCTTACCTTATATTCAAAAGGGAATAGCACAAGCAGCTATGGAATATGGTAAAGAGGACTCAACCTATGCCCATTATTTATATAGGCTAGGTGATGCTTATCATTGGTTAGAAGAATATGAAGAAGCCGAAAAAGCATATGTACAGTCTATTGATTTGTATAATAATATCTTTGGTATGGTACATAATAATACGGCAATGGCCATTGAAAGTTTAGGAGTATTATATTTTGATATTGAAAAGTATGAAAAAGCAGAAAAACTTTACCTTAAAACATTAAAATTAAGAGGTATCTTAACAGGAAAACAAAGCTCTTCTTATTCAACAGCCTTAAGTAACTTAGCATTGTTGCATGAAATGCTAGAAGATTACGATCAGGCAGAAGCTCTTTATTTGCAAGTGGTAGCCATTGACAAAAAAAATTTAAATAAAACACCTGAAAATTATGCTATAGCACTCAACAACTTAGCGGTTTTGTATTACAAAACAGATAAATACGAAGAAGCTGAACCTCTATTTTTACAGTCCAAATCTATACGAAAAAATGATATTGAGGATAATCCTCTAGACTATGCAGAATCTCTAAACAATTTAGCTAGCTTATACCTAGACTTGGCAAAATACAGAGCCGCTGAAAAATATTACATACAAGCCAAAGAGATCATAAAAGAACAATTAGGCAAGGAAAGTTCTTGGTATTCTGTACTACTCAACAATTTAGCAGAACTCTATCAGGAAAAGAAAGATTATGAGCAAGCAGAAACTCTATTCACAGAAGCTATTCAAATCCGAAAAAAGGTATTTGGAGAAAAACACTTAAGCACAGCAAGGGCTTTAAACAATTTAACTAATATCTATGAAGTGCAGAAAGATTATGAACAAGCTAAAATAATTTATGAGCAAGCCACTTCAATCCGAAAAGAAATCTTAGGTGAATCTGGAGTTGTCTATGCTAATTCCCTCAGTAACTTGGCAAGCCTATATAATACAATGGGACAGTTAGACACTGCGTATCATCTATCTCTTGCTAGTCTGGCTAGTAATGCAAACCTATCAAAAACTGATTTAAAAACATTAGCGAATGCTGATTACTTAAGCCCTCATCAAGCCTATAAATCGTTTAACAGATTACTCAAAATCACAAAAGAACAAGTTCTAAAAGTCAAGAACAAAAAAGCATTAGAACAACATTATGCCATCGTAAAAACAGCTCTACAAGCTAACACAAAAATCCGAACCAATTTTACAGGCAAACAGAACCAACTTAGGGTATTAAGCAATCATAGTACCTTTGTAGAATATGGAATAAATGCAGCTTTAGCCTTAAACAGTGTACAATACAAAGAAGAGGCTTTTAGTTTTGCAGAACAAAATAAATCTATATTACTGGAAGATGCTATCAAGGGTAGTCGAGCCAAAAAATTAAGCAATTTACCTGATTCTTTAGCACTAAAAGAACTAGTATTACAAGCACATAAAGATGAGCTTAAAAAGGCTTTACACGAAGCTAAAACTAGAACTGAAAAAACACCACTTTTAGAAGAAGAGAACCAATTGAACACCGAAATAGGTGTATTCATAGAACTCTTGAAACAAGAGTACCCTAAATATTATCAATTAAAATATCAAAACATTACAGCAAAAGCAAAGGAGATTCAATCCTTGTTGGATAAAGAAACATTGCTTTTAGAATACTTCACCACAGATTCTACCACTTATCTATTTGCACTAAGCACTTCTGGTATAGAAGTTTATCCTCTTCCTATTTCTAGAAAATTATTGGACAAACAAACACGGGTTCTAAGGAAAGCATTGACAAACTATTCAATGTTGAGCACCGCACCTGACAAAGTCTACCAGAACTATACACAAGCTGCTTATTGGTTTTATCAAAAGTTATTGGCTTCTGCATTAGAAAATACTTCAAATATTACTAAACTTGTTATTATTACAGATGGGAATTTAGGCCATCTCCCTTTTGAGACTTTTTTACAAAAACAGGCTCCTCAAAAGAATCTAGGCTACAAAAATTTAACTTATCTCCTAAACGACTATACTGTCAACTATAACTACTCTGCAACACTTTGGAAAGAAAGTAAGGAATCTGCTAAGCCTACAAACAACCATCAACTATTCGCTTTTGCTGCTGAATATGGAAGTACTTCAGATAGCATTACAGCAAAATTGAGAAGCCCTTATTTAGGAACCTTACGTCAACAATTACAACCATTGCCTGCCGCTCAAAAAGAGGTTGAGGAATTAGAAAAACTATTTGAAGGTGCTTTTAAATTTGGAGACGATGCCAATGAAGCTTTTTTCAAACAGGAAGCTAGTCAATATGGTATTATTCACTTAGCCATGCATGGTTTATTGCATGGTAGTTTGCCAATTCTATCTAGCTTAGCATTCACGGAAAACAATGATAGTATAGAGGATAATTTCTTGCAAGCTTATGAAATCTCTCGTATGCAACTCAATGCTGATTTAGTTGTTTTGTCTGCTTGCGAAACTGGTTATGGCAAGTTTGAGCAAGGTGAAGGAATTGTATCCTTGGCTCGTTCTTTTATGTATGCAGGGGTTCCTGCCCTTATAGTTAGTTTATGGTCTGTTAATGATGATGCTACCTCTAGAATCATGCAAGCTTTTTACAAAAACTTGAGTGCAGGGGTCTCCAAACCCGAAGCCTTGCGTCAAGCTAAGTTAGACTATATCCAAAAAGGAAAAGGTATTGCAGGGCATCCTGCTTTTTGGTCTCCATTTATTCAATTAGGTGATGAATCTCCTGTACAGCTTCAAATGAAAGCTGATCCAATATGGTTTTGGCTAAAACTGGGGACTGGCTTATTAGTACTTGTAATAGTCTTGCTAGTTGGAATAAAATGGCGGAAAAATAGGCTTCAAAAGCAAGAGTTATAACCTAATATAATTAGGCAAACTCTTCTAAATTGGCGCAAAATATATTAATTTATTGTCTCCTAATCCGATAGGGCTTTTCAATGCAATACTAGATATAGTTGAAGGCATAAAGGGACTTGCACCAAGTATCTTGACCCATGGGCTTTTTGTGTCAAAATAACAAAGAATATTATCTGTCTCATTTCGCCAATGATAACGAATATTTTCTAGAAGATACTTTGCTGCTTTTTGTTGATTTGGCTTAAACCAACAAAAACTAAGTTTTGATTGTCTAAGTATTTTATTTGAAGGAATAACTTTTAATACAGAATTAAAAATTTTCATACTAAAAGGCATCTTAAGAATTTCTATAACACGCATACGATAGTCCTCAATAAAACCTATACCTCCAAGAATATTTCCACTTTTATCTTTTACAAGCCAATAATGATGTAAAGGAGCTCCATTTAAGTCTTTGCTCAACCAATTTCTAAATGATTTAGAAGAATGAGGTATATACAACTCATAGTCTTTATGAAAAATATTAAGTTGCTCTACTACCTCTTCAATATCTTCGCTGCAAATTGATTCAACTGTAAAACTAGAATTAAAAGGTACAGAACGATAACGTGGTTTAATTGGAAGGAGAGTAATTCTATTTGGATAGAAGTGAGTGCACCATTTACTGGCTGTGTTCTCAGAACCCTTATTTCCTTTTTGGATACTTGCATAAACAACACCTTCTTTCCCAAACTTTTTTTCAAACTGATTGATCCGCCAATTGGCTATTTCTTTAGCAATTCCATTTTTTCTATATGATGGATGTACCAATAAAGTATTAAGAAAACCATAAGGTAAGTTTTCAGAACCAATATTCAACGCTCCATTCCAGATAGTCCCACTACCTATTATACCTTTATGGTTAGTACTCTCTGCAACTACTGAAAAATATTGATTTTGTGTCAATTCTATAACACGAGCAGGATTTATAATGTATTTTACAGCATATTGCACAGCCCCCCCCATCAGGTGCATTCATGCAAAGATTTTTAAAAGAATCTCCATCATCAATTTTTAATGCCCTCAAATTAAAAGCTATTGACATCCCTTTTATTTTATTACAATTCATCTAATCTTCGTTAAAGATATATTTAATAACATTCATATCACCCCCAAAAGTGAAAAAAGTCACTGAACAGCCTTTTTAAGTTACTTAAATTTGTTCCATCATAAAAAATTACTTAAATCAACATAATCATGGGACATAACATAAAAACAGTTTGGAAAGAGGGAATGGCATTTGATTCTCAATTGATGGGAGGGAATATTGCATTAGATGCAAATGAAGCTGTAGGTGGACAAGGCAAAGGAGTTACGCCAAAACAGTTGATGCTTTCAGCCTTATCAGGTTGTACGGCTATGGATGTAGCTTCCCTAATGAAAAAAATGCGTGTAGAGGTAGATGGTTTTGATGTATCAGTGGAAGGTGAACTAACTGACCAACATCCTAAATATTATAAAACCGTAAAAGTGGTTTACAACTTTGAAGGAAAAAACCTCGATCAAGCTAAACTGAATAAGATTGTGAACATGTCGATAGAGCGTTATTGTGGAGTATTTGAGATGTTCAGACAATTTGCAGATATCACTACTGAAATCAACTTTGTAGAAGCTAATGTAGGTGTATAAAACCAAATTTAGATAATACTTACCCAAAGTATAAAGGCAGCCAAATGGCTGCCTTTTTTATTATTTTTGATACTCTATATTATAAGAACTTACTTTTATATTTATTCAAGAATGTGCTAGGGAAATTCTTGTGGGCAACTTCTACTTCAGCAGCATGGCCGCCTCCATTCCGAATACTTTGAGCCAACACAGGCAAGCTTTTTCGAGTATCTGCATATTTCATTCCCCAATTGGCTACACGATACTCCATACACACATTGCTACCATAGCTCTTTTTAGCCCAAGAACTTACGGTATAAGGGTCTATCAACCCTACTGCCTTGAACGAGCCACTAGCCAACTGTACATCTTGTCCACCACCCGAAAACCCAGCAATACTAATTGCTGCAAATTCTAATCCCTTCGCCTTAAAAAAGGTATCTGCTGCCTTCTGAGCTTTAGAATAACCTGTACGTTGTGGAGCTATCAATACCAATGCTTTTTTGAAAAAATCTTGCGGTGTCTGAGACATCATCCACTCTGGATTAGCATAACTAGCCCCACCAAAAAGAATCACCAAATTCAAAGCACCTTGAGCATCTTTAGGCACACTAGCAATCATTTTCCCAGCTAAATTGGTTATTTCGTTGCCTGCTGGCCCTAAATTCCCGACAGGTTCCGCAGCACTTCCTTTACCTGCTACTAATTTTTTCCAAGTAGTTTTGCCTGCATCTATACAGCCATCACTCCAACCTCCAAATACAGAAGCCTGAAAACGATGGATAGCAGCAATGGTTGCAGCATCACAATTTCCAGAGACAGTTAATTTAGCACCTACCTTATTCAATAGCGTTTGTGCTTTCTTTACATCTTCGGGAAGGTTGCCATTAGAACACTCTCCTACTGCTGCTGAAATCTCATTAGGGTTGCTAGGTACCTCAGCAGTTATAACTGTTTCTTCCAATGTTGTTTCCTCTACAGTTGTTTCTTCTTCTGTTGTAACTGTCTCTACAGGAGTAGAACTACCTGCAGATAATTTATTCCAAGTTGTGCCACCTACACTGATTAAGCCATCTGCCCAACCATTAAATATACTTTTCTGGAATGTCTTGATTGCATTTAGGGTATTGTTTCCATAAGCACCATCTTCTACCAAACCTGCGCTTTCTTTTTGGTTGAGTAGCTGTTGTATTAAGAGTACATCTGCTTTTTTATTCTTTCCTCCTTTTCCGACTGCTGCACCTAAAGTCTTAGAAGCTGTTGTGTTTCCTTGCTCTCGACCAACTGCTCCACTCTGCTTTTTTATAGCAGCATTTACATTGGGCAACACCAACTTAATCGTTTCTAGATATTTGAGTGTAGTGTCAGGCAGTTTCACCTTGCCCTTAGCCCCTTTGTAGAGCTCTACCCATTCTATAATCTTTTTCCGAAGTTCTTGTAGTTGTTGCTCGTTTGGAGTAGCCATAGTTTTAATTGTTTTTGCTATCTAGATCAATCTCGTTAAGATACAAAAATTATTAGATTTTGTGTTATGGCTTTTTAAAATCATCCATAGAAAAAGGCTACTTGATCTCTATCAAGCAGCCTAAACTTTATTATGCTAAAAATTCTAAACTAAAATTACCGTTTATCCATCAATTTCAAATCAGGTTCAGCTTTCCCCACTTTTGTAATCTTGTACCCTACAGAAAGCATAAAATAACGCCCCAAAGTATTCACTTGATTATCTATAATTGTTTCGTTGTTGACCATGCGTTGTACATTCAGTTTCTGATCTAAAATATTATAAACCTTAAATGCCACTTTCAAGCGATTCCCTTCCAAAAAGTATCGACTCAATTCTGCCGACCACATTGGAATATAGATATTGTTTTTGAAATTCTGATCTGCATAAATCTGATATTCAAAGTCAGTACTAATGTCCCATTTCTCGGCTATAGTTACCCCTACTTCTGCAAAATAACTATGGTTGATAAAAAATCGATTGAGTGTAGTATTTATCGAATAATTCGTCTTGTTGAGTTCTACCCTAGCCCCTACAATAGCATCCACAACCTTCTTTTTTCGGTTTTCTATAGCCAAACGGCCTTTATAACGCTGCTGCAAGGTCTTATTTTCGATAAGATTAATGAATGTATTTCCTTGAGTCAAACTAGCATCTATATTCAAACTCGTTTTAATACCTAACGCCTTGACAGGTGTACTAAAAGACATATTTCCACTCCCTTCATAAGCATAAGCCGTATTAATGGGCGCATAAACACTCCTAAATTGTTCGTCTAGTGTCTGTGTATTTACAATCTTGTCTTGCACCAATTGGAAACGAAGTCCTGCAAACAAACTAGTAAAAGAAAACTGATCGAACAAATGATAGTTTAGATTCAAGCGATGTTGATATTCTGGACGTAAATTAGGGTTACCTAATACCACACTCAAAGGATCATCATTGTTGACAATAGGCTGCAATTGTTCAATTTGAGGTTCAGCTATTTGAGTATTGTATCCTAAAGAAATTCGCTGCCCCTTTTTTATCTCCATTCTCCAATTCAATTTCCCTAATGGGTAATAAAAATGCTGGTTGATAGGAGCTTGAGCGTCTGCTGTTTTCCCCTTCAGATGACTATGCTGAAAATAAGCCCCAATCGACAAATTTGATTTCTTTTTGTTGTACTGAAAGATCAGTCCAGCCTTTTGACTATCGTAATCTCGATCAAAAAGATTGCTTAATGCCGTATTCAACACCTCTTTATCCTGTTCTACTACATCGTAATAATCCTTATTTCGCTGCTCATTCGAAAAGCTACCAGACAACTCTACTTTTAGGGTACTTTTAGCACTCAAAGGCTCCGCATAAGTCACCTTTCCTCCATACAATAGTTGATCATTAAGGCTGTACTGGTTTTGATATAAAGAGTCAATATTTGTCAACTCTCCATTGTAGTTGTATAAGTTGGTAAAAGACTGATTATTATTTTCAGTATTTTTGTGGCTATAGCCAAATGTATTTTCTATAAATAAGGTGCGCCCCTTTTTCTTAAAACGCTTGCGATAATTGATATTGACGCCTGTTCCCCATCCTGTATTCTGACTCTTATAATCTTGTCTTAGTTGGTTTTGAAGCACCTCAGAAGCATCTACTGTTCTATTGAGCTGTTCTTGATTCAACTTAGCATTATTCCACCTAAAATTGAGACGAAAGGTTAAATGATCTTTAGGTGTAAACTTATGCTTTAGGCTAGTATTTACACTATGATTCATAAACCCTAATGTCTGTTCTAAATCTGTGTATTGACTATAAAAACTATTGCTCCCAATAGATTGTGCATGTGTATTGCTCAGCTTACTTTTATTCAAAAAGTTATTCATATAATACACATTAAGTTCTGTCTTTCCTGACAAGAAAAAATTACCATTAAGTCCACCACCTATAATTCGAGCAATTCCATCTCTATTTCCCATCAGCAAAGGTACCAAAGGATCATCTTCCTCTATCTCTAAACTCACATTACCTTCTCCACCTGACATAAAGTTCTGAATCCCTCCCATTAGATTGATGTAATCCATAAAACTAAAGGCTTGTTCATTCACATTATTTATCGCACCTATAGCAGTCAAGCGCATCTTGGTGCTAAAATAACTTAGATTGAGGTTGCCCTTGTATCTATGATCTGGCAAGCCATATCCAGCCTCTACATTACCCCAAAAACCTTGCTTTTTATCTTCTTTGAGCTTCAGATTCAATGTTTTTTTGCGCACACCATCATCTACCCCTGAAAACTCTGCATCCTCGGATTTTCGATCATAAACTTGCACATTCTTGACTGCATCAGCAGGTAGGTTTTTAGTAGCCATTTGAGTATTATCTCCAAAAAACTCCTTGCCATCTACCATTATTCTATCCACCTTTTCGCCATGTGCTTTTACAGTACCATCTCGCTCTATTTCTATACCAGGCATTTTACGCAAAAGCTTTTCTACATTATCATGAGGACGAGTTCGGAAAGCAGCGGCATCATACTCTACTGTATCTCCATTTATCTTGATCGGAATACGAGCAGAAGTAACTTCTACAGACTCTATCATTTCTGCCTCTTCTTGCATTATAATAGTGCCTAAATCTATGTTTTTTTCGATATTCAGCAGTTGACTATGTGCTTGAAATCCAACAAAGCTGATTTGCAACAAATATTCTTTATTGGGCACTTTAGGTAATTTAAAACTTCCCGAAGCATCACAAACTGCGTATTCTTCCATTATAGAATCTTGAGCATTGAGCAACACTACCATTGCTCCTGCTAATGGCTGCTGCTCCTTATCGAGCACCTTGCCTTCTACATGAGACTGTGCAAAGGTTTGTCCCATCAATAATATAAAAAATATAAAAAAGAAGTATCTCATAACGCTATTATAAGTAGTTAGTACCGCTTCGCTCTTAGTCATAAGTAGTTCGATTACCTACCCAACTTTTTATACTTTCAAGCGATCTCAGGGCTTTATAAAAATGCTTAATCAGCACATTTTCAAATCATCGAATTAACACATCCATTCTACCTGTCTCTCTCCTCTGTTTGAATAATAATACCACCTTTGCCACCATACATTTCCTGCATTTCTTTTTGTTTAGCTTCAGCTATTTTTTCAAACTCTTCGTGCGTTACTTTTTTACCCTTTTTAGGCTTCACAATTTTTGTTTTATCTACTTTCCCTAAGTCTATTTTTTCGGCAGTAATCATGTGTTTTCCATCTTCTATACTTACTTTAAGTACAGCTCCTGGTAGGTCTCTATATTCACGAGGACCTACATTTGCTGGTATTTTGGTCGTAAACCAAACTTCAACTGGTTTTTCACCATCTTGTAAGGTTGCTTTTTGGCAAGGATAGTTTTGAACAATCTCTATATCTGTACTTACCTTCCATTTCTTTTTTTCTGGAGTTCCTTGTATCAAAAACTGACGTCCCATCAAATCCGTATGGTGTGCCACTTCACCACTCTTTAAGTTAGTATATAAAGTACTTGTAGGTGCTTCCATTCGCATTTCTACTTGCATATCGTTTCCATGCTTCTCATGTCTTACTTCTTTTTCTTTTACAGGAGAATCATAGTTGGTATATAAGGAAGCTTTAGCATCAAAGTAAAGGATATTCTGAAAAGAATGATTGTCAGGCATCATGGCTTTGATCTGTTCTATCATTGCAGGGTCCATTCCTTCCATTTGCACATCCATATCCATTTTAATAGATTCTTTATATAGGATTGAACCTGTATTCTTTTGTGCACTCAAAATTGTACTCATTAGTACAGCAGCTATCAATGTTATTGATTTCATATAATTCTGTGTATTTATTAAAAATTCATTTGTAAATCATTTTGACAATTACAAATGTAGTACAGAATAAAGTTAAGTGAAGTTGAATAAGGTTAATTAAGGTTAATGGCACTAGTAAGTTCGATAAGAGAAGGTTATATTTGAATTATGAACTTTGCTAAACAATATAAAATATCAAAAGGCTTATTTGGAGTCAGTCTACTTGGACTAGGGCTGTTCTTAGGTGTATGGCTAAAAACTGTGCATACTAATAAAGTGGAGGAGCTTCATAGCAAGGTAGCTGCGATATGGATAAAAACCATGCAGGAGGCTATGACTGTTGACTTAGAATTATCTATAGCCAATGAACTGCCAGATCTAATTGATCGAAGATCAGATAGTAGTAGTACAACTTGGTCTTATTCAGCCCATCAACCTAAAATTATATCTAGAGTAGAACAACATGTAGATAGTGTAGGCGCTTTTATATCAAGTAATGGAAGCAAAGGTTATTCGAATATTCGATATATGGCGATAGAAAACTCTAATGTGGAAATTTCGATTCGAGATTCTGTCAGCGATGATTCTCTTCCCTTCGCACAGCATAATGCAGAGCATTTTGACAGCATCAAAAACAACCTAGAGTCAATGCTAAAAAAGAGTTTTGACAATGCTTTTGGCAATGTACAAGATTTCAAAGATGAAGTAGAACAGATTCTTCAAGAGAAAAATATTTCTGCAACAGTTCTTATTCAAAAAACGAAGGACTCTTTATTAATAGCTCAACTCCCTTCTGAACAAGTATTTCAACAACCTTTTTCTGAAGAGATTTACTATTTGGAGTTAGATAATTATTCTAATTATATCTTAGGTGAAATGTGGTTTGAACTGTTGATGGCATTTCTGCTGTTAGGCACTATTAGCACAGCCTTTTATTATATACTGTATAGTCTCAAAAAGCAGAACGAATTGGTGGCTATTAAGAATGATTTGATTAGTAATATCACGCATGAGCTGCGGACTCCAATTTTCACTGTTTCGGCAGCATTGGAAGCTCTACAAAGTTTTAATGCTCTGCAAGACCCCGAAAAAACAAAGGAATATCTGAGCATCTCTCAAAATGAGCTTAAACGCCTATCCATATTGGTTGAAAAGGTGCTTAAAACATCCATATTTGAACAGCCTGTAGCTGATCTTAACTTAGAACCTGTCAATTTAGAAAATCTAATTACCTCAATTGTCCCTTCGCTCCAATTCTTATTAGAAAAGTATAATGCAAGTTTAGAAGTCAGTTGTTTGGCTGCACAACCTATTGCTCCTATTGATAAAATTCATTTGACTAATGTTATTTATAATCTTATAGATAATGCTTTAAAATATAATGACAAAACGCCTCAGTTAAAAATAGAATTAAAGGATGTAGATGCCTCTAATCTTCAACTACGTATTCAGGACAATGGGATGGGGATAGACCAATCTTATCTTGATAAGATTTTTGATAAATTCTTTAGAGTACCTACAGGCAACCAACATAATGTAAAAGGTTATGGCCTAGGTCTTAACTATGTAGCAGGTGTTGTAAAACAGCATAAAGGGCAGATTGCGGTAGAAAGTGATCTAGGCAAAGGGACTACATTTATTATTACAATTCCTAAACAAGCTTAAGTAATGGCAACTAAGATATTTTATGTGGAAGATGAGGTCTTTTTAGCAAAAATCATCAAGGAGAGCTTAGAAAGTAGAGGCTATGAGGTTTGTTTAGTCACAGATGGAGCCAAAGCCCTAGCAGCTTATGAACAGTATGCTGCAGATATTTGTGTGCTAGATGTTATGCTACCCAATGTAGATGGGTTTGAGATTGGGCAGGCTATTCGAGAACAGACACCTAAAACTCCTATTATCTATCTAACTGCCAAAGACCAAACGCAAGATGTCTTGGCCGGGTTCAAGGCTGGAGGTAATGATTATATCAAAAAACCTTGTAGCATAGAAGAACTATTAGTTCGTATTGAAAACTTACTTAGTTTAACTCATCAAAAAGCAGCTAAACCTTATACAAAGGAAGCTATACAACTTGGAGCATTTACTTTTTCTCCACTCAAATCTCAACTTCAATACAAGGAAAAAGAAGCGATATCCCTTTCTCACAAAGAAGCTGAATTGCTTAAGTTTTTTGCTCAACACATCAATCAAGTATCAGATAGACGTCTCTTGCTAAACACCGTTTGGGGAGATGATTCCTTTTTCAATTCTCGCAACTTAGATGTTTATATTGCCAAACTTCGCAATTATTTCAAGGTAGATGAGCAGGTTAAAATCATTACTTTGAGAGGTGTAGGCTATCGTTTCTTGGTAGAGAATCAATAAGCTTAAAGTTTTGTCATAAAATTGTCAGCAAATTGCAACTTTGGGAATATTCAATTGTTCTATAGGTAATAGATTTTTCAAAAATTATCTTAACAGATTGAACATATGAATATTCCTAAATTAGGCTTGCCTCGAGTAGTGATTATAGGAGGCGGTTTTGCTGGTTTGAAACTAGCCAAAACAATAGACAGCCGTCAGTATCAAGTTGTCTTATTTGACAAGAACAACTACCACACCTTCCAACCTCTGATGTATCAAGTAGCTACTGCTGGTTTAGAACCAGATTCTATAGCCTACCCTATCCGAAAGGTTTTCAAAAACAAAAAGAATTTCCATTTTAGGATGGCTAGTGTAGAGCAGATTGACGATCAAGCTCAAACGATTCATACCTCTATAGGCAGCTTGCAGTATGACTATTTGGTAATGGCGACAGGTGCCAATTCCAATTTTTTTGGGATGAAAAACGTAGAGCGCTATAGTGTCCCAATGAAAAACTTGGTTGAATCCTTAGATCTGCGTAGTATTATCTTACAAAATTTTGAAAAAGCACTCAACACTTCTGACATCAAAGAGCAAGAAAGCTTAATGAATTTTGTAATCGTTGGTGCTGGTGCTACTGGGGTAGAATTGGCTGGTGCTTTGGCTGAACTCAAACACCATATTTTGCCTAAAGATTATCCTGATTTGGATATTCGACGCATGCAAATACACATAATAGAAGCAGCTCCAAAGGTATTGGCAAACATGAGTGAACAGGCTTCTAGTAAGTCTCTTAAATTCTTGAAAAAGCTAGGTATCAACATTTGGGTAAATACACAGGTGAAAGATTATGATGGCTATACTGTAAGTACCAATCATCAAGATTTTCATGCACACACTTTGATTTGGGCTGCTGGTGTGAAAGGACAACCTGTAGCAGGGCTCAAAACACCTTTGGTAAGAGGAAATCGAGTAGAAGTAGATGAGTTTTGTGCTGTAAAGGGCTATGACAATGTCTATGCTCTAGGAGATGTGGCGGCTATCATAAACGAAAACACTCCCAAAGGACATGCAATGTTGGCTTCTGTAGCTGCTCAGCAAGGTGCTTATTTGGGCAAAATTTTCAATAAAAAAGCTAAAAATAAGCAACTAAAACCTTTTGTATATAAAGATAAGGGGACTATGGCAACTATTGGTAGAAACTTGGCTGTAGTAGATCTTCCTAAATTTAAGTTTAGTGGATTTTTTGCTTGGATGGCTTGGATGTTTGTCCACTTAATGCTGCTAGTCGATTTTCGGAGTAGAATGGTGGTCTTCATCAACTGGGCATGGAGCTATGTCAACTACGACAAGAGTATTCGACTCATTATTCGTAAACCACTCAAATCTGCTCCAAAAAAGGATGAACTAATAGACGAGCTTAAATTACCTATTCCAGATAAGGAGAAAGAACTTGCTTAAAAACAAGTCCTTCCGAGTTTTCTATACATTAGTAAATATGATATTTAATAATGTATAGAAAACTCATTGTATTATTGTTTGATAAAACGCCTATTGTAATTCTTAGCCCCTTGACTAATTCGGAGCAAATATATCCCTTCAGCCCAATCGCTGACATCTAATGCCACTTGGTTTTCTCCCTCTAATACGTTAAGATTCTCAATATAGGTCACTTGTTGACCAATTACATCATAAACTTCTAATCTGATAGTCCCTCCCAAATCTGTATTAACTCTAACATTAAGATCCTTATTGACTGGATTAGGGCTCAATTCAACAGCAATTGAAGATGGATCTCCCATATCTACAGCTACAACTTTTGATTGTTTTACGCTTCCATCAAAATCTATAGCTTGGATTCTATAATAATTATAAGTGGCCATCGGATTTTCATCTAAAACTGCATAAGTATTTGCAGAAGAACTTGTACCAGCACCATCAACTCGATCTATTTCAGAAAACTCAATTCCATCTACAGATCGCTCTACAATAAAATAATTATTATTGGTTTCTGTTTCTGTCGTCCAGTTTATTAGAATATTATCTTCTTGTCGCTTTGCAGTCATATGTAAAAAAGTCACATTAAGTATGAGTTCTGAATCACCAAATCCAAAACCAGAAAACCCAGAAGAAAAACTTGCTGTAAGCGTTACATTACTCCCAAAACTCCCTAGAGTAGCGGTAACTTCTTCTATATTAAAGCTGGTATAATTCCCTGCATTGATAGTAGAGATTGGATGATCTTGAACTTTTATGATTTTCAAATCATTTCGACTCTTTCCTGTAGCTACTTCCCATGCTGCAACCTCAGCTTCTGTAAAATAGAATGTGACATCATAAGTCCCCATTGTATTATTAGTAGAAGGATCAATATAAAATGTCTTAGCCATCAAAAAATTATTGGTATTGGCATTCCAAAAAGCCGCTATTGTAGCACCAACAGTTACTTGATCTCGATCTACTTCCATAGTAGTACATCCATAATCCCAACTCGAACTATTGTCAATTCTCCCCATGACATTGCCACTAGCAGGATCATAAAAATAGGTATTTTGATTTCCTTTAACTGGCAAATCTTCTGCATTACTAGAATTAACAGTTTCTTGTATCCCTACAGGGCTACTAGCTTCCACTAAAATGTTGTCAATTGCAAATCCATAAGCATTATCACCTGCATCATTATATAAAAAACTGACTCGTAAATTAGAATTTCCAACATAAGCATCTAAATTAACTGTTACTCCATTCACCCATGGTGTTGTTAAATTCCCCAATCCATCATCAATACTAGTATTTGTTATGTTAGCTTCTGGTATCCAAGTTGTTCCTCCATCTGTGGAAACTTCTACGATTAATACCTCATTAAGCGCTGAAGAAAATGCATGGTCGAAAGTGAGTACCATTGAGCTATATCCTGTAGCATCAAATACTGGTGATATTAAACGATCTGCACTTTTGTCACAGTTGTTACAATCATTATCATTTGTATAAGCAAAAGTACTAGTATTCGTACCATCTGTAGTCCAATTAGCACTCGTTAGAGATGCTGCACTTCCAAGAAAATATCCATTTGAACCAGCTGCTACAGCCATAGAAAACCCTCCAGCCCCACTATCAAAATCAACATCCATCAATGTTGTTGTTGCAGCAGTATTTGGGTCAATGTCATCATCATTGATACTAATATCATGTGTCAAGCCACTCCCTGTAGCTGCTACTGCGTTACCTGTTGTAGTTACACTGAAATACTACCAGCTGAAGTCTGGTAGGTTAAAAATTAGGACTATAAGTCCCCTGACTATTCTAAAGAAATATTATTCGAGTTATCACTTTGCTTAGAATCGTTGTGATTCTCTATATATGCTTTGATTACTTCAT
>JAAEPD010000303.1 GCA_024222455.1 Aureispira sp.
AAGGGCAAGTAATGAAAATTAAAACATTAAAAGAGTGGAGCGTAAAAATAGCGAGGATAGAGCAAGAAAACAAGCCTATATCAGCGATAATGTATAGAGGCAAGTTTTATATCTACAGCCCTGTTAATCCTCCACCTATGTCAAAAAAGACGCTATAGAGGCACTACAAGAAGCAATAGATTGGATACAAGAGCAATGATTAAAACATTACATTTAACTTTGACTAAAAAATGGTTTGATTTAATCCTAAGTGGTAAAAAAACTATCGAGTATCGAGAATGTAAACCGTATTGGAAAGCAAGGCTAGAAGGTAAGTCTTTCGATGAAATCGTTTTTATTAACGGCTATGGAAAAGATAGACCGTTTATGCGAGTAGAGTTTGCGACCATGTTCAAGGCTCGCGTTCATTATGATACTACAGGCGCAAACGGGAAGATATTTAATGCAAATGTAAACTGTTACGCAATAGTGTTAGGTGAAATTTTAGAAACTAGGAATATAGATGATTAAAAGAATAACAATAGAGCAATTTGTATGAGAGTATTGGTTGCTTGTGAGTGTAGTGGTGTTGTTAGAGACAATCTAACAAGGTTAGGGCATGATGCTATGAGTTGTGATATTCAGTCAACTGAATCACCAGGGCAA
>JAAEPD010000304.1 GCA_024222455.1 Aureispira sp.
TCCCCTATTGTAGATTCTTTTGTTGGATCAACTGCTTTGATGTAATACCCAGCTTCGAGCACTTCATTGATTTCTGCTATACGCTTTTTAGCATAAGCTTTACGCTCAACAACTGTAGAATACTCATTAATGGAATAATCTCTTTTCCGAACAAGCTTATTTTTCAGCTCATCCCAGACATAGAAATTTATATACCAACGTGTCTTTAATCCACTACTAGAACCATACAGTTTAGCAGGTTTAAATGGCTTATGCTTCTCGTATTTATCCAAAGGAAATAGGTTATAATATCGAATAAAGTTTGGCGCAAGAATTGGCGCAGAAGCTAAATTACAAAAAAAAGAAAATGCAAACGCCTTTATATTAGGCATTTGCATAATCAATGTCGGGATGACTGGACTTGAACCAGCGACCCCTGGTCCCCCAGACCAGTACTCTACCAACTGAGCTACATCCCGATTTTCTAGTTATCTCTCTAACAAAGGAGGGCAACAAAATTACATGTTTTCCAGATTATCTACAAATAAAATCACTAAAAAACAATCCCTACAACCTCTACACAAGATAAAGCGTTCAATAAAAATGAGTTGAATCCCATAAAACTTTATCAAAGGCCTATAATCTAACCTAATAAGACTACCAATAAATACCCAAAACAACCAGATACTAACTACTTTCCATAGATTTCAATAGAAATTGAAAAAAACCCTGAATGTTTATTCGTATAATGCAATAAAATTAATAATTTTGTAAACCTGAACAAATAAGCCCCCCTTTTAACGAAACACATTATAATTCAGAAATATAGATGAGAAATTTTTTCAATTTTTTCACTCAAGAGATAGCTATTGATTTAGGGACAGCCAATACATTAATTATATTTAACGATGATGTAATTGTTGATGAGCCTTCAATAGTAGCAGTTAATAGGAATACCAATGAAGTCATTGCTGTAGGAAATAGAGCAATGATGATGCACGAAAAAACGCATCAAAAGATCAAAACTATTCGTCCACTAAAAGATGGTGTAATCGCAGATTTTGAAGCAGCAGAGCGTATGATTCAAGGTCTTATAGATTTGATTCCAAACAGACGTAAGATGTTTCGTAATATGCGTATGGTAGTTTGTATCCCATCTGGTATTACAGAAGTAGAAAAAAGAGCAGTATTTGATTCTGCTGAACACGTAGGTTCTAGAGAAACATACCTTATCCATGAACCAATGGCTGCTGCTTTAGGTATTGGACTAGATGTTACGGAGCCTATCGGAAATATGATTATTGATATAGGGGGTGGAACTACAGAGATTGCAGTAATTGCTCTAGCAGGTATTGTTTGTGATCAGTCTATCCGTACTGCTGGAGATGAATTCACTATCGATATTATGAACTACATGCGTCGCCAACACAATCTGTTGATTGGGGAACGTACTGCAGAACAAATCAAGATCCATGTAGGGGCAGCTTTACATGAATTAGATAATCCACCAGAAGATTATGCTGTGAATGGTCGTGATTTAATGACTGGTATTCCTAAGCAAATCATGGTTTCGTATACAGAAATCAGCCACTGTTTAGACAAATCAGTTTCTAAAATAGAGGAAGCTATCCTAAAAGCATTAGAAAGTACACCTCCTGAGTTAGCTGCCGACATCTACCAAACAGGTCTTTACCTTACAGGTGGAGGAGCACTACTGAGAGGCTTAGATAAACGTATTGCCCAAAAAACAAAACTACCTGTTCATATTGCAGATGATCCACTAAGAGCAGTAGTAAGAGGAACAGGTATTGCATTAAAAAATATTGCAAAATACTCCTTCCTAATAACACACAAAAATCTATAATAATCAATACAAGAAAGGAGTAGTTTAAACTACTCCTTTCTTGTATGAAGCCTACTCTAGTTAGAGTCTTGGCTATATTAGATTTAGAGGTTTTATTATTTACTGCACAACAATGGGGTGAAGGCATGCAGCGGTTATTTTCTTTTTTATTAAAATTCAATAGTTTTTTTGTCTTTTTGCTACTAGAAATTATAGCACTTTTTCTATTTTTTTCCCGTAACATCAATTCCGAAAAACGAGCATTTATTAGTTCTGCCAATGGTCTCATTGGGGGACTTTATGAGTATTCCAATAAGGTCTCTAGATATTGGAACCTAGCTGCTGTTAATGATAGTTTGGCTAGAGAAAATGCACAACTAAAAATGCTTTTACCCAACTCCAAGTTTGACCACCTTATTAATGGTGGTACAAAGCAAGACTCCTTATATCAACAACAATATCAATATACAGAAGCTGTTGTTGTCAAAAACACAACTAATAAACCAAACAATTTTATTACTATAAACAGAGGAATAAACCACAAAGTCCGAGATAATACAGGTGTTATAAATGCTACAGGGCAAGGTATTGTAGGCATTGTCCGAAAAGTATCAGGTAATTATGCTTCTGTCATGTCTATACTAAATAAGGATATTCGGATTAGTAGTAAAATTAAAAGAAATAACTATCCTGGTTCTTTATACTGGGAAGGTGCAGATACTAGGTATATGCGTTTGGAGTCAATCCCAAAACATGCAAGTATTCAAACAGGAGACACCATAGAAACAAGTGGTTATTCTATCACTTTCCCTAAAGGAATAATGATTGGAACAGTTGATAGTTTTTGGCTACCATCTGGTAGTAATTTTTATAGTATCAATGTCCAATTAGTTAATGATATGAACAATGTGGAATATGTTTATGTTGTGGATGATTTAATGCGAGAAGAACGTTTAACACTAGAGAAGAAGAGCGAAAATGAGTAATGTCTATACATCAAATGCCCTAAGATTTTTAACCCTACTCCTGATACAAGGGTTGATATTGCAAAATATTGCCTTAGGTCAAGTCAATATGTATATCTATCCTCTTTTTATATTGCTATTACCTATAGAAATGCCTCATGCACTAATTGTAATATTAGGTTTTTTCTATGGTTTGTTGATTGACATGTTTTATGACATGGATGGACTACATGCTGCAGCAACTACACTTATAGCCTTTGCTAGACCTGCGGTTTGTGCAATTATAGAGCCTAGAGGAGGATATGAAATAGGCCAAACATTGACTAAGCATAGTTTAGGTATCCGTTGGTTTATCAACTACAGTGCTATACTTATGCTCATTCACCTATTTATAGTTATTACTCTTGAAGAGTTAGAGTTCTCATTGATGTGGATATTAAGATTAACTGCTGGGTTTAGTTTATCTATGGCACTAATCATACTCTACCAATTCATCTTTAACCCAAAGTAACTCTATTTTAGAGCCTTTATTAAGGCTCAATTTGTTATTAATATAAATATCATGCAAGATTTGTATCAAGATCGGCAACAAGTTTTGATAGGCGTAGTCATCATAGGGACTATTCTGCTTATTATTAAGTGTTTCCAAATACAAGTCTGGGATAAATCTTACCAACAACAACATAGCTATCGTCGTGCCGTCACACTCTACCCTTCTAGAGGTTTGGTTTATGACCGTAATAATAAATTACTGGTTTATAATTCTGCGATGTATGACTTAATGGCTACCTATAATCGTATTCGAAAGAGTACAATAGACACTGCTAAGTTTTGTCATTTACTAGATATTGACAAAATCACTTATCAGAAAAATTTAAATAAGGATTTTAAAAGAGATAAACGTTTTTCGCCTCGAAAGCCTTTTGAATTTTTAACTAAAATTCCTGCTAAACGCTTTGCCCTCTTTGAGGAACACTTATATCAGTTCCCTGGGTTTGAGAAAGTTCAGAAAAATGTTCGAGAATACCCTATCAATGCAGGTGGACATATATTAGGTTATATTAGTGAGGTAAATGCCAAGCAAATAGATCGTTCTATGGGACTGTATCAGCGAGGAGATTATGCAGGAGCTAGTGGTTTAGAACACTTCTATGAGCCTCAACTTAGGGGGCGACGTGGTGTAGAACATATCCTAAAAGACAAATGGGGCCGTAGACAAGGAAAATATAAAGATGGTGTTGATGATATTCCTGCACAATCAGGTTTTGACCTAGTTACCTCCTTAGATGCAGATTTGCAACGTTATGGAGAAAAATTATTACAAAATAAAACAGGTGCTATTGTAGCAATAGAGCCCTCTACTGGCGAGATTTTAGCATTAGTAAGTGCTCCTGCTTATGACCCTGGTATATTGGTAGTTGGCAAAAAACGTAAAGATGCCTTCAAAAAACTGCAAGGAGATACGCTCAAACCTTTGTTTAATAGAGCTACAATGGCGAAATATCCTCCTGGTTCTATTTTCAAACCTATTTTGGCAGCGATAGCACTGCAAGAAAAAGTACTAACACCTTATAGAGGCATGGCCTGTAGAGGGGGATACATTTATGGCCCATTGCGAGTTGGATGTCATGGTCATGGTGCTACAAGCGATGTAGGCAAAGCTATCCAATATTCTTGTAATAACTATTTCTGTCAAACTTTTAGGGAAGTAGTCAATATATATGGGTTTGATTATCCTGAGAAAGGGCTAAGCAGATTAGTTGATCATCTATATGCTTTTGGCTTAGGCAAAAAACTAGGTGTTGATATACCTAATGAACAATCAGGCCATGTACCTACAGTTGGTTTTTTCAATAGAAGATATGGCAAAAATCGTTGGAAATTTTCGCATTTTGTTTCTATCGGAATCGGGCAAGGAGAAATAGAAATCACTCCTATACAAATGGCTAATCTTGCTGCAATTGTAGCCAATAGAGGCTATTATTACATTCCACATTTTGCCAAAGAATTTAAAGGTGATACTTCTAGTGTTTTAGATATTTATAAAGAGCGTCATTATACAAAAGTCCATCCTAAACATTTTGATATAGTTGTGAAAGGTATGGAAGATGTTATCTTGGCTGGTACAGGGCGTAGAGCTGCTATACCAGGTATGAAAGTGTGTGGAAAAACAGGTACTGTAGAAAATCCTCATGGAAAGGATCACTCTACCTTTATAGCTTTTGCACCTAAAGATAACCCCAAAATAGCGGTGGCTGTATATGTAGAAAATGGAGGATATGGTTCTACTTATGCTGCTCCTATTGCAAGTCTTATTATAGAAAAATATCTAAAAGATAGTATTCAAGCACCTCAACGACAATATTTAGAAGATTGGATATTAAAACAAGACTTAGTAACTAAAAGATATTATTCTAAAGATACTCTAAACAGATAATTATTAGCTAAACCATGGCAGCACGTCAACGAAGCGATTTAGATTTAGGTGGTTATGACTGGGCAATCATACTTTTGTATGGAGGGCTAGTCTTTGCTGGTTGGCTCATGATTTTTGCATCAAAATATGATGCATCTGCCTATGAGGGCTTATTAGATTTGAATAAAAACTATGGCAAACAGTTGCTTTGGGTTTCGGTATCTTTAGTTTTGATTGTTGGAGCACAAATGTTAGATAGTAAGTTTTACCAAACCTTTGCAGTAGTCTTCTATGGAGCAACACTGCTCTTACTAGTTGGAGTACTGTTTACAACGCCTATCAATGGAGCTACATCATGGTTTGAGATCGGAGGTTTTAAGTTTCAACCCTCCGAATTCGCAAAAATATCAACCTGTGTAGCACTAGCAGCTATGCTAAGTGCGCCCGAAATGCGCATGCAAGATTTACGGTTTAAGATACAGGCGATAGGACTAATTATTCTTCCAATGTTCCTTATTTTATTGCAAGGAGATGCAGGTTCTACATTAGTTTATGGAGCTTTCTTTTTAGTCCTTTTTCGAGCAGGAATGGATGCTTGGCTATATTTAGTAGGGTTGGCAGTTGCAGCACTTTCTATTCTTTCCTTGTTATTTGATACAACTGTAGGATTGAGTATAGCACTACTTTTAGTAGGAGGTTTTCTACTGTTAAGGCAATGGAATAAAACTACTTTATTTGCAATTGGATATTTATTCTTAAGCTTAGGTGTTGTAGCCTTAGTTATTGCCGAATCATACCAATATGCTATTATGGCAGCTGTTGCTTTATTGCTAATATTTGCAGCACTTAACTTCAGTAAAAACTGGCAATTTTCTATACTAACAGTTGGGATCGTAGCTGTATCTATTGGTTATGCCTCATCTGTTAATTACATTGTAAACAACATGTTGGGTAACCACCGGCAAGAAAGAATTTGGGTTTGGTTGCGTCCTGAGAAGTGCCATCCTTTAGGCCCATTATACAATGTAGAGCAATCCAAATTTGCAATTGGTTCTGGTGGTTGGAGTGGCAAAGGTTTTTTGCAGGGAGAACGCACAAAACTAGATTATGTCCCTGAACAATCCACAGATTTTATATTCTGTACAGTAGGTGAAGAATGGGGATTTTTAGGCTCTATTTTTATAATACTGTTATTTAGTATCCTGATTATAAGAGTCCTGTTTGTAGCTGAACGGCAACGGGCAGCATTCTCCAAATACTATGCTTATGGAGTAGCTACTATCCTGTTTTTCCACGTTTTTATTAATGTTGGGATGACCATGGGATTGGTCCCTGTGATTGGTATTCCTCTACCATTTATTAGTTATGGGGGGTCTTCTCTTATTTCGTTCTCTATTCTAATTGGAATTTTATTAAAACTAGACAGTAATCGTCTGTTGGTATTTAGGTAGCTACTGTTTAGTGGCATGAATAGAAACAGCCTGCTCATCTCTACAATCATCAACACTATTGCTTTGTTGTTGGCAACGTCTAGGGTCTAAACTAATAACCAATTCTTGATGATTATCATCTAAGGTTCCAGAACCTGTAAACTCATAATATACTCCATTTCCAAAATCACATAAGTTATTAGGAATAACTAATCTTAAACCGCCTACAGTAGCAGTTATAGTACATCCTGTACTATACACCCCACTACTCCCTAATCCATTCAATACGACATCTTCAGTCTCCTCCATAGTTATTTCCATCTCATAATATGTAGTATCAAAATCTAAAGTAGCATGATTATACTGAATTTCCTCAACCTCATAAATCCCCAAAAATGGAGTACGATCATCTATTTCATTAGCCCAATCACAAGCATGCATGAATAACATAACAGCTAATCCTGTAAGAAGTATATAAAAGTGCTTCATTTCAGTTAAAATAGGTAAACGTGTTAAAGTTAATGGTCTTGACTAATCTTGCCTCAAAAAACACACCATTCTTAGTAGATAAGGCTATAAAAAGAGAAAGAAAAAACTACAAGTCTATAAGCCGAATTCTGTAATTCTCACAAAAGTAAGAACCCCTATCATTTATCTACGAATAGGATTACTCCTACCCTCTATCTGCCTACCCTCCAGCAATCGAGCGAGCAACTCTCTTATACTTACCAAGGTAAGTAAGTCACTGGTATACATGACATTTCAACCCGCAAGGTTTATCCCCCTGATAAGTTACCTTACCAAAGCGTGTGCTCTTACCACACATTTTCACCCTTACCTCAATAAAATTGAGGCGGTTATTTTCTGCGACACTAGCTGTATTCCTGCTAAGCAAGAACCCCGCCCGTTAGGCGATGCAGCGCTCTGCGTTGTTCGGACTTTCCTCATCTTATTCCTGATCATTTCATTAAGAAAGATCAAGAATAAGCCGCGATAGGGCGACTTGTAGTTTGCTACAAAGATAAACAATATTTCCCATAGATTAGATCCAAACCCCAAAAACCAAACAGAACTCCCTACTAATGGGAACTACAGCAAGACAATAGAATTATTCTAAATAGATGTGTAAGGTAAATAATGGTACCCTTTGGTTGGATATATTGGCTTGGATAGGTAAATTTGCTTGAACACTAGTAACATAAGTATTGTTGGGTATATATGTGTATTATATCACCCATATTAAAATTAAAATCTTTACTACAGCATGAAGTGGTTAACAAATTTTTTAGTCTCCTCTCTTGGGAGAAAATTGATTATGAGTCTGACAGGGCTGTTCTTATGCCTATTTTTGGTTGTCCATATGTTAGGTAATCTACAATTGTTTGTAGATAGTGGCGAAACTTTCAACGCCTATGCTTACACAATGACACATAACCCATTAATTAAGCTTATTTCTTATGGTAACTATTTCTTTATTCTGCTGCATGCAATCCAAGGAATAGCAATTTACCTATATAACAAAAAAGCTAGAGGTAGTGAGAAGTATGCAGGAAAAGAGAAATCAAAAACAGCTGCAAGTACATCATCTAGGAACATGGCTATTTTTGGTTCCTTAATCTTCTTCTTTATTGCTGTACACATGGCGCAGTTCTGGGGAAAAATGCACTTTACAGATATGCCTGTTGATGCTTTAGGGCACAAAGATTTATATCTGATTGTAAGTGAAGCATTCCAACAAGAATGGGTAGTGATCTTTTACTTATTAGGATTGGTTGCATTAGCATTTCACTTGATGCATGGTTTCTGGAGCGCATTTCAGTCATTAGGTCTAAGCCATAAAAAATACTCTCCTATCATTAGAGCAGTAGGAATGGCTTATGCTATATTAATTCCTTTAGGCTTTGCAGCAATGCCTATTTACTTCTATGTATTACCTATGATGAAGTAAACGAGTATTTAAAGGAATTTTGAACTTATTTTTATTTAGTTAGACAGATATTTATAAATCTATATATAGTATGAAAAAATTTGATGCAAATATACCAGAAGGCCCATTAGCAGAAAAATGGACACGCTATCGTGGTACTATGCCACTAGTAGCTCCCAACAACAAACGTAATATAGAAGTTATTGTAGTTGGTACAGGTCTAGCAGGTGCTTCGGCCGCAGCTACCTTAGGAGAGTTGGGATATAAAGTAAAAGCATTTTGTTTTCATGATAGTCCTCGTCGTGCACACAGTATTGCAGCACAGGGAGGTATCAATGCCGCTAAAAACTATCAGAATGATGGAGATAGCGTATATCGTTTATTTTATGATACAGTAAAGGGTGGGGATTATCGCTCTAGAGAAGCAAACGTTCACCGTTTAGCTGAGGTATCTACAGATATTATAGACCAATGTGCAGCACAAGGGGTTCCTTTTGCTCGCGAATATGGTGGTACTTTAGCCAACCGTTCTTTTGGTGGGGTACAAGTTTCTCGTACTTTCTATGCAAGAGGTCAAACTGGTCAGCAGTTATTGATTGGTGCTTACAGTGCATTATCTCGCCAAATTTCATTAGGTACAGTAGAGATGTACAATCGCCATGAGATGTTAGATCTTGTGGTTGCAGATGGTAAGGCACGTGGTATTATTGCTCGTAATCTTATTTCTGGTAAACTAGAGCGTTTTGCAGCACATTCTGTAGTATTAGCTACAGGTGGTTATGGTAATGTTTATTACCTTTCTACTAATGCAATGGCATCTAACGTAACGGCATCTTGGACAGCACACAAGCGTGGAGCTTATTTTGCAAACCCTTGTTACTGTCAAATTCACCCAACATGTATTCCTGTATCAGGTGATTATCAGTCTAAATTGACTTTGATGTCAGAGTCGTTGCGTAATGATGGTCGTGTATGGGTTCCTAAATCAATGGATGATGTAAAAGCTATCCGAACAGGTGCTAAAAAGCCTAAAGACTTAGCTGAAGAAGATAGAGATTACTACTTAGAGCGTATTTATCCTGCTTTTGGAAACTTAGTACCTCGTGATGTTGCTTCTCGTGCAGCTAAAAATGTTTGTGATGAAGATCGTGGCGTAGGTGCTACAGGTCTTGCAGTATATCTTGATTTTGCCGCAGCTATTGTACGTTATGGAAAATCATCTGCTTTGTCAGAAGGTATTGCAAATCCAAGTATGGAAGAGATCAAAAAATTAGGTCGTGCAGTAGTGGAGTCTAAGTACGGAAACTTGTTTGAGATGTACGAAAAGATTACAGGCGAGAACCCTTATTATACTCCAATGCGTATTTACCCTGCTGTTCACTATACTATGGGTGGTTTGTGGGTTGATTATAATCTAGAAACTAGTGTTCCTGGTTTGTTTGCTGCTGGAGAGTGTAATTTCTCTGACCATGGTGCTAACCGTTTAGGAGCTTCCGCTCTAATGCAAGGTTTGGCTGATGGTTATTTTGTGCTACCTTATACGATTGGTACTTTCTTGAGTAAAGAAATCCGTACTCCTAAGATCAGTACAGATTTGCCTGAATTTGCTGCTGCAGAAAAAAATGTTGGTGACAGAATCAAGCAATTACTTTCTATCAATGGTACTCGTTCTGTAGAATCTTTCCACCGTGAATTAGGTGTTAAAATCATGTGGGAACACTGTGGTATGGCTCGAAATGCTGAAGGTTTAACTAAGGCATTGGGCGAAATCAAAAAACTTCGCAAAAAGTTTTGGGAAGAGGTCTATGTTCCTCATACTGATAAAAATGGAGAAGAGTTTAACCCAGAACTAGAAAAAGCACTACGTGTAGCAGACTTTATGGAAATGGGTGAGTTGATGATTAGAGATGCACTTAACCGTAATGAATCTTGTGGAGGACACTTTAGAGAAGAGTCTGTAGAACAAGATGGCGAGCAAAAAGGTGAAGCAAAACGTAATGATAAGGATTATATGTATGTTGCTGCTTGGGAATTTACGGGGGTAGATAGTGAACCTATTTTGAATAAGGAAGACTTAACCTTCAATGACATTGAATTAAAAACACGTAGTTATAAATAATAACTTATTAGTTCAGTTCAAATCATTTTGATAAAACAGTAGCCTCTGTATTTTTTTGCATAGACTATTCTAAATAACATAATATTATGGCTCACGATGAAATAAATCTAACCCTAAATGTTTGGAGACAATCAGCTTTAAACAGAAAAGGAGGATACAAACAATATAAAGTTAGAGTAAATACACACATGTCTTTCTTAGAGATGTTGGATGTATTGAACGAACAATTAATTAGCTCTAAAGATGCTGATGGTCCTGTTGCTTTTGAGCACGACTGTAGAGAGGGGATCTGTGGCGCTTGTAGTTTAGTGATCAATGGTCGCCCACATGGCCCAATGCAAGGAACTACAACTTGTCAGTTGCATATGCGTCATTTCAAAGAAGGTGAGGTTATCTATATCGAACCTTATAGAGCAAAGGCATTTCCTGTAATGAAAGATTTGGTAGTAGATCGTAGTTCGTTCGATCGAATTATTCAGTCTGGAGGATATATCTCTGTCAATACAGGTGGGACTCCTGATGGGAATGCAATTCCTGTTGAGAAAGACCAATCTGAAACAGCTATGGATGCAGCAGCTTGTATCGGTTGTGGTGCTTGTGTAGCAGCTTGTCCTAATGCAGCAGCAATGCTCTTTACTTCAGCAAAAGTGTCTCACTTAGCCTTATTACCACAAGGTCAGGTAGAAAGTCAAACTCGTGTAAAACGTATGGTGGCTCAAATGGATAAAGAAGGCTTTGGTCTTTGTTCTAATGTAGGAGCATGTGAAGCAGAATGTCCTAAAGAAATTTCTATCGATAATATTGCACGTATGAATCGCAATTACTTTGGTGCTATTTTAAGCTCTAACGATTAGTTTTAGATAAGACAACTAACTATATACTAAGTCGATATTTCTAGATAGAAATATCGACTTTTTTATTAAATTAGATGACCTAATTATTCCAGTTTCAAAACCTGCTACTATGAGCAAAATGACTAAAACCCAAGCTAACAAGGCTGCTGATTTAATTATGAACGAAAATAAGACTCATAAATCGGGGCATTATCACCATGGATATATTTATCTAAGTTATAATACTCAAAAGTCTGAATTTGAAGTAAAACGAGAGGATTTATCCATGAATGTTTATGAGCCCACCATTAGTTATGAATACCTTAGCAAAGAGCAGTTTACAGAATACTTAATGAAGTATCATGAGTATGACGCCTTTAAAGCAGGGTTATACTAATAATAGCTCCAGACCAGCCAATGAATCAGAAAAACCATATTCACTTAGACCAAGACTGGGGTTTGTTTATTGGAACCTTCAATGACAACCAAATTCACCAACACTATGCAGTACAATTAAGTATTGCACTCGATTCTCCTATCAATATTAAAGATAAAGATGCCAACAACTTAACCCAAAGTACTATTCTAATCAAAAGCAATGTTGTTCATTTACTTCAAAGTGAGCATCCACACTTACTTTTACTTTTCAACCCTAGTTCTCCAATTGGCTATACCTTACAGTGCTATAAGCAAAAAAACATTGCAGAATTTGACCATAAAATAGCTAAGCAACTTAGGTTAGCTGGTCAAAACTTTTTACTAAAACTCCACGATTTTTCTGAGTTTATTCAACTGGTCAAAAAAATCTTATCTCCATTTGCACTAGAACATTATTCTATCAAAGATGAACGATTAAAAAAAGCGCTAGATTATTTATTCAAGCATCATACTAGAGTAATCTCGCTCGATGAAATTGCAAGCTATGTTCATTTATCCTCCAGTCGTTTTTTACATCTATTCAAAACTACTACCTCTATCAGCTTTAGGCGATATCAATTATGGAATAAGATTCAGCAATCGCTCCCCTATCTTAATCAACAATCCATAACAAAAACTGCATACCAGTTTGGTTTTTCAGATAGTGCCCATTACACTCGTACTTTCAAGCAAAACTTTGGCTTTTCGCCCAAATTCTTATCTAAACAATAGCCAGTTTATTCAATTTTTTTTGCTGCTAAACATTCAACTTTGTGCTATTCAATCATTAAAAACTATAGATAATGAATAGTGCATATTTCCAAGAAACAACTTTACTGAACTATAAGCAATCTTCAATACAACGACTCATAGAAAAACAAGGGTGGAATAACCTACCTTCTATCGAAAAAATAAAAGCTATCTATAACTTTGTTAGAGATGATATCCCTTTTGGATACAATGCAACTGATAGCATTACAGCGGCTGAAGTTCTAGAAGATGGCTATGGACAGTGCAATACTAAAGCAACACTTCTCATGGCTCTACTAAGGGCTGTTGGTATTCCCAATAGAATTCATGGGTTTACAATAGACAAAGCACTTCAAAAGGGAGCTATTTATGGAATTTGGTATAAACTTGCTCCTCAAAATATATTGCACAGTTGGGTGGAGGTATATTTTGAAGAAGAGTGGTATTTCTTAGAAGGTGTTATTTTGGATAAACCTTATCTGAAAACTATACAGAATAGAAATAAGGATTGTATTGGTTCTTTTTGTGGTTATGGTGCTTACACAGACAACCTTGCCAGCCCTCAAATAGATTGGAATAGAAACAATACATTCATCCAAGAGAAAGGGATTAACAACGACTTTGGACTGTTTGATACTCCTGATGCTTTTTATGCAAAACACCAACAAAAATTATCGCCTATAAAAGATTGGATTTATCGTAATATCGCACGCCATCAAATTAATAATCATTTAGCTAAAATTAGAAATAATGCAATAGCTCTAAAACAGCCAAAAAGGAGTACTACTTGAACTAAAGTAATTCAGTAAAGGCTGTATAAATAAAAACAGGCTTAACCTCCCAATAGAGATTAAGTCTGTTCTGTTTATAATCTTATTATAATATATAAGTGTAAGTATTCTACATCATAGTATAGTTGAAATTTAAGGCTCCATAAGTTACTTTCACAAGACCATCGCAACCACCACCACCTTCACTAAAATCTAATTGATAGCTGCTTCCTGTTCCAGTATTTGTTATCTCCAAAACACCTTTACTTGCCCACTTACAATTTACAGCTTTCTCTACAGGTGTTATGACAGTCACTGTATAGGTTTTTCCATCACGAGTAGTACCATTCATACTACCTGTTACTTCCCAAACATCGTCACTAGAGACATTTGGAGTATCATATCCTTGAGTCCAAGTATAGGTTTGGGTTCCCTCACGCAGAATAGTTTCGTTGTCAGGAGTTGTTACTTTACCATTTTGAAGTTCTACTGTATAATTAGGTTGACCCGAACCATTGGTCCCATTATTTGTAATAATCTGTTTACCTTCTATTTTATGATCACTTACTTTAAAATTATTTGGCGTCACCGTCACTTTACTACCTGTGTCTCTCCACCGACCTGAGAAATGAGCATTTAAGACACCTGAGCGAATACGACCGTTAGGAGCAGTACAAGATGCACCAAAGTCAACGGTAGCTGTAATAGGAAATGCTGCTGTTTGATCCAAAGAAACATTAGGGCAAGCTCTCAAACTGCCATTAGACTCTGCTTCTTCTTGGATAACAGTATATACATCTTGAAAAGCAACGTCAGCAATTGCATCATCAGTAGAAAAAGTCCAATCTGCTTCTTCTTTTTTGCATGAAGAGAAAACTACAAGGCTCATACCTACTCCGACAAACAAAGAATTTAATAATTTCATAAGGCTATCTTTTTTGAAGATTGGATAATTTTTGGTTTAAATTCTACACTCTAATTGAATTAATCTAGAGATATAGGCTTGGGAACTTTTGTAGGTTTAAAGGGTTGGGGATATTTTTCTAATACCAAAATCAATACCAAACTTAATAAATTGTTAAAATATATTCTAGGAGAACCTTTACTATATTTAGAACTTAATTCTTAGGTATTCCTATTGATGATTAGTCTATTACATAAAAAAGCTCTTACCCCTAATACAGAGTAAGAGCTTCTATATTTTTATTTCAAATCCTAGATTTCTCTATTTGGATCAAAGCTTTCGAGGTAATCTGCAACTCGTCTAAGCACAGAACCACCTAGCATACCATCTACAATTCTATGATCATAAGACATAGATAAAAACATCATATGTCGTATTGCAATCACATCTCCATGTTCTGTTTCTAGTACAGCTGGTTTCTTGCGGATAGCACCTGTTGCCATGATAGCAGCTTGTGGCTGATTAATAATTGGAGTACCCATTACATTCCCAAATGTACCTACATTTGTTAGGGTAAAAGTACCACCTTGTATCTCATCAGGACGCAACTTGTTATTACGAGCTCTATTAGCCAAATCGTTAACTTTTTTAGCCAAGCCTGTCAAATTCAGATAATCTGCATTTTTGATAACAGGTACGATTAGGTTACCAGTAGGCAAAGCTGCTGCCATACCAATATTAATGTCCTTGTGTCGGATAATAGTGTTTCCTTCTACACCAACATTAACCATTGGATAATCTTTGATTGCATTAACTACAGCCTCTACAAACAAAGGTGTGAAGGTGATCTTCTCACCATAGCGTTCCTGAAATTTCTTTTTGTTTTTATTACGCCAGTTCACCATATTGGTAACATCAGCTTCTACAAAAGAAGTAACATGAGGAGAAACATGCTTAGACATTACCATATGATCAGCAATCAAGCGACGCATACGATCCATCTCTATAATTTCTATGTTACCACTTTTATCTACAGGAGGAGCTGTAAACTGTGGTGCACTCTTAACTACAGCTTGTTTCTTTGCAGGTGTAGTAGGTGTAGTTTTTTGCTGTACAGGAGCTGCTGAACGATTCTTGAGATGATTCAAGATATCATGTTTAGTTACTCTCCCATCTTTTCCTGAACCAGCAACAGTTTCTAATTCAGCCATTGCAATACCTTCTTCCTTAGCAATGCTTTTCACTAAAGGAGAATAAAATCTTGTTCCATTAGCCGAAACAGTCATAGCTGTAGCTACTTGTTTTTGAGGCGCAGCCTCTACAACAGCTGTTTTAGCATTTTTAGGTTCAGAAACGGCTGGAGAAGCTTGTACTTCAGCGGCTGCATCTGTCTCTATAATAGCGATAGCTGATCCCACAGGAACGGTTTCTCCTTCTGGAAAAAGGATTTCAACTAGCTTACCCTCTACAGGCGAAGGAACTTCAGTGTCGACTTTGTCTGTAGCAATCACTACTACATTTTCATCCATCTCTATCGTATCCCCTACTTGTTTTTCCCAAGTTAGGATAGTCGCTTCCATTACACTTTCGCCTAGTTTAGGCATGATCAAATCTACTCTTGCCATTGGTTGGTCGTGTTTGGTTATTAGACAGTTAGAGTCCGTTTTTATATCAATCTTATTGATACGGCTCTTAATTTTGGTGCAAAGTTAACAATTTCTGATAATTTACTTAGCTAATAGTTCGTGGGTTTTTAGAATTTTATTCTAAAATTTAAAACCTAAATTCACTTAGCTCCTAAAAATCAATACCTTTCAATCATTTACAAAAAATCTATGAACTAGAATTAGCCCAAATAACTAGTAATTTTATCCACATCTAAATCATCTAATAAAAATCGGCGCAATGTATTCATTACAATTGTAGTTGTCAATTGGATATTTCGCTCTCTATCCTTGCCCAATTGTAGCTTTTTTGTGAATACCTTGTCTTTATCGCCAACTGCAATCCATATAGTACCTACAGGTTTATCAGGGTGTCCACCTCCAGGACCTGCAATACCTGATGTTGCTACAGCATAATCTACTCCTATATTCTGAATAGCTCCTAAAACCATTTCTTTTACAGTTTGTTCACTAACTGCTCCATATTCATCTAAGGTAGACTTCTTCACCCCTAAAATTTTCATTTTTAACTCATTAGCATAAGTCACTACACTACCTTTAAAATAGTCCGAACAGCCTGGCACTAAGGTAATGTGATGTGCAACATTGCCACCAGTGCAACTCTCGGCTATACCCAAAGTAGCATTTTTATTTTTGAGCAAAAGTCCAATAGATTCAGATAGGGTTTGTTTTCCTTCTCCAAAAACCAATGTTCCTAGTAGTTTAGTTATTTTAATTGCATTTTCGTCCAATTGTTTTTGCAAAACAGCTTCATCTTCGCCCCTAGCACTCAACCTAAGACGTACCTGCCCTTTTAGAGTATTGGGCAAATAAGCTAATTTTATATTTTCAGGCAAGCCATCTTCTAACTCACTTAACAATCCAGACAAATCCGTCTCTCCTTTTCCCGTTGTTAATAATGTTTTATGCAATATGGTTGGCGTGCTAAAATGCTCATGCAATCGAGGTAAGACCTCTTTTGACATCAAGTATTTCATCTCTCTAGGTACTCCAGGCATAGACACTGTCACTTTCCCATTCTTTTGGAACCACATCCCAGAAGCAGTTCCTACTTTATTAATCATAATATCTGCTCCCACAGGCATTTCGGCTTGTATCTTATAGCGATCATCAGGCTCTCTACCAAATTGAGCAAATAATGTTTGAATATTATTAAAAGAGGGCTCATGATAAGCCATTTCTAAACCAAAATATTCTGCCAATGCTTTTTTAGTAATATCGTCCTTAGTCGGCCCCAAACCACCTGTGATTAATATAATATCCGCTTCCTTCTCTGCTTGAGCTACAGCATCCTTTATCGCCTCATGGCCATCTGCTATAGTTACTATCTGATCAACATGTACACCTACCTGATTTAGTTCTTCAGCCATCCAAGCTGCATTGGTATTAACAATTTGTCCAATAAGAATTTCATCACCAATACTAATAATATGTGCGTTCATCTTTCTATGATTTTATAAAAAAAAATCTGTTTCATAAAAGTAGAACATTTCTATTAAGAAATAGATTAATAGGACTTAGTTTATTTTATAAAAAAAGGTGTATCATAAATATGATACACCTTAAAAAACCTTGGTCATGGGTGAATACCAAAAGTCTATTTTAATTATCTTTAGTTTCCTTGATCAACAGTAAGAGATACTGGAGAATCTAATACCTTTGTAGCAATAGCTGCTGTTTTCTGGCTAAGTAAATTACTATCCGCCACTATTTTTTCGCTTAATAAAGTTAAATCTATTAATTCTGACTTTGGTGCTGTACATTTTTTCTCTACAGCAGCCCATTTATACAAAATATCTAATATATCAGAATTAAGGTCTTGATTAGGGCTCGTCATCTCTAATAAGCTATTCAAAAGAATCTCCTCTTCCATAATAAGATTAGATATTTCAACAGTAAGATCATTTTCAATTAAATTCCAATCCTTTATCAAAGTTTTAGTTGCAATAAGTTCTACCAAAAAAGAATTTTTATATAAACTATAGATTACTTCGTTTTTAGCAACACTAAAATTAAGTTGGTTTTCTTCTTTTAAAAGATCTATAATTTCACTAGACATCTCAGCTAAATTCACTGCATTTTCCATTAATTTTTTTAAATCCTCACTAGATTTTGTTTGAGTTTTTATTAATGTTTTTTGAACCTCCCAAGCTACCCCTAAATCACTAAGCAATTCTTGTACTTCTTTATTTGCACAATTTACTTTTAAAGATGTTAGATATTCTTCGACCTCTACTAGTTCCTTTCCTGCTTTTCTGCTTATTTTATATTTTTCGCCTCCTAAGTTATCATATATATGAATTTTAGTTACATGCTGCATACCTACAAGTTGTTTATATGCAATAAGTAAATCTATTCCCTCCATTTTTTGAGCATTAGCCATTCCTCCCAGTACTAACAACAATAACATTACTAATTTTTTCATTTCTTGATTTATTATTTCTTGAATAACTAATAATAATACAATCAAGTATAATCATTAAAAATACCAAAACTTAAACAACTGTCTATCAAGCTTAAATACATTTTAACATACACCCATCTATTCCCAAAAAAATATAATTTGGATTTTTTTTTGATTTGAGATAAAATCTCACCTATCTTATAAATGAAAAGTTCTTATGCTTCTTCAAATATCTAATTTTATTTTTTTCCCATTCTGCCCACCAAAATGTATCTTAAGTGCATCTAATTATTAATTAGACCGATTCCTGCCCTCTATAGACCACCTTATTTGGCCTATAAATATATATATACTATGTACAAATCAATTTTACTTAGCATCTGTTTACTAGCAAGTTATCCACTAACAAGTCTTGCTCAGACCTCTCTAGAACATTTTGTAAATGTCTATGAACAATTTGATAGTATAGCTCCTCAAGAAAAAGTCTATGCACATACAGATCGTTCATTATATACTCCTTCAGAAAATATTTGGTTTAAAGTCTATTTGACAGATGCTGAAAATTGTCCTAGTTCAGAAAGTAACAATATAAATGCAGAACTTATTGGCCCTAGAGGTAATACGATATCAAGCTTACTACTTCAAAATATAAAAGGTACTGCCAAAGGAAATTTCCAACTAGCCGCATCTGCTAGTGGAGGAATATATAAGTTGCGGATCTACAGTACTTGGATGAAAAACTTTGATCAAAGTAATTATTTTGAGAAAGATATAACTGTACAAAAGGTAGTCTTACCTAATCTATTGATGAAATTGGACTATGAACGAGAAGCCTATGGCGCAGGTAGTGAAGTAATAGCAACATTAAACCTTAGAGATAAGAGTAATAAGGTGCTAGAAAATACTACATTCAGCTATACTGCAAAAGTAGCTAATAAAGAAATATGTACAGAAACTGCTCAAACTGATCAAAACGGAGAAGCCACTATTCTTTTTGAACTGCCTCAAGTACTTAATAGTACAGATGGCCTATTAAATATACAAGTTGAACATGAGGGGCAAGTAGAATCTATCTCCCGCTCTATTCCTATTACACTCAACAATATAGATATACAGTTTCTCCCAGAAGGGGGCCATATCATAGCCAATACAACAAATACTATTGCTTTCAAAGCACTTAATGAATTTGGGAAGCCTGCAGATATTACAGCAGTATTATTAGATAAAACAGGTAAAGAGTTATCTCGTTTTGAGAGTTATCACCAAGGTATGGGAGCTTTTGATTTAGACGTGATAGAAGAGCAAGAGTATCAGATAAAAATAGTTTCACCTAAAGGTATTGACAAACTATACCAACTACCTCAAGCCTCTCCAAAAACAGTTGGGTTACACCTAAAAGAACATAATAAAAAAGAACTCCAGTTCAATATATATAGTTCTAAACCACAAGAACTCTATGTCATTGCACAGTTGCATGGACAAGTTCTATTTTCAAAAGCCATAACTGCTACTGTTGGGCAAAACAAGCTAAATTTGCCTTCTAAAGATTGGCCTATTGGCATTGCACAAATCACTATTTTTGATCAGAGCCAACAACCTCAAGCAGAAAGACTTGTTTTTGTAAATAAACATCGTCAACTAGATATTAAAATAAAAACCAACAAAGAAAAATACAATCCTAGAGAAGAAGTTAAGCTAAATCTAACAGTAAGAGATGAACTAGGTAAACCTGTACAAGGTGATTTCTCTTTAGCTGTAATTAATGATAACAATTGGACTTTTGCCGATGACAAGCAAGATGATATATTATCTTACCTATTAATGAGTAGTGACCTAAAAGGTGAGGTCTATGAACCAAACTTCTACTTTGATCCAAACAAGCCCAAAGCTGACACAGCTCTTGATTATGTGATGTTGACACATGGCTGGCGTAGATATGACTGGGAAAGCATCAACTCTATAGCTCAATGGGTGCCTACCTATGCTGATGAAAAACACATTATTGATGGTATAGCAGTTTGGAATGATGCAGAACTTGTCAAAAACACTAAAGTTTATCTATCTAAATCCCGACATAATTACAGTAAAAAAAATGCACTTGCAGAAACAAAGACCAACGACAAAGGGCTCTTTTCTTTCCAAGATATAAATTGCGATTTTCCTGTTTATGCTAATATTCGCAGTCGAGGCTACCGCATTTCTCAAAAAATTTGCAACTATACAGCTAATACTTACCTAAAAGATATAGAAACAGGCAAATATATTACCCAAATACCTTGTTATGACTATGAAGATGATGGAGTCACAAAAAAAAGAAGATATCGAAGAGCAAACACAAATAGCTATGGTTATGGTTATGGCTATAATTCCAGTTCTGGTTATAGCTCAGAGAGTTGGTTAACAGTACCTAGCTACAACTCTGATTACAATAATGATAAAGGAAGTTTTTATGGTAGAATACTAGATAGCGAGACAAATGAGCCATTACCCTTTGCTACTGTTATTTTAGAACAAAATGGAGTTTTAGTAACAGGAGCCTCTTCTGATTTTGATGGAAATTTTTTAATTAGCAATTTAGATCCAGGAACCTATGATGTAAGATTTAGATACATAGGCTATGATGACTTACATACAACTGTCAATATACTAGCAAACCAAAAGGTCAATATAGATGCACATATGGGGTCAGGAGTAGAGCTATCAGAAGTGACTATATCAGCTACAAATTATAGCAATAAAATGTCTGTAAATGCTGTTTCAAGTAGTGCTTTTGGGCGTAGTTCTGAATCAACCACAATTTCAGCAGACGATATTCAACGTATGGCTACTCGCAATATTTCTTCTATTGCAGCAACTACAGCAGGTATAAACCAAGCAGACGAAGGAGAAGCTCTCAATAGTAATGGAAGCAGAAGTTCAGGGAATGATACTTATGTAGATGGAGTCAGAGTATTAGGGAATGCAGGTATAGCCTCTAGTGAGATAGATGAAACTACAGTTTCTGTACCTGGGGTTTCTGCACAATTCGAAAACAATAACAGAATTGCAAGAACAAGAAATATTAGTAGCTTAGATGTTATTGCCTACAAACCCACTGTACTCAATCAAGACATTAGCTTTAGTGGGCAAACACTAACTGGGCGTGATATTTCTCGCATGTCTACAGGTAGTACTGGTGATGCAGGCAATCGCTACAACTCCAACACTTATTGGTCTAATAATAATACACGCCAATTACAAGTACAACAACTAGGGAATTACGCCCTTCAGTTTTATACTACAAAAGAATTTTATAGCCCTAAATACAAACAAAACAAGCAAGTAACGGTACGTAATGATTTTAGACAAACAGTTTACTGGACCCCTTCTATCCATACAGATAAAAAGGGGAAAGCTTCTGTCTCTTTTTGCAATTCTGATGCTACAACTACCTTCAGAGCAGTAGTCGAAGGATCTAACAGTAAAGGCTTAATTGGTCGCTCCGAAAAAACATATGCGGTGCAAATGCCTTTTAGTTTGGACCTAAAAACTCCTGCAGTATTGAGTTATGGAGATACAGTCAACTTCCCTATTCTACTCAAAAACACAACGAATAAGCCCTTAATTAGTCAACTAACTGTTCGTCTTCCTCAAGCCTTAAAACTCTTAAAACCTATTGATAGTTTATTCACATTAGAACCCAATAGCTCTAAAATTGTATATCTGCCAACTCAAGTCCTACATAAAAGAGGAAAATATCAACTATATGTAGATTGCAAAACAAATGAATTGAGAGATCAAGTGCTCAAAACTATAGAGATTGCGCCTAAAGGATTTCCAGCAACAGCTAGTGTAGCTGGACAACAAATGCAACTAGACACCTTTATCAATATTTATGATCCAGTTGATGGCTCTATTCAAGGGAACTTTAATGCTTATCCTAGTATCTTAGATGGTTTGTTGGATGGCGTAAAAGGTATTCTTAGACAGCCCTCTGGTTGTTTTGAACAAGTATCCTCTAGCAATTATCCTAATATGCTGGCCTTGCAACTCATGGAAAACACGGGTAAAATAGATCCCAATACTCGCAAAGTGGCATTAAGCTACCTAAATACAGGCTACTCCAAAATAGCTGGATATGAAACTGCTCAAGGTGGGTTTGAATGGTATGGTCGTACACCTCCTCATGAGGGTTTGACAGCTTATGGACTCATTCAGTTGCATGATATGCAAAAAGTATATGAAGATGTTGATCCTAAACTAATACAAAGAGTACAAAAGTTTCTGATTCGTCGAAAAAACGGCAATGGAGGGTTCAAACAAAATGTAGGCAAATATGGATTTTCTAGCAACAAACCCGCTGTATTCAACGCCTATATTACTTGGGCTTTGGCTAGTGTTGGCGAAAAAGATATTGTTGCAGAACTTAATGCCATAACTAAAGAAGCTACCCAAAGTGAAGATTGGTATCGAATGGCCTTAGCTACTTTAGCTCAATTGGAATATGGTAACCAGGAACAAGGAGAAGAACTTCTGAATAACTTACTTCATATTATAAAAAAACAAGGCTTAACAAATATTAAAACCGAAACTACCCTAACCTATTCTTCAGGAAATGCCTCAACCATAGAGACCTTGTCTTTTGTAATCTTAGCGATGCTAAAATCAAAAAACACAGATAGTCTGTTACTCAATCAACTTGTTGAACATATTTTGAGCTATAGATCTTATGGTCGATTTGGCTCTACTCAATCTACAATTATGGCGATGAAAGCATTGGTAGCATATACTGAATATTCGCAAGACAAAGCTACTGATGGAGAAATTCAATTGTATATTAATGAAGAATTGGCTCACAGTCAAAAATATTCTCAAGAAGCCCTCAGGAAGATTAATGTTGAGCATCTAGAGAAATTTTTGCACAAGGGCAAAAATACTATTGTTGTTAAATTTTTAGGCACACAAAAAGCATTGCCTTATAGTTTAGACATCCAATGGACAGCGCACACACCAAGCAGCTCTGAATACTGCAAAGTTGATCTGACAACTCAATTAGATACTAAAAACACTACAGTTGGCGAAACCGTTCGACTTTCAGCTCAATTGTCTAATACAACTAATAAGGCATTACCTTCTACAATGGCGATAGTAGGAATTCCTCCAGGATTGAGCTTGCAACCTTGGCAATTAAAAGAATTATTAGATAAAAAGGTGGTTGATTTTTATGAGATCAAGCAAAACTACCTATGTTTATACTATAGCGAATTAGAAAAAAATGCCACTAGAGACATTAATCTAGACCTAAAAGTTGAAGTGCCTGGAGTTTACCAAGCTCCTGCAAGCACAGCCTACCTATACTATACTGATGAGTATAAAAAATGGATAGCTGGCGAAAAAATCACTATTAACTAAAGGTTGACACATACCTAAAAAACCATAACTAGAAACTTAGAAAACACCACACCACCTTATGCGATTTATAGCCCTCGGCATATTCATAATAGCTCATTTCAACAGCACTGGACAGTCTTTGCATGAGGATAACTATATCCAATTTTATTTGGGACGTAGTATACAACGTGCTCAGTTGGCCGGAGAAAGTGGTTTGGGCAAATTTATTTTATTCAAAAATATGCCAGCAGTATGGGTTACAGAGTATCATCAAGACAACTCTTTGACTAGTATTGATGGCCTTTTTGGAAATGTAGGAGTAGTTCAACGAGAATTGCATAGAAACAACTTCCTGTTAGATTTTAGAGGCAATAGCTTGGGCGAATTAGATGCTAATGCTTTTGGGCATTTAGAGTTTAATAAAATAAGTACTCAATTAAGTATCAATGGTCATTGGAACAATACTAAAACGGATCAAAACAAGGATAATTTTCTTGATTTACCACTCAAAAAACGACTACTCGTCCAGAATCAGTGGGCTGTTAACACTAAAAGATACAGTTCTATAAACCGTATTTTGTATTTAGGTTTAGACCAAACAGCTGGGCAAACGCATTTTAATAAAAAAATCGATAGACTAAGTTCCAATGTTTATGGTATGGGTGATTTAGTCCATCATGTAGTCGCAGAATCCTACAACTATATCACTCCTAGAGCTAGAGATCTACTAATTATAGATCTAAAATTGGTTGATCATAATCAAAAAAGTTTCTATGGACTGCGAGAGTATAATGCAAAAGAATGGTTGACAGATTTGGGGGCACATTATATCTACAAACTCAATAAAATCGATGCCTTCCATTTTGGACTAAACTATAAGTACCAAAATTTCAGAGAAAATTTTGATACGCTTCAGTTGGTGCGCAAAGAATCTGTAGGAGGTGGCTATCTTGGCTACGAAACCTATTTTGGCAAAAAAGTCCAGCTTTCTACTCGAATCAATATACATTATCACAACCTAGCTAAATTCTTCATCAGTCCTCAAGTTCGTTTAAATTGGATTATCACTGACTTTTTCCGAGCTAGTTTGTGGGCCGGCAATGGCATGCGTTATGCTAATATTTTGAGCGAAAACACTCATCTGCTAACCTCTTCACGGCAAATAACAATTAAAGAACCTCTCAGAGCCGAGCAAGCTTGGCATTATGGAGCATCCTTTAGTTTTCAAGAATGGATTGTCGATAGATTGTACTGCAATATTGATCTACAATTTTCGCAAACTCATTACCTAAATAAGACTATTCTAGACTTAGACTATAATCCTTATAGCATTCTATTTTATAATTTGGATGGAATTGCTCAGAAAACATCTATCGAAATTGATGCTCGATTCCGATTAGATCGCCCTTTTATTGGACTAAACTTAGACTATAGAATGGATTGGACAGCTTCTACTATCAATCAAATTTATGCTCAAGAACCTCTCTATTCTGTACATCATGTACTTTTGGGAGTAGACTATAATTTGAAAATTCAGCGCCGATGGATTGTACAATTTGGATTGCAATATCATTATGCTAGCCCTCAACGGTTACCAGATATCAGCTCTAAAACTAATGGTAGCAGTTATCCATTTCAAACTACAGCCATCCATCAACTCAATATGGAGCTAACTTTGCCATTTTTCAATTGGTTTAGACATCAAAACAAATGGACTAACTTTACTTTCTATTTTGGCCTTAACAATCTACTCAACCAAACACAACCATTACCTGCAGTAGCTCACGAAGCACCTTTTAGTCCCAACTTTGATGCAGGTATGCAATGGAATACAACTGTAGGTAGACGATTTTATGGTGGGGTGCGTTATTTGTTTAGGTAAAAAACTGATTATGAAAAAATATCTTTTAGCAGGCTTCATCCTCTTTATTTTTTGTATTTGCACTCATGCACAAAAAACAAAGTTCTACAAAATCCCTTCGCAAGAAAACAAGGTATTCCATCAGATTTTTGAAGGACAAAAAGATAATTACGCAGCCTATATAACAGAACCTAAAGACAGTAATTTTGTTTGGACTAATCCTGAGTTTGAAGTTAGTGAACTAGTCACCCTTTATGAATATAAAGTATTTCTAGAAGCTATTAAACAGGATTCAGGGAAGCAATTATTCCTTGCGCATTTACCTGATTCTAATATATGCCCTACTTACCCCTATGCCAAATACATAAACTCCTCTAAATATCATAATTCGCCCATAGTTGGTATTACTTGGGAGCAAGCTCAAAACTATTGTTATTGGAAGAGTCTGCAAGAACAAAAAGATGGGAAGTTAGAATACATCTATCGTTTACCAACCTATCCAGAATGGTTGTCAGCCTATAACTACCTTAAAAGTCAGAAAACCCCACATGATTTCAATCAGTATTTTTCAGATTGGACATATAGCACTAAATATGAAAACGTGCTAAGTTCTATCCCTTCAACTGTAAAAGGCCCTCCATTTATCCCAAAGCCCTCAGATCCCTCTGCTTGGAAACGTTTTGTAGCAATAGGCAATTCTTATCAGCGAAAATTAGGAGAGTTAGCTCAGTTTTTTGAGTTTAGCCATCTAAAGAATAATGGTTTTGCAGATATCAGCTTTAGACTCATAAAAACGCCTATAGATAAAATAACATCCACAGATTCTATGCTCTTAGAGCACTGGAAAACGTATGGAATGTATACGACCCCAAGTACATTCAAACGCTACCACAGTAAAAAGAGGATTTCTCCACTTACTATAGATCCAATCAATAGAAAGAAAGACAGCAGTTTAGTGCGTCATTTATACGAAACAGATATTAGTCAAGTTCGCTACGAAACCCAAAATGGTCGATTGCATGGTGGATTTGAAGCTCGAGTTATAAACCCTCCCTATAACTATATGATAAAAGGACAATTCAACAATAATCAACGTGTTGGTGAATAGAAGATGATTGATGCATTAGGTGGTACTACCGAGCGATTTTATTACAATAGTTTTTCTTATGTAGAATTTAGATTTGGGGTAGAAGAACCTGTAGCTACTTTCTTTTTAGAAACACCTAAACAACTACTAAAGCGGAATACAAAAGGCTATTTTGATTACCATTTTATTCATGGAATGAATGTTTTCACTGAAAAAACAGCAGTTCATTTATTGAGTCCTAAAAATAATGCAGTCTTATTTGATTCTAAAATAGGCTTATTCGAAAAGCTATATACTCAAGTACAAACCAAGCAAATAGATGCTTATACCAACTCTACTTTGGATACAGTTTTCGAAGCGTCTGTCTTAGCCCCAATAATTCCTAACAACTATAAGCTTATTGGCTATAAAATGAAGGAAGTTAGCTTTTTTGATACCCATCGTTTTATCAAAGAATCAAGAATTCTCAGTCTCTGCCCTCTTGTGGTAGACAAAGAAAACCCTACTGATACTATAGAGTTATTTTGGTTGTATTATCCCAGTATTCGAGAACTCTTAGCTACCATAAAAACAAGCAGTCCAAATAATCCACATATTCAGCATATAGATGACCTCTTTTTCTTTCAAGATTTTGATGCACAACTATTTTCTGAGATTTCATATAGTGGTCAAAAAACTACACCTTCCAAAATCCGAGCTAAAGAAACGGAACGATTCAAATTAGATTGGTTGCAACTAGAACATGATTGTTGGCAATATTTTGCTTGGCCTAGCGATGATTACTAGTTAACATAAGTTGTGGCTTTGCTTAATGGATAAGTTGTTCATCTTAAATTAGTTAAATAGCGTTCGATTAGAGAAGTTTTGTTTATTTGCTTATTTGGTGATTCGATGAATTGTTTTTATCGAATCACCAAATAAACAAAAACTACCCTTAACAATTGATAGGTAAATATTTAGATACTAAAATAACGTGAACTAAGGATTAGAAATTAAGCAGCTTTATGTTGAACATTAGTTAATGAAGGATAATAAATAGCTGGTTTTTTATCTAAATATTGATAGGCAATTAATCCAGCAAATAAATGAGAAAAGGCATTAA
>JAAEPD010000305.1 GCA_024222455.1 Aureispira sp.
ACAATAAGACCAATAAGGCTGCCCCTATTGCAGAATTGATCAGCACTTTTGAGCAAGAAGGTAATGCAACTATAGATGCAGCTACTGCTCAAGAAGAGATTTTCACCGCTGAGCAATGGAATGGCTATAACAACAAGGAACAAGACGATGTTTTGATGAACTATCGTTTGGCTTATCGCAAGATGGGTTTTGTGAATTGGTGCGAAGAGTTGGGAACAGTCTTGGCCAATGATGAGGTCAAAGATGGTGTTTCGGAGCGTGGTGGATTTCCTGTAGTCAAAAAACATATACGTCAGTGGGCTTTACGCATTACAGCTTATGCTGAACGTTTGTTGACAGGTTTAGATGATGTAGATTTCTCAGAAGCATTGAAAGCACAACAACGCAATTGGATTGGTCGTTCAGAAGGTGCTTCTGTAGTATTTAACATACAAGATCATGATGGACAAATAGAGGTATTTACTACTCGTCCTGATACTATATATGGAGCAACCTTCATGGTTTTAGCTCCAGAACATGAATTAATTGATCAGATAACAACAGCAGAGCAAAAAGAAACAGTCAAAGAATATGTAGACTATGTCAATAGTCGTTCGGAGCGTGATCGCATGGCCGAAAAGAAAATTTCAGGTGCTTTCACAGGTGCTTACGCTATCAACCCATTAACCAACAAACCTGTTCCTGTTTGGATCAGCGAATATGTATTGATTGGTTATGGTACAGGTGCTATCATGGCTGTGCCTAGTGATGATGAGCGTGACAATCGTTTTGCTAAACATTTTGGATTAGATATTATCGAAATAATTGACCAAAGTGCTTATCCTAATGCAGAAATTGGTGACAAGGTAGGTACCTTGATCAACTCAGATATATTGAATGGAATGGAAATTCCAGAAGCAGTTTCTACTATTATTGCTAAGATAGAAGAAATGGGTATTGGACAGGGCAAGATCAACTATCGCTTGCGTGATGCAAACTTTAGTCGTCAACGCTATTGGGGAGAACCTTTCCCTATTAAGTATGACAAAGATGATGTAGCTTATGCTGTAGATTCATTGCCTTTAGAGTTGCCTGATTTGGACAATTTCAAGCCAACAAGAGAAGGTAAACCACCTTTGGCTCGTGCTACTGAATGGGTAAATACTGATGATGGAATGACTCGTGAGTTGGATACAATGCCTGGTTATGCTGGTTCTTCATGGTATTTCTTGCGCTATATGGATGCTGATAATAAAGAGGCAGCATTTAGCAAAGAGGCCGTTAACTATTGGCAAGATGTTGACTTGTATGTAGGTGGTGCTGAGCATGCTGTAGGGCATTTGATGTATTCTCGTTTCTGGCACAAGTTTATGCACGATACTGGACGTGTACCAACACAGGAACCTTACAAAAAGTTGATCAATCAAGGTATGATACAAGGGGTAATTGAGTCTTTGTATATGTTGAAAGAAAAACAAGATGGTAATTCTGTCTTTGTAAGTGCTGATTGTATTGGACAATATACTGAAGAAGAGTTCACTTCCATTTTTGTACATATTGATTTTGTAACAGATTATGGTAGCAAAGATTCCTATTTGAATGCAGATGGAATTAGTCAATTCAAAAACTGGCGAGCTGATTATAAAAATGCTTCTTTTATTACCAATGATAGTGGCAATGTAGTAACAGTTAGCGAAGTAGGGAAAATGTCTAAATCTAGATTCAATGTAATCAACCCGGACCATGTAGTAGCCAAATATGGTACAGATTGCTTCCGTATGTATGAGATGTTTTTAGGTCCATTAGAAGATAGCAAACCTTGGGATACTAAAGGTATCACAGGGGTGTCTAAATTCTTACGTAAGTTTTGGACATTATTCTATAATGCTGAAGGCAAATGGGTGGTCACTGATGAAAAGGCTACTGATGAAGAGTTAAAAATCTTGCATACTGCTATCAAGAAAATCACACATGATATTGGCAATTATTCTTTTAATACTTGTGTAGCACATTTTATGGTAGCAGCTAATGAGTTGACTAAATTGAAGTCGCACAAAAAAGCTATTTTGATCGATTTGGTAGTTATGTTGGCACCATTTGCACCACATATTACTGATGAACTTTGGTCTGCTTTGGGCAACAGTACTTCTATACATAATCCTGCTACGGATATATTCCCTACGCATGATGAAAAGTATTTGAAACAAAATACAGTTCAATACCCTATTCAGATAGGTAAAAAAGTGCGTGGTCGAATAACAGTTCCTGCTGACACCAGCAAAGAAGATGTAGAAACAGCTGCTCTAGCTGATCCTGCAGTTCAAAAATTCTTAGAAGGTAAGACTGTCCGTAAGGTAATTGTAGTGCCTAAAAAATTGGTCAATATTGTGGCCAACTAAAGACTAGCATAATTTTAATATGTTACTATATTAGTTTTAACTATATTTATTGCAACCTATTCTATCTAGAATGGGTTGTAGTTTTTAAGAGAACTAGTTCTTGAAGTTTTTCTGATAGATTGATATTAAAAATGCATGAACTATTTAAGAGAAATACGTATATTAATAGACACAGAAGATGTCCCTCTTACATTCTAAGCATCTTCATCTATCTTTTTTTTAATCTAACATTACTAACCAAATCGAAATAATCAATGGGAATTCTATTACCAATAATAGCCATTATAGCAGGATTATTAGCTGCTGCAAGTGTTGTTCTCGAAAAAATACCAAGCCTTAAAGATTCTGTAGAAAAGCTCCAAAAATACCAAGCAGTCATTGGTGTTGTTGCCATTTTTATGGCCATTTCGCCATTACTAAACTGGGCAAAAGTGACTAAAACGATGTCTTTTGTGCCTTGGGTTTCGCTTATTGCTTGTATGGTATCCTGTGTAGTCATCGGTTTTTTGCTAGGTTATCCTGTTTTGCAAGGTTTGTTTATAGATGACCTCAGCGAAGAAAATCGAAAAAAGGCTGATGACTTACGCCTAAAACTAGCTCCTTATAAGATACTGGGAGGTTTGGTAGCAATTGGTACAGGCATTATTTTATTTATGTCCTATATGGGTAGCTAGTTATGGAAGTAACAAGTACTGATTTACTCCAAGAGCTACACAAGTTTACTCGACGCTTATCAGAAGTGATCGAGCATGATTTTTTATCCCTTTCAGATAGACAAATCCAATGGCAAGAAACACCCGAAACTTGGAGCATCGCACATTGTTTACACCATATTAATATGGCTAGTGCTTATTATTATCCCAATATAAATCAAGGCATAAAACAAGCTAAAGCAGCAGGTCAAAAGCCTAGACCTACATTCAAATCAGGATGGTTTGGGCAAAAATTAATAGAAAACATCCAATTGGACAGCAACCATCAGCCCAAACGAAAATTGCGTGTACCAAGCACTTTTAGCCCTATAGATCAACCAGCTCCCAATAATTCTGCGCAGGCCCTTGTCACCACCTATTTAAATGATAATAAATTTTTCATGCAGTTATTGGAAGAAGCCCAAACCGTTAACATAAAAAAAACACGTGTGGCTATAGCTATCCTTAAGTTTATCAAACTCAGATTAGGAGATATTCTGCAGTTTACCCTCTATCATAACGAACGACATATTGTTCAATTACTTAGGATACGATATCATCCTAAGTTCCCCAAAAGCTAAGAATATCTTTAATATTTAGTTTGTGCATACTAAACTTGAGTAGATTATTTATCTTTGCAGCATTACTAAAATCACTATATATTATGAAGCTAGCACAGCCTATTGCTGTTCAGGAGATTGCAACACTTATTAATGCTAAAATCATAGGGGATCCAACAGTAAAAGTTCATCACCTTAGCGAAATACATAAAGTTCAAAAAGGTAGTTTACTGTTTGTGGACCACGAAAAATATTACAATAGAGCTATATATTCTACAGCTACAGCCATTATTATAGATAAGGAGGTAGAATGTCCTGAAGGTAAAGCACTGTTGGTTGTTGAAAAACCATTCGAAGCTTACAATTCCTTAGCATTACAATACAGCCCTTTTGTTCCTATTTCTAAAAAATTCCCAATTAGTCCTAATGCTAAAATTGGAGACAACACTGTGATAGAACCAGGTGTTGTTATCGGACATGGAGTTACTATTGGTCATGACTGCCTAATACGTGCCAACACTGTTATTTGTGATAACACCAAAATTGGGGATAATGTTATTATCCATTCCAACTCTTCTATAGGCAATGATGCATTTTATATGCATAAAAAGTCTGATAAAAGTTATGATCGTTGGCATTCTATAGGTCGAGTGATTATAGAATCTGATGTTGAAATTGGTGCAAATTGTACGATCGACAAAGGGGTTTCAGGAGACACGATTATAGGCAAAGGGACTAAAATTGATAACTTAGTACACATTGGTCATGGTGTAGAAGTTGGTAGACATTGCATTATTGCGGCTCAAGTTGGTATTGCAGGGAAAACAATTATACAAGATCATGTTAATATATACGGACAGGTTGGTATTTCTAAATCCTTAGTGGTTGGAGAAGGTGCTACCTTACTCCCCAAAACAGGGGTTGCCAAATCTATACCTGGTGGGAATCGCCAATATATAGGTGTTCCAGCGGGAGAAGCTCGTTCTAAATTTAGAGAGATGTTGGCTATGCGTCATCTTCCAGATTTAGTCAAAAAAATGGATAAGCTTTATGATGAAGTCTTTAATAAAAAAGACGAACAAAGTAACCGAAAATAACGTCCATCATTTGCGATGAAAAAGATAAAAACAATCCCTATTGAAGTTACTCCTTCTGAACATGTTCATATATCTATAAAATCTGTTTTTCACAAAAGGAGAGTAAACTTCTTTGCAATGACTATTGCATTAGGCCTAGTATTGTCTATACTACAGCCTTCTATTTTACATATTTCTATTCTAGTTATATTCACTCTTATTCCTACAGTATTTCTAATACTAATTCTCTATACAGCATACAACCCTAAGAATAAATCGATGTACCAAAGACGGCACTATGAGATTGATGCTGAAACTATTTCAGTTACATCCGAAAACGGAAAAAAAGCTGTAAGGAAGACTTCTGAAATTCTTTATATTGTTAAGATCAAAGACAATTATCTAATTTTCCCTTCTAAAACAGAATCCTTCTATTATCCCAAAAGAGGTTTCTCAACCTCAGAAGATTTTGAAAACTTCAAACTACTCATAACCCAATTTGATGCAAAACACTTCTAAATTCCACATAGGGGTATATGATAGCACAGACAACCATCTAACTCCACTACAAACCTATTTAGATAGATTTCAAGCAGACCAACTCAATGGTTGGAAAAGCGAGTTGGATAGTTCTAGCCTAATGATAGAAGTTGATGGTATAGACTATGGGGTTAGATGGTATACACAAGGCTGTATTCATCTAATAGCTGAGCAATTTGAACATATATATAAGCGACTAAGCGAAGGTGAGTTTTCCTTTTTCAAGCAAACACTATTGTTCTGCCCTGAGGATGAATACTTATTATTTGAGCCTAAAGGCAAATATGTAGAAATATCCAATTTTACCAGCAAGGGTTTTGATCACATGTTCCCTATTCCGACCCAATATAATGGAGAACCAAATCGATTAGAAGAGTTTTACAACTATATTGCTCAAAACCGAAACAAGTTAATTTATCCTAAAACAGAGATTTACAAAGTTCCTTTTCCTACCAATTTGTTATTAGAAGCCCTAAAAAGAGAAGCTAAATTAGGTAAAGAGATTTATGATTTAACCAATACCCCTATTACCTATAGTTATTATTAATATCGAAATTCTTGCCCCAAAAGCTCTTCACTAACAGTCCATAACTGATCAGCAACAGCCTCATCATAAGACAACGCTGAAGAGTGAGCCACCTCAACCTGCTTTGTTTTATTAGAGACTTCAAAATATTTTCCATGAATATTATAAGAAGAGGCCAACTGGTATAAATTCTCTCCAGCCTGCTCTATCCCGTGTGCTCCACGCAACCAAAAATTAAGCTTAGCTAATTGGTTTAGAGGAAAAGAAAAATGTCGAGTCAATGCTGTTTTCACCAATCCTGGGCAGACTGTAGCTACAGATATATTCTCTTTCTTCCAACGCTGAGCCAAACCGTAAGTTAATAATACACGAGCCAAGACAGCCTGCTTAGCAGCTTTCACAAAACTAAACTTCTTTTTCCCTTGCAAATCTTCGAAGTCAATAGATGCTGCCTTTCTCCCCTCTAGCCAAGTAGGTTTATGCCCCCTTCCCGAAACAATTAATACAGTCGGAGACTTAGCTTTTTTTAGTTGTTCAAGCAGCAGATTAATCAATAAAAAATGCCCTAAATAATTGGTTGCAAACATCTGCTCTAGACCATCTACTGTTACTTGCCGCTGAGTAGTCAAGACTCCTGCGCAAGCAAACAAAAAATCTAATTTTGAATGTTTCTTTTGGAAAGAATCTACAAAATTCCGCACTGACTGCATAGAAGATAAATCTGTCGAAATCAACTCTACACTAACCTCTGGATTTAGAGTTTTTAGCTCTTCCTGCACTAGCCTAGCCTTCTCAGAATCTCGATTGACTAAGACAACAGCAATTCCTTCCTGCACTAATTTTTTAGCAACACCTTTTCCTATTCCAGAGCTAGCTCCAGTAACTATCGCAACTTGTTTTTGCATGATTTTTTATTTAATAAATTGCACTTACCTGCAAAAAATAGTATTATTGATTTTAAGATTCTCAAACCCACAAACCAATAAATGAACCCATGTTAATGACAGAAACTAAACATTTCCTACCCTTTCAATTCAAAAATGGCCTTTTAGCATCCTTTTTAGAGAATGATTACCCAGCTCAATTACATGCTTGGGATAACCAACCACTCCAATTAGATAACGAACAAGCAAGCTACTTTGCTTATATATATGAAGGCACAGCAGAAATAAAAACAACTAGTGGCTCATTTAAGTTGCAAGCCGGAATGTATTTTACGGCTGTACAAACCCTACATTTAGAAGGGTCAGGTAAAGCTATTATAGTAGAACAATTACACACACAAAGCCTTTTCCAATTAGGAGGACCAGTTGAGCATACTGGAAGATTACAATATATAGATGGCTGTACAGATAGCCTGCTTATAGCTCCAGTCATGAAAGGCGACCCTTGCCTCAATCTTTTACATATACCTTCAGGTACATTCCAGACTCAACATACCCATCCTTCTTTTCGGATAGGAATGATTATTTCAGGAACAGGACAATGCATTACTCCATCTATGACCTATGATCTAAAACCAGGTCTTATTTTTTGTATCCCTAAAGATGCAAAACACAGCTTCAAGACAACCACTGAAGATCTCAGAGTAATTGCCTATCATCCAGATTCTGACTTTGGGCCTACTCATGAAGAACATCCTATGATCAATAGAACTATTATCTAAACCTTAACTCATATTCCCATGAAGTGTCCTAAATGCGAAAATAGCCAGAAGTATATCTATGGCATGACTTGCCTAAACTGCAAATATGAATTTGTCCTTAATCCTAAAACTTCTGGTAGTAGTGATTACAGATTTAATAAGGTAGTACAAGTTGTAAGCGAAGAAGGTACTAAATACTATACTTTCAATCAGTTTTATAATGTTTATGCCAACTACAAGGGGCCTCTTGTTATGATTCTTCTTTTCCTATTGAGTCTAGTCTTTGTTGCATTAGCAGCAGCAGGTATTATCGAATGGAGTTTAGGTATAGTCGGGGCTGTTGGATCAGGTATTTTTGCTCTCACCAAAACTCCAGAGCCTATACCAACAAAATCTAGCGTTTTGAACAATTTTACGGCCTACAAGGCTGCCAATGGACTTCCTTTTCATCTAGATAAACCTCAAATGCAAACAGCTCCAAACGATTTTTCGGCAGCAACTATGATCGAACATGGCACAGAGGGGATTGTATTTGTAGATCAAGATATCTATGTTGACCTGTTTATAAAAAATAAGATACACCAAGACCTAAAATCTATAGTAGTTGCACAATCTGGTTATCCTAAATACCTAACAATACCGATTGCAGAGATGTACGAAAAACATCCTAATATCAAAGTTTATATGCTGCACGATAGCAATACAGACACGCACAAAATGCGAGAAAAAATAAAGGTTTGGCTCAATAATTCTAATGTAGAAATTATTGATTTAGGCATGTCTCCTGATGCTAAAACAAACATCAAGGTATTCAAAAAATACAAAAAGGATGAGGCTGTTTATGTAGATTACTTACGCCCAAACACCTTATCCGAAACCTTGACTAGTGCTGTAATGACAGGTATTGCTATGGATTTAGCTTATCAGTCTATTTATGGCCAATCTAGAGGTTTTATTGATGATTTTGGGTAGGATTCCAATACTTAGCGAGTAGTCTAAACCACTCGTTGACATGTTTTTTATTCAAATCAAAATTTAGGTGTAGTATAATATGGCAGGTATAGCAGGGATTACAGCAGGTACGACTCAAGCAGCAAAAGCCATGCTCAATCAGCTCAGACATAGAGGAATAACAGAGCAAATACATTCAACTCCACAACACACTTTTCTTGGAGATTTTCAACATATAGTTGATAAAGTCAATCAACCTTCTAGTGGATCTTTTCATAACGATCAAATTACGGTAAGTATAGCAGGAACTGTATTTATAGATGATTATAGGATCTTAACACCTACATCAATTGCTGAGTATTTCTTGAGATATGGCACTGATCTTTTTGAAGATTTAAGTGGCCCTTATGTTTTAGCTATTCACCATCAAGATAAGCTCTATTTGGTGCGTGATGCTGTTGGTGAAAAAACGCTTTTTTATGCCTTGTTTGATAATAAATTAGCTTGGGCAGTGGAAGCTAAAGGCATTCATGCCATCCCCTCCTTTAGTCCATCCTTAGATGTCGGTTCTATATTCAGATACTTTACTTATAGTTTTTGTCCGATGGATAATACTATGGTCAAAGAGATTAAAGAATTGCCTGCTGGGTTTTATTTGGAATATAATTACAAAACCTCTCAAGCACAGTTAAAACAACATTTTGAGTTAGAAGCTATAGCTAAATCAACTAATACTGATGTCAATTTTTGGGCGCCTAGAGTGCGAGAGCAAATAGAGGCTTTAGTTCAGAAGAAATTAGAACGCAAAAATGAAGTTGGGGTATTCCTTTCAGGTGGGTTAGACTCTAGTCTAATTGCGGGGTGTGTGAGTCAACTACACAGCAAGCCTATACATACCTTTTCCATTCACTTTGGCAAAAAATATGGCAATGAACTCGATTATGCTAAAATGGTGGCCGATCGTTGGAAAACAGAGCACCATGAGGTTCTCGTTTCTCCCAAGAAATTTATTCCTAGCCTCCGAAAAACCATTTGGCATTTAGATGATCCTGTAGGTGACCCAATCACTGTTCCCAACTTTGAGTTGGCTAGATATGCTGCTAATTATACCGATATTATTTTTAATGGAGAAGGTGGAGACCCTTGTTTTGGAGGGCCTAAGAATATTCCTATGCTCATGCAGGATCTATACCCTATAGAGCGACCTAAAAACCATAAAGAAAAGGCCTATTTAGATTCTTATAGAAGAGGTTATACACACATGAAGAACTTCTTTTCTAAGGATATGTTAGCTCAACTTGACGAAGAGAAACACTTAGAAGGACTCTTAACACCTTTTTTCCAAGAGTCAAGACTCAATCAGATCGACCAATTGATGGCCATCAATATTCGTTTGAAAGGTGCACACTTGATATTACCAAAAGTAGAACGGATGTTAGGCGCTTCTCAAATAACACCTATTGCACCACTCTTTTCCAAGCAAATAGTGGAATCGAGTATGCAGATGCCCTCCAATCTCAAACTACATGGAGGAATAGAAAAATACATTCTCAAACAAGCTTTTGCAAATGATATTCCTCAACCAATTATTGATCGCCCCAAAAGTGGAATGCGAGTGCCTGTTCGATATTGGTTTCAGGGAGAGATGAAGCGCTATGCTCGCAAACTGCTCAACAAAAAGAGTCTAAAACAAGCAGGTATTTTCAATCCAGAAGCTGTTTCTGAAATTCTAAAATATAGCAAAGTTAAGGGGTTCAAAAGACATGGTTTGCTCATTTGGATGATGATGACTTTTGAAATTTGGCGCAAGTTATTTATTGAGAAAGAACCATTATAAAACAACAAAGCCTAATCCATTTGGACTAGGCTTTGTTTAGTTTTTACTAGAAAAGATTTGTTTGACCATCATCCTCTACAGTTGGTGGTTCCACTATTATTTCGGTTACGCTAGTTAGTTTATTTCCACTTATTTTATTTCCTAAAGCCTTCCAGCCTTTCACATCTACAAATTCATGCAGATTTAATTCACCTGTTACCGACTTAGAGCCAGCTTTTACTTTATATTCTATACGAGGTTGTTCTCTCAATGAGGCAAATAATAGCTTGGTACTTCGATGCGAATTAGGCAAAAATTCAAATTTTTGACCAAGACTAGTTGTCTCTACCTGGAAACGCTTAGCGTAGGTTACCTTACGCTCTCCATCTGTATACACAGCAGAAATCACCATTTCAGGGTTCCACTTGACAATATCTACCAATTCTTTAGCTTCATAACGATTAGTTAGTTCAAAATTGGTGATCTCATAAGTACCATTATTGAATATAGCCAAGATTCTATCTTCCTCTCCAAACTCTCCCAACAACTTACCATACTCAGAAGTATTGAGACGGCCAGTAGTATCATCAAACCAAATTTTGATAGCTCCCAAAGTAGAAACACCTTGTTCAGTTACCTTTATTTTCCAGATAGGATATTTAGTTAAGGTATTTCCTCTCGCACCTCGACCTTTTACATCAATATCGGCAAAATCAAAGTCAATTTCTTTTTTGCGAGCACTACAGCTTTTGGTCAGCTGCACTTGTATTTTTTCGGCTTCTCCATTAGGATTTGCACTAAAATGCAACACTTTTGCCTTCTCCACTCCATTTGCCACAGGATAGACTCGATCTCTTGTTATACTCTTTATTGCAAAACGCTTAACATAGTTTGTTCCCTTATTTAGGTCAGCATAAACCATATTATAAATCTTACGTTCATCCTGTTTTTTCCAAACTGCTACATAAAGAGGATTTTTGCCAATAAACCCTTTTTCTGCTATTTTAGTAACTGAAAAAGTCCCATTCCTATGGAATACTATAATATTATCTATATCTGAACACTCCTCTATAAACTCATCTTTTTTGAGTCCATAGCCCACAAAACCTTCCTTGCGATTGATATATAACTTAGCATTATTGATAACTACTTGAGTAGCTACAATATGGTCAAAGCGAGTAAGTTCAGTCTTACGTTCACGACCTTTTCCATGTTTTTTGAGTAGTGTCTTAAAGTAGTTGATCGTAAATTCTACCAAGTGTACTAAATCATGGTTAACCTGTTTGAGTTCTTCTTCTATATTCTTGATCAGCTCATCTGCCTTAAACTTATTATACTTAGAAATTCTTTTGATTCGAATCTCTGTCAGACGTACAATATCATCTTCTATTACAGGTCTATGCAAATGTTTGATAAATGGTTTAAGCCCCTCATCAATTGCTACAACTACTTCTTCCCAAGATTCACATTCTTCTATCAGCTGATAGATTCTATTCTCTATGAATATTTTCTCTAAAGAAGCAAAATGCCAACGATCTTCAAGCTCTTGTTTGCGATTTTTCAACTCCCATTCCAACAAGAATTTAGTATGTTGAGTAGAATGTCTCAGCAGTTCTTCAACCGTTACAAATATTGGACTCTCTCCTTGAATAACACAAGCATTAGGAGATATAGACACCTCACAATCTGTAAATGCATACAAAGCATCTATAGTCATTTCTGGCGAAGCACCAGAAGGCAAATCAATCAATACTTCTACCTCAGCAGCAGTATTATCAACAACCTTTTTAATCTTAATTTTATTCTTATTATTAGCCTTAATAATACTCTCGATCAAACTTGTAGTGGTCGTATTATAAGGGATTTCACGTACTGCCAGAGTCTTTCTATCTATCTGCTCAATTTTAGCACGCACACGCACCTTTCCACCACGTTTTCCATTATTATAGTTACTACAGTCAATCATACCACCCGTAGCAAAATCAGGAAAGATCTCTACTTTTTTATCTTTTAGAATATCAATAGAAGCCTTGATTAGCTCTATAAAGTTGTGCGGAAGTATTTTGGTAGACAAACCTACTGCAATTCCCTCTACACCTTGAGCCAAGAGCAATGGAAACTTCATAGGAAGCACCAATGGCTCCTTTTTTCGACCATCATACGATAGTTGGAAGTTAGTTGTTTTAGGATTGAAGGCTACATCCAAAGCAAACTTAGACAAACGAGCCTCAATATACCTTGCAGCAGCGGCAGAATCTCCTGTACGAACATCACCCCAGTTTCCCTGGCAGTCAATCATCAAGTCCTTTTGCCCTAAATTAACTAATGCACCACCAATAGCAGCATCTCCATGAGGGTGATATTGCATCGTTTGCCCTATAATATTAGCAACCTTATGATAACGCCCATCATCCATAGAGAACATAGAATGGAATATCCTTCGTTGTACAGGCTTTAGACCATCATCGGCAGCAGGAATTGCCCGTTCTAGGATTACATAAGAGGCATAATCCAAAAAATAATCCTTATACATTTCAGCAATTACACCACGCTGCCCTTTTTTTTCTTCAGGATTTTGTAAATTGTCATCTAACTCACCATTCTGATTGTCATTAGGGTTAAGTTCGTCCATATTTTATATAAAGTATTGTATTAATATTGTCTATTTGAGGTCTTATTAAAACATTTTATGTTATAATACTCCAAAGATAAAACTTTTTTGATTAACAATAAAGCATTTTGTTTAATAATATCACTTTTTTGATTAGATTCTTAATTCAATGATGGCCAAAAAGAAACTATTCATTACTGGAGCTTCTGGTTTTTTAGGTTGGAATCTTTGCATGTTGCTTGCAGAGCATTACCAAATAGTAGGAACCTACTTCCGCAATCAGTTTGATCATGATCAGCTGGAATGGGAGCGCATCAACCTTTTAGAGACTAAACAGCTCAAAGAATTAGTCCAAAAAGTAAAACCTGATTTGATTGTGCATTTAGCAGCAATCAGCAACACCAGTTTTTGTGAACAGCACCCTGCACTGAGTCACCATATTAATGTTTACACGACAGTTACCTTAGCAGAATCAGCAAAAGAGTTAGAGATTCCAATACTTTACACTTCTACAGACTTGGTTTTCAATGGGAATAATCCTCCTTACGATGAATTTAATTTTCCTTACCCACTTATGATGTATGGTGAGCAGAAATTAGCTGCTGAAGATGCCCTTTTGGATAGTTATGATAGAGTTTTGGTTTGTAGATTACCACTAATGTTTGGATGGGCCGCAGATTACCATTCCAATTTTTTTATTGATTGGTATCAAAAGTTAAAAAATGGGGAGCCTATACATGCCTTTATAGACGAATATCGCACTCCTATTAGTGGGACAGTAGCTTCAGAATGGCTGCACAAAGCAATTCAATATTTATTGGCAATGGATAAGCCTACCGAATCTTTATTGAACATGGGTGGAATGGAGCGTATTTCAAGATATGATTTTGCCATACAAATGGCCAAAGTTTTTGAGCTACCAGACAACACTATAGAGGCTACCTCACTTGCAGATGTAGAACTAGCCGCTCCTCGCCCTAAAGATGTGAGTATGGACAACCAATTAGCTCGAGAGCTGTTAAACTATACACCTCCTAGTATTCAAAAGCAACTATTAAGTCTAAGAAAAAAAATAAGCTAAGTAATATCCTATGGAAAAAACAACTATTGATTTAGAGTTACTAAAAGACTTACTAATCCCAATTGGTTATGAATTGGATACCTCTCAAGATCACCCTTTCTTGTGGAAGCACATCAAACAAAATGATACTCGCAGCCCTTATGCTTTTAGTTTAGTGATGGCTACTATAGATAATTACACTATGCGCTTAGAAGGACTGAACGAACCTCGCCTGCGCAAAGCTATTCGAGCTGGTATTATTAAGGTAGAAAGTCAAGATGATGTAGAAGCACTCAAAGAGGTTGTATTTGAGAGCACCCTAGATAGCCCTAGTCGCCTAAAAACAATTCTCCCTTTCTTTGAAAAACAACTTGCAGTCATTGGTTCAGAACCTATTCATACTAAAGAATATAAAAAGGCGCTCGACAATATAGAACTCTTGGTAGATGCTGCTAATGCTATTGAAATGTAATAAAATATCATCATGAAAAAGGCAATAAAATGGAAAGAGCTAGCACCAACAACTTTAGTTTTTGTTGCTCTCTTAGCTCTTATTTTTTGGTGGGTCAATAGAAGTTTAAAAACTGATGGTCAAGAAGTAGATGCTCTGTTTAAAAAAGTTGCAACTGTCTATCCTTCGCTAAGTGTAGAAATACATGAATCTGAAACTTACTTTCCTTGTATAATAGGTAATATAAGAGGTACCAATGTGCACTTCCACCATGGTTATAAAGGGCGCGGAGGGAACAGAAAAGATTATTTATACGCTGAATTTTGGACAGATCAAACCATTAATACAGCACGTTGGTTTAGCCTTACTGAAAGTGGCTTCACTATATCAGACAGTCAAAAAGGACTAAAACAAGATATCCTACATCAAGGTTTACAGGAGCTATATACACTCAAAGATAGAGACACCAGTTTTGCTCAACCTATTTTCACCGGGCAGTTAGCCGAAACACTCTTAAATCTTAATGCAAAGGGTGGTTTTGGAGAAATATTTTTGAATGAAGGCAATCTTAAATTTATGCGCATCCCCTACCCACAAAATCCTAGCGAAGAAGATGTTTTGCAGCTTCGAAATATATTAGAACTGGGGGTTGCCTTACAAGCGCAAATTTTGGTAAGGGATCAAGGGGCTTTATAATATTTTATTTACTTTGACCGAATATAAGCCAAGATAGCCTTAATATCCATATCAGATAATTGAGGAAAAGAAGTCATTACAGACTTATCCCATTCATTAAATAAAGCTACAGCCCGAGGTTGCCCTTCGGCCACCAACTCTTGAGAGTTTCGGATGTATCTATACAAATCGTTTGGGTAATTTAGCCATCGAGCTTCTACGCCTGCTAAGGCCGGACCAGTCATATCAGCATCCATATCTGGATTATGACAAGCACTACAATTTTTCTTGAATAATAATTCTCCTTTTTCTTTTAGCTCCTTATCTTCACAACAACTAAACACCAATTGATACAAGTTGTATATAAAATTAGTTTCTCTCTCTAGTTTTCTCAACCGAAGTTGTTCTACATAAAACGCCCGTTGGTATTCTAAATCGACTCTAAGCTTATTGAATCGAGCAGAAACCTTATCAAATTTAGCCAATTGCTTTTTGAGTTCTTTTTTAGTAATTTTTTGGAGCATTAATTCTGGTTGCATTACCTTCTTTTGGGTAGCTCCTGTTTTAGCAAAATAAACTTCGTCTCCTTTATAACCCACTCCAATTATATTCAAATAGGCTCCCTTTTCCACTATTAAGGCCCAATCAGTTAAATATGCAGAACCAAATGTTGCCTTATCACCATTATTCGCTACTAGAGCAAACAAACTATTAATACTAGGATCAAAGGTATAAACATGAGCACGATCTAGTTCTACAGCTTTAGGCACTTTAACTTCCAAGGTAAATTTCTCTAACTTTTCTAATTCAGTTGCTAGCATAACCCAGCCCATTTTATCCAGTTCAAATCCAAACTTACTAAATCTATATTTTTGCCTTTCTTCCAATAGCTCTATATATTCTTCTCGTTTGGCTTGAGCTTTTTCTTCCTTTTTTTGGAGTGAGGTTAAGTATGCTTGATGTGCGTCTTGAGTGGCTTGATTTATCTTTATTAGTCTTTTTTGATAGAAGTTTTTTAGAACCTCAGCATATTTAGCTCCGTTTTTAACCTTAGTTAATTTTTCTTCAGCAAAAGCAATAAAACCTTCATAAGTACTTGATTCTTGCCCCACTTTTTGAGCAGCTAACTGGTCAATCTCCCAAAGGTTTTTATCTAAATTATTAATATACAAATCCAACAACTCTTGATCACAAGACCTATAAATCACCTTCAAGCGCTCTTCAAACTCACGAGTAGCCAATAAAGAGTGTTCAAATTTTGGATGTTGAATGGCTGCTATGGATTGAGGAGTAACAGTATTGCAAGAACTATGCTCGCCTCCATTATCGCCATGATAACTAACGGAAGCTGAATCCCCATGATCACTTGTAGGAGGTGGCCATGTTCCTCCTCCTGGCATTGGAGCTAATGACAAATCATATTTCAAACTAAAAAATAGACTATCCTTTAGCTTTTTATCAGCTACAGTATAACCTCTAAAAGGCATCCCAGATTCCACAGCTTGCTCAAACCCTTTGGGATAAAAATCTAGGGTATTAATATCTACAGCCATCAAAAACTGCTCTATTGGGCCTTTATCTATCCAATGCATTTCTCCATCGGGGCTTCTTACCCCTTCAAATTTAAGTACGTTGGCTTTAGATTCTTCATCCTTTGGCATTTCTACATAGATAGGATTATTTTTATCTATATAGAGGTTTTCCCCATTGGCTGTAGCATTGATATAAAATATACCTCCATTGGCTGCCAATTTATCTTTTATGGTTGTAGTGAGGTTAGATTGAATCATATCTTGTATAGAATACGCTTCGGCCAATTCTATTTTGATATTATCTTCCACCAACCCTCCTTTACTATTTCTAAACGCACCTTTTGGAATGATGATAACTGTTCCATTTTCCCCTTCAATCACTTCATCTTTTAGGCCCGTTATCTCAAAAAACTGGCTTTCTACAATATTATCTTTGAACGGATCAAGGTCATGATATTTCAATCGCTCTATAATATCATTGGCATTGACTTCTATTTTTACTTGATCAGCATCTGGTGAAGAAGATGGGGTGCATTTTACAAATAACAATAATAAAGTTAGGTATAGTAAGCTAAAAGATAATTTATTCATCATTCATTATTTTTTAATAATTCTTAGGTATAGCTTACAACATAATGAAAATGGAAAAAGTTACATAGCTTCTAGCTTTTCAAGCTCTCAAATTCCTGTTAAACCTACCCTTGATTTAGGATTTTAGCAGTTATTGATATACTATTATAAAATCATCAGCATCTAATCACAAAAAGAGGCAACACATATGCGTACATTCATCATCTTATCAATTGTTTTAGTATTGTTACTAACCTGTTTGAGTTCATGTAGCATTTTCAAGATAGCAGATGGGCATATCAAAAAGAAGTTGAAGCGAAGCGGTATGCAATTCCATACGCTCGAAACAGAAGAGTATACCATTACCTATTGGGATACAGGAGATCAGACTAAACCTCCTTATGTACTGCTTCACGGATTTGGGGCATCTACTCGATTTCAGTGGCATGGACAAGCTAAAAAACTGACTAAAACACATCGACTTATTCTACCCAACCTACTCTATTTTGGCAGTACTCCTAAAAAGGAGGGCCTTTATCATATTAGCGATCAAGTACAGGTCATGACTACGCTATTGGAACATCTAAAATTAGATACCATGGTTTTGGGTGGTATTTCTTATGGAGGTGTAGTGGCTGCTGAACTGGCACTAACAAGAGCTGATAAGGTGCAAAAACTGACTCTCTTTTCGACTCCTGTCAAATACTTCAAAGAAAGTGATTTAACACCTATTGAAAAGGATTTTGAGGTTGATGACCTCGGAGAATTATTGATCCCTAAAGACCATAAGGTCATGCGAGATTTATTTAAACTAACGATGTACAAGCCTCCTGCTGTGCCTGGTTTCATCCTGAAAGATTTGCACAAAAACCTATATCAACACGAAGCCAACAACAATGGCCAAATAGAGCTTCTAAATGCCCTAAGAGCTGATGTTGATCTACTTTCCAATAGAAATTATGCCTTTGATTTTCCTGTACTATTGGTTTGGGGAGAAGCAGATAAACTGATTCCACCTAGAATTGGCAATCAACTAAAGGAGCATCTATCCAATTCAGAGTTACACATGATTCCCAAAGCAGGTCACGCACCCTGTGTAGAACAAAAACGAAAGTTTAATAAAATTTTATTGGATTTTTTGGCAGAAAACTAAATCTGTTTCAGATTACTTTTGCTGCACTTCAAAACTATAATGAAGGCTCTTTATATCTTGTTTATCAGAACAACTCCCCTCAAAACTAGCTCCCTTACTAGCATAAGGTATCAATAGTTTTCCAATCAAATCATGTCCATTAAGAAAATTATCATGATCTAAAACATTCAAATATAATTCATCTCCTTTCGAAAATCGAATAGTTCCTTTTTCTTGACTATCCCATATATAGCTATTGTAGATAACTTTACTCTTATAGAGATCTATTTTCCCAGCTTTGATTCGCCATTGCAAATCAGACTTATGTTTCAAATGGGTAGTTGGTCCTTTTACATCATAATTTTTTTCTACTACTGCAATTCCATCAACTACAATTGTTGCAACTTGCATAGGTGGTTTATTGCAATCTATTTTTTTACTTAGTAGTTCTCCAAATTTAACTTGCCCATTGTCATCTGTTGCCTCTATTGTTAAAGCCCAGGTTTGCTGCCCAGGAGAAGATTCTATCAGAAAATAAGGAATGAATTGACGTAGTTTGAATACTTTTCCTTTGTCTTTTTGTGTTGCTGAAAGCAAAAAATAATGCTCGTTTGCAAAATTAATACGCCCAGAAGGTTCATAAACTACCTTATCATCTTTTTTGATTTTTGCATAGAAAAAATAAGGTTTCCCAGCATCTTTATCTTGCCTTATATCTATGTATTTCAATTTACAATCAAAACTAATGGAAAGCCCCTGTATTCCATGTTGAGAGCTGGGAGTTATATCAACATTAGAAATATCAAACTCTTGATCTTCAAATCTTTTAAACTCAGGAAGTTTAACCTCAATATTTTGCTCATGAATTTTAGCTTTTTCTTCCTTTCCATTCTCTGAAAACAATTGAAAAACAAAAGTTTGATTGCCTGATAAATCAAATTCACTATAATCAATAAATGTTTTAATCTCTATTTTACCATCTTTCTTGAGATGATCAAAAAACACATAATCATCACTAGTGTGACTAAAAAAAGATTTAGCCTTTTTTGCGTTAAAAAGCACATAGCCTGAAGCATCCAAAATGATCCATTCTAGTTTATAATAGCTCTCACTTATAGTATTCAGTTTTGAGTCATCAAGCATTGCCATATCTCCTGTAACAGCTATGCCATAGACTTTTTTGCTCCTATTTAACTGATGTTTTGTTTTTAGATCACTTACTTTGAATATCGGTTCAATAAGTGTTTTTTGGTATTTTTTTGAATATTCAAACTGTACAGAAGTAGACCAAAAGTTAGGGATTGAAACACCTGATTTTTCAGCACTTAATACTAACCTAAACTCCTGTGCTCCTACAGTAGGCAATATTAAATCTTTATACGGTATAAAGATCTCCACCTCTTTAGGTTGGCTACAATCTTTTATGGGGTCTGGTTTGAGAGATACACTTTCTTTTTCATAAAAAATCTTGGAAGCATTCCGACTATCGTAGGCAACTACTCCTGAAGCTGTTTTTAATTGCCATGTAATGGAATAAGAGGCCTCTAAAGATTTCAAATTTGTATCACAAACTTCCAAATTAAAAACACACTTAAGACCTTCATCCCCATCCGAAAAAAAATCCGTTTGATGCTCAAGTAATCTAAAGTTATTAATACTCATTTGTTGTCCACAGACCTGCCAACTTAGAAAGAGAAAACAATAAATTTTTAAACTTCTCATCATCATGTTATTTCAATTGTTAATTCAAGAAGTTGTTTAAACAACTTCCTAGCCTAAAAAACAACATTAGCTATAGAATTCCAATTTTTATAGTTTTTTTTATGTACTTTAAAAACAAAGTATTCCCTTATTTGAGTAACTCTTATTCAACCTTGCCACTATGAACATCGAAGACTATAGAGAATATTGCTTAGCAAAACCTGGTACCACAGAGGATTTACCTTTTGATGAAGATACTCTAGTCTTTAAGGTCATGGGAAAAATGTTTGCACTTACCTCCTTGTCCAGCACCGATTTTACAGTCAACCTAAAATGTGACCCTGACAAAGCTATCGAACTTCGAGAAGAATATGATGAAATCAAGCCAGGTTATCACATGAATAAAAAACATTGGAATACTGTTACTTTTGATGGTGATTTGAGCGATAACTTATTAAAAGAGTTAATCGACCATTCTTATGAGATGGTAGTCAAAAAAATGACTAAAAAGCTTCGGGAAGAATTGAAAAACCTAAAAAAGTAAAACCTACTTTCCCCATGCCCCAAAATGCCAAAATAGAATCCGAAGAAAAGTTTTTGGAAGACGATGTCCATCGTTTAGTCTATGATACCATCAAAGCACTGCCCCAATCAACAGGAGTTAGTATCAATCAACTTGTACAAACGACAGGTTTACCTATATTTAAGGTAGAAATGGCTCTAAAAGATTTCATGGAATTCTACCCCACTCGCTTACAGGTGAATGAGGAAGGAGAATTAATTTATTTCTTCAAGCTACTTCGCAAACTCCCCTCTCAAAGCTTTGGCAAACAACTATGGAGCAAAATAAAACTGGTTTTTGAATTTATATTCAAACTCTGGATTACCCTAATGGTTTATGTTATGGGTATTGTTTATGGAGGTGCATTGACATTATTGGGAATGAGCAGCGACCCTCGCATATTTTTGGGTGCAGTAGTGATGCTAATTGTTTGTATAATAGTGCTTATCACAGATATATTCAAGTTCTTATTTGGTCGGAAAAATAAGACTGTTTTGCAGAGTATATTTAGAATGGTTTTAGGTCCTAAAAAACAGTATGAAGAGCAACTCAAGGAAGAAAAAAATATACTAAAATGGATTATAACTAATCAGTACAAGATTACAACAGTAGACTTGGTAATACTGACGGGTTGGAGTTTAGAAAAATCAGAAGAAGAACTTACAAATCTATTAATCAACTACCAAGGAGAGGTTTATGTAACAGAAGAAGGAGTTATTGTTTATCATTTTCCCAAATTAGATTCCAGTTCTGTTGAGAGCAATGAGGAAGAAGCTAGCGAAAAGATACAGTTCGCATGGAGTTATTGGAAAATGGCTCCTAAATGGCATCCTAGTCCCGATTTATATAAAACCATTCTGGCGATTATCTGGATAAACTTGTTGGTGGCAATGGGTACAACCATATTTTCAGACTATAGAGTGCATGGTTTTTGGGGCATCCAAAACCTACTTGATTTTAATGTGCATTTAAGTGTTTGGACCACTTATTTTTTGTTGGCCTTCTCTATTATATTCTTGTTGCTCAACAAACTGAACAGGGTTCCATTTCTTCAAAAAGTCAAAGAATTTGAAGCACAAAAAGTCCAAAGCAAACTGCTCAAATATGTATTTGTATATATTTCTAGTTTTAGAACAAAGGCTATAGCAGGTCGAGATGAAGAGGTTTTTGATCAACTTCGTTTTGATTTAGATGGGACTACTGATACTAATGAGCTGGGCAATATTGTTGTGAATTTTGATCGAATTAGACAAGAACTAAAAGTCATACAACGAGAACGTGGCGAGTTGGCTACCAATTGGCCCAAAACATGGCGAAAAGAGGTAATGAACAAGAGTGTCTTCCCATCTATAGAAGAGCAAATTCCTAAGTTTCGAAAATATCGATACAAAGACTTAGATAAAGCTCAGAAAGCTAAACTAAAAAATATACTAAGTATTCCCTTTCTCTTTATATTCATTATAGGAGGTATTTTTGCGGGGAAAGAATTTATAAAAACACAGAAATCGAAGGCTCTTTTAGAATATGAAGAAAAGCTTATTCATGCTAGTAGCACTAAGCGATTAGAGCTAAACAAGGATATGAATTTCAAAACTATTAAATATATAGAAGCTACAATCGATCAATTTAAAAACCTAACTTACTTATCTATCCAAGGTAATGAAAGCCTCGAAATTATGAAGGCTACAAAAAACCAACTACAATTATTAGACACCTTAATTATAGAAGGTTTTTATAGTAAAGATTTGGATGCATCTATCCTTAACTTACCCAATCTTCATTATCTCAAAATGAATAGTAGATATGCTAATAAATTACCTAACAACATCGTTACCCTAAATCAATTAAAAACATTAGAACTAGAGAACTTCGATAGATTACCAAATAGCTTTGCTGATTTTCCAAATCTCGAACAATTAACGCTTAAAAATTTTCGTGGCGAGGCCATACCAATAGAGTCGTTAAGCTCCTTAAAAAAGTTAGAGACGCTAAAAGTCATTAATTCTCATCCTAAAGACAACACAGTCCCTAGCACTATCAATCAATTACAACAACTCAAATACTTAGATTTGAATAGCTCTTTTATATTTGAATTGCCCATAGAGTTGGGAGAATTACAAAATCTAGAAGTATTAGATCTTAGTGAGTTAGAATTGAGCGCAGGGCAACTAGCACCAATTTTTAAGCTTATCAACCTTAAAAAGCTCTATTTGCGAGACACTAAAATTGCGCCCGAAAACCAATCTTCGAGTAGAATATTAATATCTAAACTAGATTCGTTGAAAGAAGAGTTACAAAAAGCTCTACCTGGAACCGAAATTCGCTATTAGAGACTTAATCCAAAACAGCTAGGCCTGTTTGTACAACCTGTTGAAGATGTTCTGTGGTAGGATTAACTTTAGCAATAACATTAAGACCACTATAAAGGGTAAATAAGAAAGCTGCAATAGCCTTAGCATCTTTATTTTCAGTTATTTCGCCTTGCTTCTTCCCTCTATTGACATAATCCATAAAAAACTGCTCCATAGATTCTTGATTGCTCGAAAGGATTTTGACCATTTTAGCATTATTGGGCAATGATTCAGTAGCACAATTAACTACAAAACAGCCCTTTCTATCCTTATCTGCTACACAAGTGTTTATTGACATCATAAATAGCTTCTCCAATCCTTTTCGTACAGAGGATTGGCTATCCAAAAAAGCTCTTAACTTTTGTTGATTCTCCTGTCTATAATGTTCAAAAGCTTTATGAAACAACTCCTCTTTACCACCATAAGTGTCATAAATACTAGCTCTATTAATGCCTAGATGATCAACCAAATTTTGCATAGATGTAGTATTGTAGCCCTGTTTCCAGAACAGTTCTACTGCTTTTTGGAGGACAACTCCTTCATCAAATGATTTTGGTCTAGGCATGTTTATATTGCATAATATTTGTGAGGATAACTCTCATAAGTTATCCTCACAAATTACGTTAATTTATTAGACTTGTGCAAATCCGCCATCTACAGGAATCTCCGTACCTGTGATATAAGAAGCATCGTCTGAAGCTAAAAACAAAGCAGTTTTAGCAACTTCTTCTGACTGTCCAAAACGTCCTAAAGGCACCATAGATGGGAAACTTGAAGCCATTTGGTCAACTTGCTCCTGTGGCATATTGTGCTTACCATAAATTGGTGTATTTATTGGTCCTGGTGCTATAGAATTTACTCTAATTCCTTTGGAACCTAACTCTGCCGCCAATGTCCTAGAAATAGAACGCAAAGCAGCTTTACTAGATGCATAAGTAGCCATAGCTGGAAATCCTTTCATATTCACTACAGAAGTATTAAATATTATACTTCCCCCTTCGTTTAAGTGTGGAATAGCCTCATTGATTGTAAATACTGGTCCTTTTACATTTACATTGTAAACCTCGTCAAATACCTCTTCTGTCAACTGCCCCAAAGGTTGCATACGGAAGACTCCTGCATTGAGAAACAATGCATCAATTTTGCCAAAGGTATCTACTGTTTTCTGAATCAAGGCTTTGCTATCGACTACACTAGATGCTTCAGCCTTAGCTAAAAGATAAGTGCCACTCAACTCGCCTTCTATTCCTTGTAGTTTCTCCAAAGAACGACCAGTCAAAACTACTTTAGCTCCTTCTTCCAAAAATAATTTTGCTGTTGCTAATCCAATACCACTAGTTGCTCCTGTTACAATGGCTACTTTACCTGCTAATTTACTCATGATTTGTTTTGTTATTATTGTTGTGACTAATTATTCCAGAACGATCATTCTAAAATGAATACAAATACTAGAACGATCATTCCGAAATAAAGTTTAAAAAAGCGGAATAAAAATTATAAAATTTCTATTCCGCTTTTCTCTTTAAGACCTACAACTCCCTATTCGCCTAATCTTTGCCCTCTTCTTTTTTTCTTTAATAATCTAAAGAAATCTAAATAATACAATGCTTTAATAGAAAACTGATTGGATTGATTCCCTTCAAACATTTCCCCAAAATTGGTAAAGAAATTATCTTTAGGTTGATCACCAAACTCCAATACTGAGTTTTTCCAAACAACATTAAGTTCACTGCCTGGAGCAAAGCGCCATCTATAAATCAGATCCACATTAAAAGCATTAAAATTCTGATCGTGTGAACCTGCATAAGCAGAGCTTTCTAAAGAACCATCTTGCTGCAAATCATACATCTCCAAATATTCTACCGTTGCCCAATAGTGACGCAAACGGAAACTCAAAGACATCTTGCTGTTGAATAAATAATTGAGTGTAATGGTACTTATAATATCTTTTCGGAAACGTCTACCAAATATAATAGATTCCTCTCCTTTTACACCAGTTGTTTTAGTTACATAGCCAATACTATTCAAGCGAACTGTGGTATTATTCTCCAACACCGTATTTACTCGATCACTAAAGCGTATAAGTGGACTCAATACCCCTTGTATCACATCTGAATTTTTCCATGCTCCACTGCCCCAAAATCGACGATAAGAACAACGGCCATCCAAGGCAAATGCCTTTCTATAATCACTAGAAAACCAGCCACCAATTCTTGTCCAAGTAGGCTTATCCCAAACTTGACCATCAGTACGTGCCTCAAAATAATCGTTATAACCAATAGGTTCTACTCTAAAATCAAGCCCTGTACTCAAAAAATTCTTGTAAGTAGCTCCCCAATCACCTCCAAACTGGATGCGCATAAATTTATTGGGATTGTACAGCATCTCATGTGAGGCATCAAAACTCATCCACATATTCATGAACACAGAGAAAGGCTTATATATATTGTAAGACACCCATCCATTAGAATTCACATAATTGGTGCGTGCAGAATAACCCAAATCATTAATATTATAGTTCTTACTAATGGTCTGTTGAGCTACCCCAAACCGGAACTGCCCACTAAACTTCTGAAAAGACACATTATATTTATAGCCATTCTGATACCTATCTGTATACAACAAGGTATCTAAAAATTGCTGAGACAAGGAAGCATTTCCGGCTGTGCCATATTTATTGTTCTTATCTACTACCTTAAATGCAGTACCTGTCACTACAGCATCCGTAAAGCTTCCAAAGCGAATAACACTGGTATTAATCAAACTAACATATGAATTCTTGCCAAACTGCTGATCAAAAACGAGTACATTATAATTAGTAAAAGGCTCTGTTCTAAACTTTCGTTTTTCGCCACTAAGTGTATCTTCAATATGTGTATTAGATGGAGCCGTTAAGGCATTAAATACACCTATTCCCAAACCTTTTTTGGTACGGCCAGATACTTTCAAGGCATTAATCAACTGAGGTCTTTCTACATTTTTGGTAATGACTTCTGCAGAATCTAACATTCCTGAGGCTATATTATATCTTGTTGGACGACTTCCTACCCTCCTTGAATAAAAAATACCTGCTCGATTAAATAGCTCCACACCTTCCGTAAAAAAAGGTCGACGCTCTGCATAAAAAATCTCAAAAGGCCCCAAGTTGAACTGTAAGTTATCAGACTGAACATCTCCAAAATCAGGGACCAAAGCTACATCTAAAGTAAAACTTTCATTAATACCATACTTCAAGTCAGCCCCTGCTGAGATACTAGGCTTCCAATCCTTGGTAGTAGGATCTCCATCATCTTGATGATTGAGGTAAGTGGCCACATAAGGAGTAAGAGAAAGGCGTACAGGTGGCTTGATTCGCTCGATTCCTTTGAGAAGCCCCTCTAGCTGTACAAAATTATCTTGTTTCGGATCTATTGGGCTCCAATAAGATTCCTCTCTAAGTCTTCGAATACGTCTACTAAAGTTAATCCCCCATGTCTGCTCATTGCTCCTAGGAAAACGGAGCTGAGAATAAGGTATTTCTATCTCTATCACCCAACCATTATCCACTACCTTTACTTCACTTTTCCACACTGCATCCCAAACATAATCTTCGCTACTTGCGTCAGCTTGTACACCTGCAGCTGTCACCGTGAAGGTGAAATCATTTTGGAGGGTAAGCATTCCATCTATATAAACTGAAAATAAGTCGGTGTTGGTTGCCCCTATATTATCTCGTACCGATAGTTGACTCAAGATGCTATCGGGAGCAGTATCATAGCACATAGCTCCTACATAAATCCCTTCAGTAGAATATAAAACCCTAACTTCTGTAGATTGCGAAGCAGGGTTGCCCGGATTGGGCCTAAATTGTGTAAAATCAGTAGCAGGAATTGCTGTTTGCCACTCTGGCTCGTCCAATACTCCATCTATCTTAGGAATATTCTCCACATAAGCCGCATTTAGGCTTGGTTTACCTGCTAATTTTTCGGATAAGTTGTTATTATTATCTTGAGCCTCTAGTATAGTTGTAAGAAATACACAGCTACATAATAACCAAAGTATTTTTGACATTGTATAATGCTTAATAGTGTCCTTGAGTAAATAACTCGCACAAATCTAAGCCTTTTAGATTCATTCTAAGTAAGAATACAATGTTAAAAATTCCTTAAGGATCTAAAGTTACAGATGGTCATTATCTTCGTTCATATTCAATACATCACGTTCCTTAGCCTCTTCCAAATAACCTCTTAGTTGTACAGGCTCACCTGCTTTTCTCATCTTAATGTTTAAGAATTCAACCAATAGAGCAAATGCTATAGCAAAGTATAGATAGCCTTTAGGAACAGCTGTTACTTTAGATCCTGCAATAGCCAAATGAGCAGTATGTCCACCTTCAGCCATCAACATGAATCCAATCAAGATAAGGAAAGATAATCCCAGCATTTGAATACTTGGATGTTTATTAACAAAACGCCCAATAGGCCCAGCAAAAGCCATCATTAAGATCATAGAGAATACTACACCTAATATCATAATAGGTAAAGCATCATAACCTTGACGAGTAATATCTTGTGTCAGTCCAACTGCGGTAAGAATAGAATCAAAAGAAAACACTAAGTTCAATAAACTAATTTGCACTATAATTTGTCCCAAACCAACACCTTCTTTCGATTTAACATTGTCAGGATTGTGTCCTTCTAGTTTGTGATGTATCTCCGAAACACTCTTCCACAATAAGAATAAGCCACCTGCCATCAATATTAAACTTTGACCAGTTACTGCGGCATGGATAGATAATGCATCGATATGAAAGAGAGGCTCTGTCATCGCTACTACCCAAGTAATACCAAACAACAAAATAATACGCAAGACCATTGCTAATAGCAATCCAATATTACGAGCTTTTGGCTGTTCTTTTTCAGGCAGTTTGTTGGCTACAATAGAGATAAAGATAATGTTATCAATCCCCAATACTACTTCCATTAAGGTAAGCATAAATAAGGCTACCCAAGCTTGAGTGGAACTGAATAATTCTATGAGTGCTGCAAAATCCATATCTCTAGTATATTATTTTGATAGTGTGTTTTCTAATCGTGGAATTTGCAAAAATAGCTTTTTTTCAAACAACTCCAAGCCCATAGCTTTAAGTATTCCTATTTAGAGTAGGATAAATCCCTAAAAATGTTGAACTTTGCCCCCGATTTTTAACTCCCTCAAACCATTCATAATTATGAATATTTTAAAATGGTCTTGGCTATTAATTGGATTATTAGCCATCAGTTCATGGGCTCAAGCCCAAGATGATAGTGAGCCAGAAGGCGATCTTCGCTCACCAAAGGATGTAATGCATGTACATTTGTATTACCTACAACAAGAACACTATGATGAGGCCAAAGCCGCAAAGGCATTAGGAATACCAACTAAGGATGAGAATAAGGCTAAAGAAAAGGAATTAGCTGTCAAGCTAAAACAAATACTAGATGGTCGTGGTTTGCAGGTGCGTATCAATATGATTCCTGATGATTTTGACTATAGAGATACCCTTAGTGGAAATGCAGTGTATACGCCTTTCCCTAATGCTATGCCCGAAATCTATTTGGAACTCCCCAAAAAACGTACAAGAAAAGGCGATGAGAAAAAACAATATGCCAAACAATGGCGCTATTCGGCAGAGACTATAGATTTGATTCCCAAGCTACATCGTCAGGTTTATCCATTAGGTAGCCATATGCTCCTCAACTTGCTTCCTAGTTTTGGTCAACAAAAAGTTTTTGGATTAGCCATTTGGCAATATTTAGCATTAATGATTCTTATACTGCTTAGTTTAGTTCTCAATTTTATCACTTGGCGATTGCTCAATGTCATTTTGCGCTTCTTTGCCAACACTAAACTTGGCAAAGGGCATTTTGATGAAGACAGTATCAAGAAAATAGCTAAGACAGCGAGTATCCTCTCTGTTGTTTATTTATTCTATCTATTCTCACCAGTGCTTCAGCTCCCTGTAGGGATGATGTATTATGTCTTAATTATATTAGGTATGCTCACTACTATTTATGTTGTCTTTTTGGGGCTGCATGTTATAGAACTGACAACTTCTTATTTTGTTAAGATGGTAGAAAAGACATCTAGCAAATCTGATGATCAACTCCTACCTATTTTTATGCGTACTATCAAGATTTTGGTAGTTATAGCAGGTAGTATACATGCCTTGAGTATATTGAATGTAAATGTTACGGCACTTATAGCAGGTTTATCTATAGGAGGTTTGGCTATTGCTTTAGCTTCACAAGATGCTGTTAAAAACTTGATTGGTTCTGTCATGATCTATGCCGATAAGCCTTTTCAGTTAGGAGACTATGTAACAGGTAGTGAATTTTCTGGAACAGTTGTGGATATAGGGTTTCGCTCTACACGTATTCGTACTTCAGATAGCTCTATGATTACTGTTCCTAATGGTAAGATGGCTGATACTGTAGTTAATAATATGGGGGCAAGAGAGTTTCGTCGCTACAATACTACTATTGGAGTAGCTTACTATACACCACCGGCTTTAATCGAAAAGTTTTTGGAAGGTCTGCATTTGATCAATGAAGCACATCCTATTACACGGAGTGAACAACATTTTATTCGACTTATTAACATGGGTGCTTCTTCTCTAGATATTATGTTTGTGGTTTATATCGACACTGATGATTACACCCAAGAACTAAAAGTAAAAGAAGAATTAGTTTTTGCTATTTTGCGTTTAGCCGAATCGCTCAATGTTCATATAGCATTCCCATCTACTTCTGTCTATTTAGAAACTATGCCAGAGAAGAAAGGTCTGCCACCTACATACTCTATTAGCGAACAACAACAAGCTAAAGAAGACATGGAAAGCTTCTTAGAGAATTTAAAAAAGAAATATGATTCTGAAAATAATCCTATAGTCTAGCAGCATATTCAAGATAAAGTCCGTTCTATTTTATGAGACGTTATTTTACCATATGTTTTTCGTTGTAGGTAAAATTTATACAATTTTCCGTTTAGCTATCCCCTTAGCTAAACGGTTTTTTTTTGCACTTTTTTCAAAAATGACTTGCCAGTCACATTAAATTAGCCTACCTTAGTGACTGGGTAGTCACTTTTTGCCAATAAATGACAAATAGCAGTATCAAAAATGAGCTACCTTAACATTTGACATATATAAAAGGTCTTATATTTGCATATAGGATTAGTGATAACAAGTTTATCTATTTTTTTGACTACAATATGACTAGGCAGTCATTCCAGTAATAGCCTATAAACTATTATATTGGCTATAGATTGAACTTAAATTGATGTTATTCTAAAATAAAGAATTAGCTATTATGAAAAAAGTAATTTTGAATGTGTTTATCCTGCTTATGGCAGTTACTGGGCTCTCCGCTCAAGATAAAACCGCTACAGAGATCATCAAAGAGATGGATCAACGTACTAAAGGTACAAGTAGCCAAGGGGAAATGAAAATGACAATAGTTCGTCCTACTTGGAAACGTGAAATGCGAATGAAAACATGGGCAAAAGGAGATGATTTATCGCTAGTATTAGTCACTAGTCCTGCTCGTGACAAAGGTATTGCCTACCTAAAAAGATTCAAAGAAATGTGGAACTGGCAACCATCTATCGACCGTAATGTCAAGATGCCTCCTTCTATGATGATGCAATCTTGGATGGGTTCAGATTTCAAGAACGATGATTTGGTAAAACAATCTTCTATTGTAAATGATTACACCCACAAATTGATTGGAAGCGAAACGGTAGAAGGACGTGACTGTTACAAAATAGAACTTATTCCAACAGAAGAAGCTGCTGTAGTTTGGGGTAAAGTTATCTCTTGGGTAGACAAAAAGGACTACCTACAGCTCAAAACAGAGTTTTATGATGAAGATGAATATTTAGTCAACACTATGCTTGGCAAAAAAATCACAGAATTTGATGGTCGTTTATTACCTGCAATTATGGAGATTATTCCTGCAGATGAAGAAGGACACAAAACGATCATTGAGCAACTCACTATCAAATTTAATACAAAGATGGATGATAAATTCTTCTCTGTTCAAAATATGAAACGCATCCGATAATGCTTTGGAAACTAGCTTGGCGAAACATTTGGCGAAATAAACGACGTACTATAATTACGGCAGCCTCGATACTCTTTGCAGTATTGGCAGCAGTGAGCATGAACTCGATACAACGTGGTGTTTGGGACAATATGATCAATAGTGTGGTCAACTCCTACTTTGGTTTTGCACAAATCCATACCAAAGGTTATTGGGATGACCGCTCTATCGACAAAGCATTTGCTTTTGATGCAAACTTGCAAAGTTTACCAGAGGATTCTAAGACCCTCAAAACCTTAGTTCCTCGTATAGAATCCTTTGCTTTAGCGTCTTCCGAAACGATGACAAAAGGAGCGTTGGTAATAGGTGTTGATCCAACTTTAGAAGACGAGTTAACCAACCTTACCTCTCGTATTCAAGAAGGAGAATACCTTCATGAAGATGACAATGCTGTTTTGATAGCTAAAGGGCTTGCTAAAGATCTAAAATTAGGTATTGGAGATACCATTGTATTTGTAAGTCAAGGTTATCATGGCATCAATGCTGCAGGCAAATATCCTGTAAAAGGGATTCTAAATTTTCCATCTCCTGAGCTCAATAGACAAATGGTTTATATGCCCTTAAAACAGGCTCAATGGCTTTATGGTGCAGAAGGTTTAGTCACCTCTCTAGCTTTGAATATAAAAGATAAAAACAGTGTAGCTCCAACCCTAAAAGCAATTGAAAGCAAAGTAGATACTGCAATCTATGAACTCATGGATTGGCAAGCAATGATGCCCGATTTGGTACAAGCCAAAGATATGGATACTGCAGGTAACCAAATTATGTTGGCAGTGCTTTATCTAATTATTGCTTTTGGAATACTAGGAACCATCCTAATGATGACCAAAGAACGAGAGTACGAATTTGGAGTTTTGGTTTCGATAGGTATGCAACGATGGCGATTAGCCATAATGGTTTGGGGAGAGATTGTACTCTTAGGAATCATGGGCGCTATTGCTGGTATTTTAGCCAGTTTGCCTATTGTTTTGTATATTCATTACAACCCTATAGAACTCTCAGGAGAAATGGCTGCTGCTTATGATAAGTTCGGTATCGAACCCTTCATATTAGCATCCTTAGATTTAGATATTTTTTATTCGCAAGCGATATTGGTTGTGATCATTACATCGGTACTAGCGCTATACCCTCTGCTTAGTATCCGAAGATTAAAAACGGTAGAGGCTATGCGTGCTTAGTTGCTAGGAGTTAGTACTGCTTCGCTCTTAGTAGCAAGTGGTAAGATTTCATTCAAAATTTCCTTTGGAAAATCTAAATAAAACCTTAAGTCTAATATACTTACAACAAAGTGGTCTAACTACTAAAGAAAACACATATGTTACTAAAAATTGCTTGGCGCAATATATGGCGCAATCGACGGCGAACCCTGATTACAGCAACATCTATTTTCTTTGCTGTATTCTTCGCCATATTCATGAACTCCTTCCAAAGAGGTGTATGGGATAACGTGATTAACAATGTTATTCGATTCTACTTTGGTTTTGTGCAAGTGCACCAAAAAGGCTATTGGGAAGAACAATCACTAGACAAGACTTTTGTCTTGACAGATGAACTGGTCAACAGTATGGGCAGCCCCAAACAAGTTCAATTAGTTGTTCCTCGTTTAGAATCCTTTGCTTTGGCCTCTCACGGGACCTTGACCAGAGGAACTTTGGTAGTAGGTATTGATCCTGAAAAGGAAGATAAATTAACCACTTTGGCTAGTAGAGTTTCTCAAGGTGAATATCTACAAGCAGAGGATAAAGCTGTATTAGTAGGCGAAGGATTGGCCGAACGCCTAAAAATCGGGTTGGGTGACACTCTAGTCCTAATCAGTCAAGGGTACCATGGTATCAATGCTGCAGGCAAGTACCATATCAAAGGTCTCTTAAACTTTGGTTCTCCAGAGTTGAGCAATCAAATGGTCTATCTCCCACTCAAAGAATGTCAATGGTTTTTTGGAGCTGAAAATATGGCAACCTCTCTAGTAGCACATGTCGATGATAAATTTGCTGCCGCTAAAGCCATTAGACAACTCAACACAGAACTAGATACCGCTGCTTACGAAATCATAGCTTGGCAGCAAATGATTCCCGAAATATTGGAGATGAAAGAGATGAAGGATTCTAGTAGCAAAATTATGCTTTGGGTTCTATATCTAATCGTCACCTTCGGAATATTTGGAACAGTGCTTATGATGACCAAAGAACGTCAGTACGAATTTGGTATTCTAACCTCTATAGGTATGAACCGTTCTAAGTTGGCCTTTAGTGTTTGGATAGAGACTGTATTTCTTGGTTTGTTAGGAGTCTTATTAGGCTTATTGGTTAGTGTACCACTAACCATGTATTTCTATTACAACCCAATTATTGTAACTGGGGAGCTAGCAGAAATCTATGAAAAATTTGGTATTGAACCTAGTTTATCCACCTCTATAGATCCTGATTTATATTATACACAAGCTATAGTTGTTTTTGTCATCACTAGTGTATTAGCTATATATCCTGCACTGAAAATATTGAGACTAAAACCAGTGGATGCTATGCGCTCCTAATTATCAAAAAATATGAACTTACAACTAAAGTTAGACAGGCAATTAATTCTCTTTCTGATTCCTTTGGGGATTTTGATGGGACTAGTAACTTTTATTAATTCACCATTATTTCAAGAACATTCTAATATACTTAGTATAGGAGTGACTATTGATTTATTAGTATCTATTCCAATAGTTTATTATCTAATAATACGAAAAACAAGTATCCCTAAAACTACTGTTGTCCCAATTATGGTTATTGGATTAATCGTTGGAACATATTATTTACCACCTGAAAACCAAAACTACCTAACTCTATTTAAAACTTGGATTCTTCCAATAATTGAATTATCTATATTTACATTTATCGTTCTAAAAATTAGAACTGTTATTAAAAAATATAATAGCCTTAAATCTGAAGCATCTGATTTTTTCACCTCACTAAAAGAGGCTTGTCAAGAAATTTTACCTCAAAAAATAGTCTTACCATTTGCTACAGAAATTGCTGTAATTTATTATGGCTTTATTAATTGGAAACCAAGCCTAATTGGAGAAAATGAGTTCAGTTACCATAAAAAAAGTGGAACTCCAGTTTTGTTAGGAACCCTTATTTTTATGATAGCAATTGAAACTGTTGCTCTACATCTTTTACTTATGAGGTGGAACGAAGTTATTGCTTGGATTTTAGCTATTCTTAGCACCTATACAGCAATACAAATTCTGGGGTTTACTAAATCCTTAAAAAGATGTCCAATACGTATTCTTGACAATAAATTAGTCTTACGTTATGGTATTTTAGCTGAAGTTGAAATCCCATTTGAAGACATTAGTAAGATCGAGTTGTCTAGAGAGCCTATAATACAGGATACTGTAACCAGTAAACTTTCTCCTCTTGGCGATTTTGAAAGTCATAATGTTTTAATTCATTTAAAGAGAGAAAACATAGTAGTTGGGGTGTATGGAATCAAGAAAAAATTTAAAATCCTAGGCTTACATATTGATGACGAAACTAAATTCAAAGAGAAAATAGAAGGTGTTTTAACTGATTTATCAAAAAACATATCTAAGTAACTTTTCTGTGATAAAATATAGTATTTAAACCTATTTATCTATTTTTTAATAAAAAAACAAGTCATGCTATTTAAAGTATCTTGGCGAAATATATGGCGAAATCGAACCCGTAGTTTTGTAGTAATTGGAGCTATAGTGGTTGGTGTTTGGGCAGTTATCTTTATGATTGCCTTCACGATGGGAATCGTTGAAAGTTATGTGAGTAGTGCTATCGAAAATGATATTTCTCACATCCAAGTCCACCATCCTAAATTCAAGGATGAAAAAGAGGTAAAATTCTACCTAAACGATATTGGAACATTAGTATCTAATGTAGAGCAACAAGCCAATGTAAAAGTAGCTACACAACGTACACTTTCCAATGGGATGTTATCTACATCTAAGGGAGCCAGAGGTGTTCAAATTAGGGGCATAGATCCAACTAAAGAAGCTGTTGTCACTAAGTTTGATAAGAAAGTTATAGAGGGAGACTATTTTGGTAAAGCCAAAAAGAATCCGATCATTATAAGTAAGCGTTTGGCTGACAAAATGAAGGTTAAAATCCGCTCTAAAGTGGTGGTTACTTTCCAAACGTTAGAAGGTGATATTACTACAGCTGCCTTTCGGGTAGTAGGTTTGTATCGCACCCAAAACTCTACTTTTGATGACATGAATATTTATGTGCAACAAACAGACCTTAACCGTCTTTTGGGTGGAGAAAGCATAGGTCACGAAATTGCTATGCTCATAGAGGATACTGAGCAACTAGAGAGCACTCAAGCAGCATTAAAAGCTATGTTTCCTAAACAATTGGTAGAAAACTATAGAGAGATTTCACCTGATGTTAATCTTTACGAAACACAGATACAAATGTCGACTACTATTATTATGGTAATTGTAATGTTGGCCTTAGTTTTTGGTATTATCAATACTATGCTGATGGCAGTATTGGAGCGTGTAAGAGAGTTGGGAATGTTGATGGCTGTAGGAATGAGACGCTTACAAGTATTTTCGATGATTATGCTCGAAACTATCTTTTTGGGGCTGATTGGAGCACCTATTGGGTTGCTGGTCGGATATCTTACAGTAGTTTACTTCGGTAAAAATGGAATCAACCTTTCTGCCTACTCTAGTGGTATGCAAAAATTTGGTATAGAAGAAATTGTTTACCCTGCTTTAGAATCGGGAGTATACTTTCAACTAGCAGCAGCAGTAGTAATAACGGCTATTTTAGGAGCCTTATATCCTGCATGGAAAGCTATTCGATTGAAACCGGTAGAAGCTATTCATAAGATCTAATCTACCAAAAACAGACAGCTATGTTAATCGATTTTTTTATAGGTTTTTTATTAATGAATGCCATGCCCCATTTTATTTTGGGGATTTATAAAGGTCGAATGCTTAGTGCATTTGGATTTAGTGCTAAAGCAAATTTAGCTTATGGTTTACTCAACTATAGTCTATCAATTGGCTTATTTGCTTTTCAATATGGATTGGGAGATTTACTAAATCATCCAACCTATTTAGGTGCATTAGTTGTCATGACTATTTATGTCCTAACAGGACAATTTTGGTACAACCTATTTCAGAAACCTTATTTGAACAATAACTAACTATTATATTAAATATATATTACCATGAAAAATGTAATTTCAGTATCTGGTATCACAAAAACATATAATCCTAAAACCATTCCTGTACATGCCTTACAAGGAGTAGATTTAGAAATCGAACAAGGAGAGTTTACAGCATTAGTAGGACCTTCTGGTTCTGGAAAAACAACACTTCTCAACATTATTGGAGGCCTAGATGAAGCTACAGAAGGCACTGTTATCATCAATGATCAGGATATAACTAAACTATCTGATGGGCAGCTTATCCAGTTCCGTAAAGAGCATATTGGCTTCGTTTTTCAAGCCTACAACTTAATTCCGGTACTTACAGCTAAAGAAAATGTAGAGTTTGTAATGCTCCTACAAGGTCGCTCTCAGGCCGAAAGAAATAAGCGTGTCAACGAGCTAATGGCAGCTGTTGGTTTATCAGACAAAATGAACAATCGCCCTTCTCAACTTTCGGGTGGACAACAGCAACGTGTAGCTGTAGCAAGAGCTTTAGCGCCTAAGCCTACATTTATCCTAGCAGATGAGCCTACTGCCAATCTAGATTCTAAATCTACCGCCAACTTATTGGATATGATGGCAGAACTCAACAAACAAGAAAACATTACGTTCGTCTTCTCTACTCACGATCAACGAGTTATTGATAGAGCTAGACGTGTAGTGACTCTAGAAGATGGTAAAATAGTATCTGATGATCATAGAGATGTTTAGTTTTATCCTCGTCTAAATTCTAATCGTCTAGTATCTAATATCTAGCATAATTCTAATCTAAAAAATACACCAAGCATGTTACGTCAATGGCTATTGGTAATGGTTCTGCTATTCCCTTTATATAGCATAGCTCAGCATAATACTTCTGATTCTACAAAAGTCATAAAGACCAAAAAGAAGAAGAAAAAAAAGAAGACTAAAGACCCTTATGCTCCCAAAAAATGGGCCTTGAATGGTTATGTCAAGCAAATGAGCTCTTTGCTGTTTATCAATGACCCCATGCTTTCTTTTATATACCCTAACAAGATGATGCAGGACAATCTGCTCCACAACCGCATCAATTTTAGTTGGTATATCTCAGATGCGTTTACCTTTAAAACTGATTTACGGACTCGCATATTTTATGGAGAAGTCGTTAGAAGTATCCCTAACTATGGTGATTTAGTAGATAATGCTAATAATGATTTTTTTGACCTTTCTTGGGTTGTGCTCAACGAGAAAGCGGCTGTTATTCATACCATGATTGACCGTCTATACTTAGACTTTGCGAAGGGCAATTGGCAAGTTCGCTTGGGGAGACAACGTATCAACTGGGGAATCAATACTATGTGGAATCCTCACGATATTTTTAATGCTTATAACTTTACTGATTTTGACTACGCCGAACGTCCTGGTAGTGATGCTCTAAGGGTTCAATATTATACTGGTGTAGCTTCTAGTATTGAGTTAGCCGTAAAAGTTTTTGACAAATGGGAAGAAGCAACAGCTGGCCTTTTATGGAAGTTTAATAAATGGAACTATGATTTTCAAGCCTTAGCAGGCATTACCAACAATGATTTAGTTGGAGGTTTAGGATGGGCAGGCAATCTAGGTACAGCAGGTTTTAAGGGCGAAATGTCTTATTTCTATAGTTTGGGTGACTCTGTAGCTACTCGACATAGTTTTGCAGCCTCTCTAGGGTTCGACTATATATTCTCTAATGGTGTTTATCTAAATGGTGGCTTACTCTACAATAGCAATGGCATTGTCAATGGGAGCATTAGTCAACTTTTCACGTTTGAACTATCCGCCAAAAACCTCTATCCTTACAAGTACTCTATGGTCTTGGCAGCAGGGCATGCTTTCACTCCCCTGATCTCAGGTAATTTAAGTGTAGTTTATAGTCCAGGAGAAAGCCATGCCGTGTTTATTAGTCCAACTATAACTTATTCTATCAAAGAAAATTGGGATATTGATCTGATTGGACAAATCACCTTAAACAAAAGTGGTAATAAATATATCAGCCCCATGCAGTTTATCTTTCTGCGCTTGAAATGGAGTTTTTAGGGTCTGTTAGTCTTCTATTATTTGCAGATTCGATGAATTGAACTATCTTACTGGTAGCTAAACCTTAATCATCGAGCAAATATCAACATGGAAGATTTTATTATAAAACATCCAGCAATATCTTGGGTCATTGCAGTTACGCTCTCTACACTTCTATCTATTTTTGTATTCACTCAAATTCTAAATTTAATTGAGCGAAAATGGAAGAAGGCAAAAAGCTTTACCCATATTTTCAGAACACTGCGCAGAATCATTAAAGTCTCGTTTACGATAGTGGGACTTATTCTTATTAGTTATATCTTTTTTGATGAGAAATCTTATGATGATGTTAGCGAAAATTTAGGCATCATTGTCTGGTTTGGAATTGTAGCCATATTTACTGTTTTGGCAGTTGCTATCAATCAAAACTATTTCCACAACAAAGTTGCCCACCTATCTACACGAGACAAAGGAGACACTACCCTTTTCAAATATCTAAGCTATCTATCTACAGCATTTATCTATTTTATAGGTATTATTTTGGTGGCAGGTGTTATTCCACCACTGAGAAATTTGGCAGCTGCCGTAGGAACTGGAGCAGGTGTTTTTGCACTAGTAGCAGGAGTAGCAGCACAGGAAGGAATCGCCAACCTAATTGGAGGTTTGTTTATAGCCTTTTTTAAACCCTTTAGGATAGGAGATATTATCAAAGTTGGAGATGATGTAGTTGGGCATGTTGAAGACCTTAATCTACGTCATACTGTTATTAAAAACTTTGAGAACAAGCGAATTATTATTCCTAATGCTGTTATTAATAAAGAAAACATTATTAACTACCATCTCAACGATTCTAAAATCTGTGAATGGATAGAAGTGGGGGTTGCCTATTCCTCCAATCTAGAACATGTCATAACAGTACTTAGAGAAGTTTGCGAGAGCCATCCACACTGTTTAGATAACAGAACAGAAGAAGAAAAGGCTGCCAACAAACCAATTGTTGACATACAAGTTATCAATTTAGGAGACAGCTCCATCAACCTAAGAGCTTGGGTTTGGTGCGATACCTACCTCACAGGATTTAAGATGCGCAACCACCTTTTCAAAGGTATAAAAGAACGTTTTGAAAAAGAAAACATCGAAATTCCTTTCCCACATTTAGTCACTATTGCACACTAGTGTGTATAACCAATTATACCTCTTATTCCAAAATCAGCTGTAATGGTTTGATATTCACCTAAGCCTACTCGAGCAAAGAAATTGGCTCCTAACAGGAAACTATAGCTCATATCAAACTCATGAGGAATAATGCCCACTTCAGCAAAATAAGTAACAAAAAATGGATTTTTTAAATCTTCATATACCACTGTATTTCTATTAAACTCCATGCGAGAAAACTGCGCTCCTGCTCCAAAGCTAAGCCCAATTCCTCCTACTGGAACATAAAAATTTAGACTTACAGGGAAAGCCAAAGCGCTCTGCCCTTTTCGTTCATCAAAATCATAACTAAAAGGCATATAACTTACCCCTCCTTCTATAGATAGATAATATTCATTGTACCAAGCTAAACCTTGATGTATTGTCTTAGTATCAATACACATCAATATTCCTAAACTAAAAGATGGCATTACATTAAGAATTTGTCCTGCCGAACGATGCCCTGAAACCTTTGAGAACTCATGATTAATAGGTCGTTGATACCAATGATATAAGTTCCAACCTAAAGAACCTATTGGTCCTACTCTTACTGTTAACTTGTCTAGTTTAGGCATTTTTTGTGCCTGTAGGGTTGATGTAGATATTAAACAACTCAAACAACCTATTAAAAGTAATAATCTATACATATCTCTGTTAGTTTTAGTATCCTTCTGGTGCAAAAGTTAGGAAACCTCGAACCCCTAAATCTATCGTCATGGTTTCATTGTTGCCAAAGCCTACTCGACTAAAAAAATTAACTCCACCAAAAAAACTATATCCTGCGTCAATACTATGAGGCACTACTCCAAACTCTATGAAATAGGTAACAAAAAATGGATTTTTTAAGTCTTTATAAACCCCTCTATTTCTATTAAACTCCGTACGAGAAAACTGAGCGCCAGCTCCTATTGTCAAAGCAGCACCATATAGAGGAATTAAAGTACCTACTTGCACAGGAAAAGCTAAAGCACTTTGCCCCTTATGCTCATCTAAATCAAAACTAAAAGGCATATATTTAACACCTCCCTCAATGGTCAAGAAAAAAGTATCATACCAAGCTAGCCCTCTACGAATCCTTTCAGAATCAAACTGAATCAATGTTCCTATACGAAAAGTAGGCAAGACATTGAGTACCTGTCCGACCGAACGTTTGCCTCCTGAAGCTATAGAAAACTCATGATTGCTTGGGCGTTGATATAAATGATATAAATTCCATCCTAAGGAGATTATAGGAGCTACCCCTACTTTTACTTTTTTAAGTTTGGATTTACTCTGCGCTTGGCTTGCAACTGTGCCGTCCTAAAAAAAAAAAAAAAAAAAAAGCAAGAATAAATGTCAGCAAAAAGAGGAAAAGCGAACAGCAAAAAGTTTAAACTAGGGAAACGGCGAACATTTAGTGAGCCATTAAGTAAGTGGACAAAAGAAAACGTATAATAAAAAAGGTTATCTTAGGCTGATGAAGAAAAGATATATAAAATTGTCATCCGCAGAAGAGAAAGAGTTAAACAGGTTAAAAAAAGAGAGTTTGTCGTCTAGAGTACGAGA
>JAAEPD010000306.1 GCA_024222455.1 Aureispira sp.
AACGGCTGTTTCTGCCTTAGATTTAATACGAGTAGTGCCTAATCCTTATTATGCTTATTCGGATTATGAGGTGACAGAAATAGATAATGCCATCAAAATTACAAATATCCCTGGAACTTGTAAGGTGCGTATTTACTCTATTGATGGCCAGTTCATCAGAGAATATGACATCGCTCAAGATTATACAGATGTAGTACGTACAGGTATTGCTCGTATGGGAGAATATGGTAGTCCTGATATAGAAGACCAAGTCTTAACTTCTGTAGAGTGGGATTTGAAAAACTCAAGAGGTGTGCCTGTTGGTAGTGGTGTTTATTTAATTCACGTCACGGTAGAAGGTGTTGGGGCTAAAGTCCTCAAAAGCTTTATCATCAACAGAGCATTTGATGCTCAACGTTTGTAGGCCATTATCAAGATCCATAAACCTTTTAGGTTATAGCTACTAATAAAAAAGTTGTAGAGACTCTTAAGTCTTTACAACTTTTTGTTCGTTTTAGGCCCTCCTAAATCTATTTTTTCATTATAATAGCTATCAATATGCTAATTTTGATTCAAGCACAGAGAAAAAACCTCTAAAAGAATCAACAATATGGATTTCAACTACCTTATAATGAAACATCTAAAATACACAATTGGGTTAACTCTATTTTTGTTAATATCCTCAACCGCAATCAGTCAACCCTTTGTTGGAGATATTCAAAAAAAGGCTCCTACTCAAAAATCTTATCGTGCAGCTTGTATAGAATCTAAATCTATTGAAGAGATGAATATCAACAATGTTCGTGCACGTTTGCGAGCAGGTGGTGATATGTGGTGGGATGGTGTTGGCAATCCAGAATATGTCATTCCCAAAATTGATCCTGCTTCTGGAGAACTACCAGTTTCAGCATTATTTGCAGGAGCAATATGGTTGGGAGCTTATGATGATGGGGGAAATCTTATCTTAGCGGCTCAAACTTATCGCAATTCAGGCAATGACTATTGGACAGGCCCATTAGATCCTACTACAGGTACAATTGACAAATCCGACTGTGAAAAATGGGATAATCATTTTACAGTATATGGTGATGATATCACTACTCTGCGTGGTGACCTTTTAGAAGATGGTAAAGTTGATAATAAACCTGCTAAAGGTTTATTAGGTTGGCCTGCTAGAGGAAACCCTCACTTTGCAGGGATCTATAACTGGGAATTACCTGATCAAGATTTAGCACCGTTTATTGATTATAATGGTGATGGCATTTATAATCCATGGGATGGAGATCATCCTATTATTGAAGTAGGTCCCAAAGATAAATACTCAGAAGCTTGTGGCAAGGATTACATCTCTCCAGTATATGCAGACCAAATGTCTTGGTGGGTGTATAATGATAATGGTGATATTCATGGCCAATCCAACGGTGAGCCTATGAAAATGGAGATTCAAGTCACGGCTTTTAGTTATCGAAGTACCAATGCTATTAACAACATGACCTTCTATCGCTATAAGCTACTGAATAGAAATGCATTATCTCTAAATGATACTTATTTTTCGTTATGGACAGATGTAGCTTTAGGATGCCCTAGCGATGATTATATTGGTTGTGATACTGTTACAGGAATGGGTTATGTTTATAACCAAGATGTAGATGATAATGACCCCTGCGGTTTTGTCGGAGTATCGTTCAATGGCTATGGAACAGATCAAATACCAGCTTTGGGTGTAGATTATTTTCGAGGACCTATCGATTCAGCTGGTAATCAAATTGGATTATCTAGTTTCCAATATCATATCAATGTAACAGGCGACCCTAAAAGTGACCCTTCTAGCGCAATTGGTTATTATAGACTAATCTCTGGATATTGGCCAGGAGGTGTTCCTATCTCTTATGGAGGAGATGGATATGACCCTAGTAATAGTCAAACAACTCCCTATGTATTTCCATCTTGGCCCAATGATCAGTCTCCAGATGCTTGGTCTATGTGTAAGGACAACTTACCGGGTTTAGATCAGCGCTTTTTGCATACATCAGGACCTTTTGTTTTGAAACCAGGTGCAACCAATGAAATGATCTCAGGAGTAGTTTGGGTGCCTGAAATTCCAGATTATCCATGTCCTAGCCTTAAACAATTGGTAGAAGCAGATCAATTAGCTCAAAGTTTATTTGATAACTGCTTCAAAATAATAGATGGACCTGATGCTCCCTTTATTGATGTGGTAGAACTAGAAAATGAACTAATTCTTAATCTTGGATATACTTTTAATTATAATAATTTTAGGTTAGGCTACGAAGAATCTCCTGGAGAATTGAAAGCTTTTGCTCCTTTAGACACTACTTACAATTTTCAAGGATACAAAGTCTATCAAGTAAATGATCCTAATATCTCTGTAACCGATTTGGAAGATGAAGAAAAATCTAGATTGATCTATCAATGTGATGTCAAGGATAGTGTAGGAACTATTATTAATTGGAATAAATATGAGGATGCAGCAATTGATATTGCAGTTCCTAAGGTAATGGTAGAAGGCGAAAATAAAGGCTTGAAACATACCTTCCGTGTTTTAGAAGATCAGTTTGCTGCTGGCGAAAAAGATTTAGTTAACCATAAACCTTACTATTTCTGTGTAGTTGCTTATGCACACAACGAATACAAAGCCTTTGACCCAACTGCAGACGCTTCGGAAGCAGGACAAGACAAACCTTATCTACAAGGGCGTCGAAACTTTAGAGTTTATACAGGTATTCCTCGCAAAACAGATCCTGAATATAGTGGTTTAGTAACTAACGCTACTTATGGTGACCAACCTGGCATTAGCCGTTTGGATGGCCGTGGTACTGGTGGTGGAAATTTCCTAGAAATTGCTAATCGTGAAGAAGTAGAAGGTCGCATCTTTGCAGGTGGAT
>JAAEPD010000307.1 GCA_024222455.1 Aureispira sp.
AACGGCTGTTTCTGCCTTAGATTTAATACGAGTAGTGCCTAATCCTTATTATGCTTATTCGGATTATGAGGTGACAGAAATAGATAATGCCATCAAAATTACAAATATCCCTGGAACTTGTAAGGTGCGTATTTACTCTATCGATGGCCAGTTCATCAGAGAATATGATATTGCACAGGATTATACAGATGTAGTCCGTACAGGTATTGCTCGTATGGGAGAATATGGTAGCCCGGATATAGAAGACCAAGTCCTAACTTCTGTAGAGTGGGATTTGAAAAACTCAAGAGGGGTGCCTGTTGGTAGTGGTGTTTATTTAATTCACGTCACGGTAGAAGGTGTTGGGGCTAAAGTCCTCAAAAGCTTTATTATCAACAGAGCATTTGATGCTCAACGTTTGTAATCCATCTTAAAATATGTTACAAGTGGTATAGATTAGTGCTAAGCTAATCTATACCAACTTTCAAAAAAATATAAAAATGATAAGACTTACATCTATTCTAATCGCAGGATTGATATTGGTGTTTGTTGCAAAAACAGACACAGCTCTTGCAGGTAACCCTGATAGACAAGGGGAAGCTGGAGCATACGAACTCTTATTAAACCCTTGGGCTAGAAGCGCAGGACTTAATGGGTTAGTTGTATCTAATGTAGTAGGAGCAGAAGCTATGCGCTTTAATCCTGCTGGACTAGCTAGAGTTTATGGAAATACAGAAGTAGCTTTAGCGCATACCCAATATATGGTTGGCTCTGGTATGAGTTTTAATGCGGGGGGCTTAGCTCAAAAAATTGGTAAAAGTGGAACTATTGGTGTTTCATTGATGGCCGTAGACTTTGGCGAAATTCCTTTGACAACAACTGCTCAACCTGAAGGATTTGCAACTTTTAGACCTTCTTTCTTTAATATTGGCTTAGGATATGGTCATGTATTTAGAGATAAGGATGGTAATGAGAAAATTTCTGTAGGTGTTGCTGTTAGAGTTGTTTCTGAATCTATTGCAAATGCCTCTGCTGCAGGTGTTGCTTTTGATGCTGGAGTTCAATATGTAACAGGTAACAATCGTCAAATTAAGTTTGGTTTGGCATTGCGCAACATTGGAACAAAAATGAAGTTTCAAGGTGATGGACTATCTTTCTTAGGTGCTGCACCTAATGGAACAACTTCATTGACTGTAAACCAAAGAGTAAGTGCATTTGAGTTACCTTCTTTATTACACATAGGTGCTTCTTATGATTTCCTTTTTCCTAAAGAAACAGAAGATCGTCAAGGCAAAATGCATAGACTTACAGCTATGTTTCAATTTACAGCAAACTCATTTTCTAGAGACCAATTTGGTTTAGGCTTAGAGTATTCATTTAGAGAGCTATTTATGGTTCGTGCTGCTTTCAAATACGAAAGTGGAATGTTTAACCAAGAAGCTAATGGTACAGTAAGAACTGGATTTGCAGCAGGTGTATCTGCTCAAATACCTCTTAAGAAAGGATCTAATAAAAAATTAGCTATTGATTATGGTTTCGAATTAACTAGAGTGTTTCAAGGTACACATTCAGTAGGTTTGAAACTAACGATCTAAAGTACAAGGTAATAAAGTTGCATTTTTCGTAACTAATCGATATATTTGTATAGAGACAAACAACAAAAGAACGTTCCTTCTTGATAGAGGGAACGTTCTTTTGTTGTCTTTGTTTTAAGACAACAAAAGAACGTTACTTTGCACTGTTTTTATAAGCAAGTGATAGCAATATTTATTTTATAGGGGATATGTCACTATCATCTTTTACTCATTGTTACTGTTTGAGTATAAACAAGAAGCAAAGTTTTTATTAAAAAAACAGAAAAAATATGTCTAAGTATTCATATATGTCCCAAGAAGGGTACGATAAACTTAAAGCGGAATTAGAACAATTAAAGTCAGAGGAGCGCCAAAAGGCAGCTAGACAAATTGCAGAAGCTAGAGAAAAGGGAGATCTTTCAGAAAATGCAGAATATGATGCAGCTAAGGAAGCCCAAGGTCTATTAGAACTCAAAATTTCTCAGATGGAGGCAGTGATGGCTAGTGCTAGGGTAATAAGAGAAGAGGACTTAGATGCATCTACTGTAGTAATTCTATCTACAGTTAAGATTAAGCAAGTTAAAAATGGAAAAAACTTTGAGTATACTCTAGTTTCAGAAAGCGAAGCAGACTTGAGGGCTAAAAAAATATCAGTGACTTCTCCTATTGGCAAAGGTCTTTTGGGTAAGGCTGTAGGTGAAATAGCAGAAGTAGTAACACCTGGAGGGAAGATGCAATTTGAAGTTATGGATATATCTATCAAATTATAATTGAAAAATCTTTAATCTATATAAGATATGTCCAGCATTTTTTCTCGCATTATCAATGGTGAAATTCCTTGCCATAAGGTTGCTGAATCGGATAAATATTTCGCGTTTTTAGATATAGCTCCTGTCAAGAAAGGACATACATTGGTAATTCCTAAACAAGAGATAGATTATGTGTTCGATCTAGAAGACGAACTCTATCAAGGTTTATTTTTATTTGCTAAACGTGTGGCTATGGCTATAGAAAAAGTAGTGCCCTGTGAGCGTATAGGAATGACTGTATTGGGTTTAGAAGTACCACATGCACATGTACATTTAGTGCCTCTCGTCAATACACAGTTTATAGATTTTAGCAAGGAAAAAGAAAAATTAGAGCAAGCCGAATTTGCTGAGTTAGCTGCTCGAATTCAAGCTAAATTTGGATAAAAATATCAATAGAACTAATCATAAAAAACGAGGCTATCCCAAAGGATAGCCTCGTTTTTTATGATTAAAAGATATAACAGTTAATGTATATGGATTCGCTCTCCAACAGCATCTTCTAAGAAGTGGTGAAGGGTAAAAGTTTGTTCTGCACCAATTTTTTGGCCTATTTGGCTAGAAATATAGATTATAATTCCTAGAACAATAAGTACTGTAGGTACCCAAAGTATCCCTGCATCTTGCCCTAAGTTGAGTTTGGCTAAACCATACATTCCAATAAATAGCACTAATATAGAAATAGCTGCATAACTATAGGCAAAAGCTAACCATAGTGTAGGATTAGGACCATAAAGCCCTCGAACTAAGGTGCCTCCATCTTCATTTTTTTCGAAAGTTAAATCTAGTTGAGGAGACCAGAAATGATGCTCTTCAGGGACTATTTTTAGAATAATATGTCCACGAACATTTTGTCCTGTACAGCCTGTGTCAGGATCGGCCATATGAGCTTTGAGCTTCTGTTCTATTTCTTCTGGTTGTTGGTTTAAGGTAGTCCTAAACCTTGGGCGCATTCTAAAACTAGTCATAATAGATTTAGATTATAATTGTATAGGTAGATACTATTAAGATACTAAAAATCTAGAATTAATTTGCTTAATGCAGAAAAAGAACAAGAGAAATCTAGCTTTTATTAATTTCTGACAAGAAGTTTTCTAGCTGAGTATTTAGCAAGTCAGGTGCTTCTAAACAAGTTGAATGCCCAACTCCTTCCAAGAATTTTAACTGTGAATTGGGAATATGTTTTTGCAGATAAGTTGATTTTTGGGGAGGAAGAGCTTTGTCTTCTGAGCCACCTACAATTAGGGTAGGAGTTATAATTTTGCCTAATTCTTCCCTTGCAAAGTCTTTGCGTTGAATAACACCCTCTGTAGCCCTAATCAGTCCTTGTATATCCTGTTCTTTCCAAGTTTTTGCCCAAAAGTCTCGAGTAGGTTTATTTTTAGGGTCTTTCAAAAAAGACTTTCCATACATCGTTTTTTCTACTCCAGATACCACTGGTCCTATTCCTAGTGTCTTAGCAATAAATAAAAGAAGTTTATATTTAATTATTTTGCTAAACGGTTCTGCTCCAGCAGAAGTATTTAATAGCATTAAAGATTTTAGCAGTTTAGGATAACGAGCAGCCAACCGCATACCAACAAAACCACCCATTGATAAACCAATGAAATGAACAGGGCCATCCGTTAGTTTTTGAATAGCACTGTATATATCTTGAGTTAAGGTATCCATATCATAGCCATCTTCTGTTACTTGACTATAACCTTGTCCTCTGAAATCAATGGCTATACAGCGATACTTTGAGCTAAAAAAATCAATTTGAGCATTGTACATCTTATGGTTAAACAATAAACCATGACAGAAAAATAGCGTTTCCTTGCCTTCTCCTCTTTCAATGTAGTGTAAGTCGGTATTATTAATTTGAATTCTTGGCATTTCCTAATTTTGAATTGAGTGATATTAGATAAGCTAAGAACTATTTTTTGTTTGTAAAAAACAAAGAAGTTGCCTAAAATGATCTATCAAAGTGGGAGATAATCTCATTTTAAACAACTTCTAGCTATTATTCTAAGTGCCTACTTATCGTAATTATGCAATTTATAACGTTCTATCAGCTCAATCAATTTTTGAGGATAGGTAGTACTAGTTGCATAGCCTGCTTTTTTCAGTCCATGCGCCCAACCTTTATAATCTGTTGTTTTGAGTTTGAACAGTCCATCATATCTAGAGTTTCCTGTCAAAAACTTAGAATGTTCTATATAAGCATCATCTCCAGACTTAAATACTCTGAAACAGCTACCTTTGCGCTGATGTGTTTTTCCTGTCCAGCTTCCTCCACATTTGATTCCAAAATGATTATTAGCTTTTTTAGCCAATTCACTACTTCCGTAGCCTGACTCTAGAATCCCTTGAGCTAGTTTGATACTTGCAGGAATTTTTACCCGAATACTTTCTTCTATTGCAATACGCTTGTATCGTTCTACATACTTGACAGCATTTTCAGGCCCTTCTATTTTATAGGCCAAACGAGCAGAAACTTCGCGTCCCTCGCTACTCGAAGAGTTATTAGTGTTATTTGGTGCAGTAATAATACAAGAAGTAAAAACCCATAGGCTCAACGATACGATCAACAATCCCTTAGTGCTTTTCATAGACAAAATAGTTTATGTGTGATAGAATGCTAAGATAACTTTTTAGATGAATAGTTGTGTGTGCTCATCCAAAAGAGTGATAGTGATGTAAAAGGTCTTGTTATAAGCTAATTTGTTTTGTTGGTGCAAAGATATGCCTTATCCATAAGTATTATGAATAGCTTTATTATTAACTACAGAAGGAATTTGGGGATGGGGAGTTATTTTTTTGAACTTAGTTTAGTTGCAGTTTATTTTTTAGCAACATGTTCTACAGATTGTGTTTTGCTTTCTAAAACGGAGTCTTTTAAAAATTTAGTATAAAGGTGGGGACATTTTTTTTGAGGAATGTTGAATTTAACAGGTGAGTTGTCTGCAAAATGTAATGTGTTTTTTGCAAAATGCCCATTTAAATTATTTAATGATAAACCTAGAAATACACGATATATTCTACATATAGGCTTTGATTTTTTTATAAATGTCCATTGCTCAACTAAACCTGCCCATTCCTCAATTAGATCTAACTTAATCCATAAAAAAGATTACCATTATAGTGAATAAAAATCTTTTAGGTATCATTCAAAATGATATTGGAGCATGTTATTAAAATAAAAAAACAATGAAAAGAGTATTGCTAAATATTTTAATGCTTATGGCATTAAGCTTTAGTGTCAATGCACAATGGGGACAACTAAACGCTGATATTGATGGAGAAGTAGCTGGTGATAAATCTGGCAGCGCAGTTTGTTTAAGTGCTGATGGTACTATAGTAGCTATAGCAGCAAGAGAAAATGATGGAGGACCTCAGAATGGAGGGCATGTACGGGTATTTAAAAATGCGGGTGGTGCATGGACTCAAGTAGGCGTTGATATTAATGGTGAAGCTGCAGCCGATTATTCAGGATACTCTTTAAGTATGAATTCTGCTGGTACTATTGTGGCTATTGGTGCGGCAGGAAATGATGGACTTGGAGGGAGTGGATCAAATTATGGGCATGTACGAGTGTATGAAAATATAAGTGGCACATGGACACAAATAGGTACTGATATTGATGGGGAAGCAATTGGTGATGGTTCAGGATACTCTGTGAGTTTAGATAATAGTGGGACTACTGTTGCTATTGGTTCTATAGATAATGATGGAAATGGAGTAGCCTCAGGGCATGTACGAGTATATGAAAATATAAGTGGCACATGGACACAAATAGGTACTGATATTGATGGAGAATTTGGAGGTGATAAATCTGCTAGTTCTGTAAGTCTTAGTGCAAATGGTACCATTGTGGCTATTGGTGCAACAGAGAATAATGGTAATGGAACTAATTCAGGGCATGTACGAGTATATGAAAATATAAGTGGCACATGGACTCAAGTAGGTGCTGATATTGATGGGGAGGTAGCTGGTGATAAATCTGGTAGTGCAGTTTGTTTAAGTGCTGATGGTACTATAGTAGCTATAGCAGCAAGAGAGAATGATGGAGTGCATCAGAATGGGGGGCATGTACGAGTATTTGAAAATATAAGTGGAACATGGACTCAAGTAGGTGCCGACATTGATGGAGAAGCGATTGCTGATTATTCAGGATATTCTTTAAGTATGAATGCTAATGGTACTGTTGTAGCTATCGGTGCCGCAGGAAATGATGGTATAGGTGGAGCTGGTGCAAACTATGGGCATGTGCGAGTATATGAAAACATAAGTGGAACATGGACTCAAGTTGAAGCTGATATTGATGGAGAAGCAGTGGCTGATGGATCTGGATACTCTGTAGCTTTAGATAGTGCTGGGTCTACAATTGCAATTGGTGCACAAAATAATGATGGAAATGGAACAGATGCAGGGCATGTTAGGGTTTATCTAAATGCAAATGCTACATGTACTGTAACTATCCCAGATGCTAACTTTAAAGCATATTTAGTTGGTAACACAGCAATAAACCTAAATGGAGATTCTGAAATTCAATGTAATGAAGCTAGTGCTTTTACGGGTACTATATCTTGTAATGGATTGTCTATAACTGATCTAACTGGAATCGAAGCCTTTACATCACTTTCCGTTTTATATTGTCATCAAAACTCACTTGCAATATTAGATTTGTCGAGCAATACATCTTTGGTCAGTCTAGGATGCCATTTGAATTCACTAACAACCTTAGATTTATCATTGAATACGTCATTAATAAGACTTTATGCTTACAGTAATACACTTACAGCATTGAACTTAGCTAATGGAAACAATACAAATGTAGTAGAAGTCTTAGTTGGAAACAACCCTAGCTTGACATGTATTAAGGTTGATGATGTTGCATACAGCACCACAAATTGGGTAGGAGGCTTTTTTCAATTTGACTCAGGGGCAAGTTTTAATACAAGTTGTTCTGCATGTTTAGTAAACATCCCAGATGCTAACTTTAAAGCATATTTAGTTGGCAATACAGCAATAAACCTGAATGGGGATTCAGAAATACAATGTAATGAGGCTAGTGCTTTTACAGGCTCTATTATCTGCTCAGGACTAAGCATATCAGACTTAACAGGGATAGAAGCATTTACATCAATATCTAATCTATATTGTAATTCAAATTCATTAACAACATTAGATTTATCTTCAAACACATTATTAAATATTTTATATTGTTTTTCAAATCAATTAACTAGTATCGATGTTTCACAGAATACAGCTTTAACAATACTGTATTGTGAAAATAATTCATTAACAACATTAGACTTATCTAATAACTCAGCCTTAATTGGGTTAAAATGTATGTTCAACTCTTTAACTAGTTTAAATGTAGCTAACGGGAATAATACAAATGTTACTTTGTTTAACGCATATAACAATCCAAATTTACTTTGTATAGAGGTAGACGATGCAACTTACAGCACAACTAATTGGACAAATGTTGATGTAGCAAGTTTTAGTACCAATTGTGCTTATGGTCAGACCTATGTACCAGATGATAATTTTGAAAACTTTTTAGAAACGCACAATGCAGGTGGCGTAACTGTACCAGTAGGAGACCCAACAAGTATGGGAAATGGTATTGCTAATGATAATTATGTTACAACTGCTAATATTAGCACCGTTGCAGGTTTGTTAGATGTATCAAATGAAAACATATCTGACCTAACAGGAATTGAAGATTTTGTTGCTTTAACACAATTACATTGTTATCTTAACCCATTAACAACTTTAGATGTTTCTGCCAATACTGCTTTAATACATTTGTATTGTCATAATAATCAATTAACAACTTTAGATGTTTCTGCCAATACTTCTTTGACAAAATTAATTTGTCATACGAACTCTTTCACAAGTTTAGATCTTACTACCAATACCCTTTTATCTGAATTGAATTGCTCTAATGGTCAATTAACAAGTTTAATTGTTCCTAATGCGGCTCTAACATCTTTGAATTGCTCTAGTAATCAATTGACAGGTTTGGATGTATCTACTAATACTGCTTTAGCCACCTTTAATTGTAGTTTTAATCAAATAGCAAGTTTAGATGTATCTACAAATACAGCTTTAACCTATTTGGCTTGTAACAATAATCAATTAACCAGTCTTAATGTAGCTAATGGGAATAATACAAATATTACTTTTTTCAATGCACTTGTCAATCAAAACTTAAGTTGTATAGAAGTAGATGATGATGTTTATAGTGCAGCTAATTGGACATATATTGATGCAACAGCAAGCTTTAGTACTGATTGTTCTGTATTTGTTGGTGTAGAGGAAGTGAGAACGCAGATGATTCGTATTTATCCTAATCCAGCCACAACTCAATTAACAATTGAAAGTCCAGCGCTGGGAATTAAGAATATCAGCATTTTAGATGTTACAGGCAAAACAGTTCAAACAATTACACAAAACACTAAAACAATTAGTGTGGCGGATTTAGTGGAAGGTATTTATTTTTTACAAATACAATCCCAAAACGGAATTACAAATAGCAAGTTTATTAAGAAATAAATAAGTATAGGTAACTGGGCAACAGAAGTACTTATTGTTGTCCAGTTACTTAAATTTTCGATTTGGGTTATCTTTCAAGAAACTACCCCAATCCTTATGTTTTTTCTGACCAATGCCTGTGCTTTGAGTTTGGAGGTAATGGCAAAAAGCAACACCTAAAGCATCTGTCGAATCTAAATATTTAGGATTAATCTCTCCATCTATAATATGTGGCAGCATTCGAGCAACCTGCTCTTTAGAGGCATTTCCATTGCCCGTTACTGCTTTTTTTATACTTCTAGGGCTGTATTCCTCTATATCTATACCACTACAAGCTACAGCAACCATTGCTACACCTTGAGCACGCCCCAACTTGAGCATAGCCTGTACGTTTTTACCATAGAAAGGTGCTTCTATTCCTGCATCTGTAGGCTCATAGATATTGATCAGCTTCTGCAACTCTTCAAAAATGAATTGTAGCTTTCTTGCTTGAGACTTCATTTTTTGCATATCCAATACACCCATTGTTATAGCACGTGGTTTTCCCTTTTTAGGTACCTGCAAAAATGCGTATCCTAAAATATTACTACCTGGATCGATTCCTAATATAATTTTTGGTTTGGACATAAAGTCTTTATACTAATTTGAATGGCTATGAATAGATTCTTTTTGTAGAGCAGTAATTTACACAATCAAGTACACTTATGGCAATCTTTTACGAACTAGTGACGTTCTTGTTGTAAGTTCATAGTATTATTTATAGAGATTATAATAGATTATTGTACTTTTGCCCTATGCGTGTAAAATCTAAACAAATTGCAGGACTTGGAACAGCGATCAAAAAGATCACTGAACATCAGTCTTTTGGGGAAATCCTAAAAGTTGGTGTAGCAGTGGCGTTGATAGTTGTCTTGTGTCTACAGATGTTTGGAGCTAAAGAAATCAATTTGCAAGTCTTGACTGCTCAATTTTTGGAGCAATTAACTTTCTCTAACTTATATTTAGTTGTATTGGTTCTTCTCTTGATGCCCCTCAACTGGGCTATAGAAAACTTAAAATGGCTAAAACTAATGCAGCCTGTAGAGCGAGTAGGCTTTCTGAAAGGGCTTAAGGCTATTTTTGCAGGAGTGACATTTTCTCTATTTACACCCAATCGGATAGGGGAATATGGAGGTCGTGTATTATTGGTATCTAAGGATAATCGCCTTAATGCTGTATTAGCAACTTTAGTAGGCAGTTTCAGCCAGTGGATTGTGTTGGTTGTTAGTGGATTTGTAGGGCTTCTTAGCTTCTTGCTATATCAAGACATTGTGAGCAATTTTGTGTTTTGGTCTATTGCTGTAGGAAGTACAGCCTTTTCTATAGGCTTATTCATTGCTTATTTCAGAATTCAACGATTGGTAGAGCGAGCTACACAGTGGAAATGGACTAAAAAATGGGCATTGAAGGTACACGAAAATGTATTTAGATATTATACTCGCCATGAATTATTGATGGCTTTGGGTTATGCGTTTTTACGCTACCTTACTTATACTTTCCAGTATTTGTTATTGCTACAGTTTTTTGGACTAGGTTTGACCATTCCTGAAGGGCTAATGGCAATTTCTATTATTTTCCTAATCCAAACAGGTATTCCTTTACCGCCTTCTACTGGCTTATTGGCTAGAGGTAATGTGGCTTTATTTATCTTTGGTTTGTTTATCAGTTCTTCTTTATTGATAGACACCGCTATTTTGGCTTCTACATTTAGTCTTTGGTTGATTAATGTTGCTTTGCCAGCAGTAGTAGGAGCTCTATTTATATTCAAAATAGGAACTAAAAAAACAATAGAGACTACTCATCAAAATACTCCTTCCAAGATTTAGTATAATCTGCTTTATGCGTTAATTCGTATTCATTATATTCATCTAGAATAGCTATAATGTCATATCCAGAATAAGGGTTTTGTATGTAATATTCCTTAGCAGTTTTGTAATCGACAGGAAACATAAGATTGATATCTAAACCACAACTGGCATCAAAACTAGTATGCAATTTAGCATCAATTAAATGGGGTATATCTTCTACAGTTGCTAAGGTGTACAGCATGAATGTAATTAGTCGAAAGCAATCTGTGAGAGTGGTCAAATCGCTGCAATGTTCTTGTTCTGCTGCCCAAAGTTTGAGCACAAAAGGTTTATCTATATTGGTATAATCTTTATACAATTCCTCAATAACCTCTTCCCTGAAATCCTCATTTAGATCATAGCGTTCTCCCCATCCTGTTTTGCCATTATGTTTGAATAGAATTTGTTGGATAAATTCTTCAGTCTCTATAATAGAAGGATTCATTTTGTATTGTACTATGTATTCTTCAGCAGTCATAAAAGGCAGGTTTAATATTGTTTTAATATGATCTTCAAATCATCGACCCAAACACTATCTTGGCTATCATTCCAATAGTAAATAGGAACAGACCCTCGCTTAAAATGAGGAGGGATAATAAATTCATGTTCTATTAGCTGCCATTCACCACTGTCTCTAACAACAGTAGCTCCTGTCTCATAATAGTCTTCAGCTGCAGCAACTAGGTAGCCCTTAGGGCCATCTTGATGTCTCCAAATACTGACTAAAAGGCGTTCACTTGCTTTCATATTTGGAATAGAACTAGTATAACCAAAGGCATCTTGAGGAGTGAGTTGTAGGCTAAATTTATGAGAAAAAGCCTTAGAAGAGTCTCTCAAAAAGCCTTTTTCCATTTCCAGGGGTCCATTTAGACTAGTTGCTGTTAAAGTAGAGTCTCCAGTTCGGTGTTCAGTATTACAAAAAATAGTGTCAGTAGTAGTCAATATCGGTTTTTGTAGGATATAGATACTATCTGTACGATAAGGTAACCAGTTTTGATATGGATATGTTTTGTAAGTAAGAAAACCCAATGTAGGACCAAAACTGACTACATAATCATCTTGATCTACAAACCACCAACTTGGAGCATCTCTTTTAGTCTCGCCACGTTCATCACTAGTTTGATACCAACCATTAAATTCAAATCCTCCATCTATACGATTAGGCGAAATTTTATCCTTTTCCATCAATTCTTCTAATGCCTGCCAACGTACAGTATTCCAACTCATATAATCATGTGTTAGGCCTATTGAAAATAGGGCATAAATAAGAATAGAACTTGCGCTAATCCTCCACCAAATAGGAGATATGACTTCCAGCTTTTTAGGGATAACTAAACTCACTAAAAAAGGGTATAAGAATAGATAATATCGGTCAAAAAAGAATGGTGTAATCATTAAGAATACTGCATAACCTAATATAGTAGTCCAGTTGCCTAGATAAGCTTTAGTTGCACGACCTTGAAAGTGGTTTAGCACTACTGTTAGTAAGAATAAGCAGGCTGCAAAAAATCCAATTACTTTAACTATTATCCAACCTATATTAGGGAGTTGAGGCCTTATGTTTTCTCCTACAAAAGCATCTTTTAGTACTTTGGGGCCTAAACCAAAGTCATAGAAGATATTGCCATTCGGTAGCATATTCCAAACAGGGAAATAGCATAGTAAAAAAAGTACTATAGTAATTAATGCAATCCCTTTATGCAATGTTTTAGAAGCCTTCCATAAGTAAGGAGCTAAAAGTAAACTAATAGGCAATAGAAAATAGCCACAGTAAAATAGTAGGGTGCCTGGTCGCCAAGTTAAATTGCGAAAGAAATATCCATTCCAAATACCTCCTAAAAGCTGTTCTAATTTGCCAAAATGTGTAGGAACTCCAAAGTAAGTAACTCGCCACCAAGTGATGAGTTGTTGAAGTACTATTATTAGAATTAGAGGAGTTAGGGCAACAGAGATAGACCGAACATTAATTCCTTTTTTGTGAATGTAGGCAGCCATAAAAAAGAGTGGGATTACTGCTCCTAATTGCCGAATAAGTATAGCAATGATGGCAAATAAAGTACCTGCTGCAATACTTTTCCAATGCTCCGTTCCCAACGAACGATTATAATACAATAGGCTTAAAATAGTGACTGACAGAAAGGGAACATCAGTCATGAAAGTATAAGAGAGCGAAAAGAAGAGGGGATTAAACAGTAATAATAAGCTACCCAAAAAGGCAAAGTGAGCATGTTTGCTCTGTTCCCAAAGTAGTTGGTAAAACGTCAAAAGTCCTATCCAACCTAAGATAAGTGTAGAAATACGCAGTACCACAAACGAAAATCCAAAGATCTTACAAAATAGTGCACCCCAATACATTTGAGCCAACAAGGTCATGGCAGGCCAATCACTAAATTTAAGCGTATTATGCTCTGAAAGGTGGTAAACATTGTGGGCATAAGCCCAGTCATCGTTAAGAGGAAAATCCCCACCAACACCTACTAAGAATATTCCTACTAGCCATATTAGAGTCAATAAGGCAGGGTATTTATATGTGTGTTGGTGGGTTTGCATTTTTATATAAACAATGGCGTAAATTCAAAACGATTTCCATCGAAAAGACCTTTATCACTAAGCTTGAGTGATGGAATAACTAATAAGGCCATAAAAGATAAGGTCATGAATGGAGCTGTTAGCTGACTGCCTAAAGTTTCTTTAGCCATCTTGTCAAGCTTGGCATATTGATGTCCTACAGTATGACCATCTACATTGGTCATAATACCAGCGACTGGTAGTGCCAAGGAGGCTTCGGAGTCGTTAGTGACTACAGCTATACCACCTTTATTTGCTATCACTAAGTTAACTGCTTTGCAAATAGCTTCATCACTTACCCCTACAGCTAGAATATTGTGAGAATCGTGTCCTACCGACGATGCTATAGCACCTTCCGTTAGTCCAAAACCTTGTATGAAAGCTATTGCAGGTTCTGTATTTTGATAACGATTAACTACCGTGAATTTTAGAATATCAGTGTCTGTATTACTTATAGCATTCCCGTCTTTAGAGGTAGTTGCTGCTTCAAAACTTTCGGTAATCAGCTCTCTATTGATTGCTTTGATTACTCGAATCTGATCGCTATCTACTTTGACTGCAAATTGCTCTAGCGTTTTAGGATTCGTATCAAAATTATTGAGAATAGGAGCTTGGGTTGTTTCCACAAATGATTCACCATTTTTAGCCACTAATTTCCCGTCTATATAGGTTTTGAGTACATTGAACTGACTTAGGTTTTTGACAACTATAAAATCAGCAGGATCTCCTTCTTGAAGTAAACCCACATCTAAGTTATAGTGTTTGACAGGATTGATACAAGCTGCTTGCAATACTTCAAATAGGTCTTTGCCTTTTGCCAATGCACGAACAACTAACTGATCTAAATGACCTAAAATTAGATCATCAGGGTGTTTGTCGTCAGAGCAAAACATGAGTTGTTTGGCATACTTAGGAAAAAGGTCAATTAAGGTATCAAAATTTTTGGCTGCACTTCCTTCACGTATCAAGATATGCATACCCAATTCTGCTTTTTCTCTAGCTTCATCTATATGGAAACATTCATGGTCGGTTGTAATACCTGCTGCTGCATATTTTTTAGCATCCTCACCTCTCAAACCTGGTGCATGGCCATCTACAGGTTTATTATATTTTTTTGCAGAAGCGATTTTTGCCATAACCTCAGGATCGTTGAATAACACACCTGGATAGTTCATCATCTCTGTCAAGTACTTGATTTCTGGGTTTTGAAGGAGCTTATCCACCGCTTTGCTGTCAATATTAGCACCAGCTGTCTCAAAACTAGTAGCAGGGACACAAGAAGGCGCTCCAAAATTGAATTTGAAGGGAACCTGACGGGCATTGTCTAGCATATATTCTACTCCTTCTACACCCAATACATTTGCAATCTCATGAGGGTCAGAAACAGTGGCTACACTACCATGTATTACTGCTAATTTAGCAAATTCTGAGGGCACTAACATAGAGCTTTCTATGTGTATGTGTGCATCTACAAAACCAGGCAAAATATATTGGTCTGGAACATTCTCCTCAGTAGGATGAACCTTTTGAATTTTCCCATCTTCTATAGTTACAATACCTGCATATATTTTACGATTAGGTATATCTACAATCTGGCCTTTGATTTCCATAGTTCTATCTATATTTATTTTTTAATTTTAATTGGAATCCAAACCTCTTCTTGGGCATTTGGATCATTGGGTTTATAGTCTGGTGTTAATATTTCAAAATGTGCTCTATGGTCTAACTCATACTCAGAATTAGGTAACCACTCTGCAAATATATAATTGGAGGTCTTAAAAAATGTATTTGCAGGACCTTTATGTATAAAAATAGCATAAAGTCCTCCTTTTAGTGGGAATATTTCTATCTCTAGAGGAACTGGAATACTATCATCTACTTTCACCGCAGCCCATTTCCTGAAATAGGTGTTTGGGGTGAAATCAAAGTCTTTGGGGTATTGTTGTAGAGAATAGAACTCTGTATAGTTGTTGGGAGTTGTTGTGCGCAATGTTGTTCTAAATTGCTTCCAAAGCATGAAAGTTTTATCATCACTAAAGGACATTTGCTCTTGCATTCCCATCAGTTTGCGGGGTGGGAGATCTACTATCTTTGGTTGCTGCATATATTCAAATTCTGTTTGGACAAATAAAAAGTGAGATCACTACTTGAATGATCTCACTACTAAATTATAATTCTTATGGAAGAAATAGACTATCTAGATAATACTATTTTTTTATTGGTGATACGATTACCTACTTTTAGTTTTGTAATATAAACGCCATTAGCTAACTCTTCATTACTACTAGATGTACCATCCCATTGGAGCTTATAGCGTCCTTTCGCCTGTTTGTTGCTCACTAACTGTTTGACTAAGCTCCCTCGAACATCATAGATGTTTAAGCTAACATCAGTTGGTTTGTCTGTGTAATATTCAAATGTAGTAGAGCCACTAGTTGGATTAGGGTAGGCTGTCAAAAATAGCCCATTATCTATCATGCTTACTGGCCGAACTCCTGTAGGTGTGCCTCCTAAATTGAGATTGAGTAGGCTATCTAGATCTATGTTCTCATCTCCTGTTTGATAATTCAAATACTGGAAATAAATTAGAAACATTTCGTCAGAGGTGTTTAATCCTTCACATACGGTTAGTGGAGGATTGTTTGGATTATAAGGGTTGTTGGTTGTATTATCATATGTAACTTTTGCATAGAGTTTGTATCCAGCAGGCATTTTTAGCACCTTCTTAAAGAAATAGAAATCTTGCCATTCAAAATCCCATTCTGGAATATGGATCAAAGGAATAGTATCATATGGAAGGGTAGTGTTTTGGATTCCATAAACTAAAAACTCCTTGCCCAACAGGTGTGCATGTGGAAATATACTCAGTAGAGAAAAGTTGACTGGCAAGGCTTGGGTTTGAGACGGAAACCATTCTTCTAGAGTCTGAACAGTATTAGGACTGATACAGAAACCTTGTTTTGCTAAAATTGGATTGGAAGACACTTCTCGAACTCCTGTAGTACCTGGAGGATAAAAGTGTAGATGTACTGATGTACTATCAATAGTGCCAGCGCTCCCTTCTGGGTAATGCATTGCTAATATAATATTAGAACCAGCAGCTATAGATACCCCCATTTTTATATTATTACCATCATCAGGAAAAACAATAGGAGAGCCTCCTGGAGCAAATCCAGCTAATAGTTTTTCGGTACCAAAACCACCAGGCCCGGCACAATCACCACCTACTGTATCTGTTGGGTAAGATCCGCTAGGATCGGTATAAACTAGTACATGGTGTACGATTTGAGAATTACCTGGGACTACTTCTATGGCTTTTAGGGTTCTTCCTTGAGCAAGACCTGTAGGAACAGAGAAGCAAACATAGTCATCGTTTCCTGCTGTAGCTTTGCTCGCATAGGCAGGCATTGTTACTTTGAGATCTCCATGGCCTAATATTGCAGTAGAATTGAATACAGGAGGCGCTGGCTCGTTGGCTACATTCCCTTGAGGTGCACCACCTGCTACCCATGCGGCAATACCATCTATTTCGTTTTGAGTAAGTAGGCGTTCATGTACATATTGTTTATAGTTAGGGTTAGGTGACCAAGGGGGCATTTCTCTAGCGGCTGTTTTAGAGGCTATCAAATTTCTGTAATTATAGGTGTCTGTATAGCTCATCAGCGAAAAGGGAGCAATGCTTCCTGCATGGTGACATTGGGAACAATTATCATAGATAATATGAGCGATACTATCTGCATAAGTAGGCGTTTGACTCCAAGCCATATTAAAGCCAAAGGCTATTAAAAGGATTGGTGCAATTGATTTTTTTAGCATGTTCAATATTTATTTGTAGGGGGCTTGAATAATAAAATTAAATGGATAGGTGTTGAGTATGTATAACTTAATAAAGTTAGTAATAAATAATTGTTTTTGCAAAAAAAAAAGTCTATTAGACTATTCTATTCTAAGCAAATAGGGGGCTTGTTGTTGTTGTGCAAATATTCGTTTTATCAGATTTATTGGCTATATTTGCGATGAAAAATAGATGATTAATATATGAAAGAAAAGTGGGATTTAGTCATTAAACCTAGTAAGGGTTTATTGAATTTTAATTTTAAAGAACTTTGGCGATATCGTGACTTGCTAACAATGTTTGTTAAGCGCGATGTGGTTACATTATACAAGCAAACAGTACTAGGACCAATTTGGTTTTTTATACAACCTATCATGACAATGGTTGTTTATGTAGTAGTTTTTGGTAATATAGCTGAGATACCTACAGATGGTATACCTCAACCGCTATTTTACTTGTCAGGTATTATCATTTGGAACTACTTCTCAGAGTGTTTTATACAAACTTCAGATACCTTTGCTCAAAACCAAAATATCTTTGGGAAAGTCTATTTCCCTAGGTTAATAATGCCTATGTCTAAAGTAGCATCAGGATTGATTAAGTTTTTCATACAATTCTTCCTTTTTCTAGGCGTGTTTATCTATTATATGACTCAAGGAGTTTGTTTTTCTTTCTCTTTGAGTTTGCTATTAATACCTTATTTAATAATGTTAATGGCAGGTTTAGGACTAGGGTTTGGTTTGATTTTTACGTCAATGACAACCAAATATCGAGATTTGAAGTTTTTGGTGCAATTTGGAGTACAGCTTCTGATGTATGCTACACCAATTATTTATCCTATGAGTATGTTGGAAGGACGCTTAAAAGACGTGATTTACTTAAATCCACTAGCTCATGTAGTAGAGTCTTTTAAGTATGTGTTTTTGGGGCAAGGGGACTTAAGCTTTTATGGACTACTGTATGCCTCTATATTCACTGCTGTTATTGTTTTTATGGGGATGTTAATCTTCAATAAAACAGAGCGTAACTTTGTAGATACCATTTAATCGATTTTAGATAAAAAGATATGTCAGATATAGTATTAAAAGTAGATAATTTATCTAAGCAGTATCGATTAGGAGAGATAGGTACAGGTACCATTTCCCATGATCTGAATAGATGGTTTGCCAAAATAAGAGGCAAGGAAGATCCTTATAGTATAATTGGTCAAGTAAATGATCGTACAAAAAAAGCAGAGTCTGATTTTGTATGGGCATTGAAGGATATTAATTTTGAGGTGAAGCGTGGAGAAATTCTAGGCATCATAGGAAAAAATGGTGCAGGAAAATCTACCTTATTGAAGTTGATTTCTAGGATTACAGCACCTACTACAGGTTCTATAAAAGCGAAAGGTAGAACAGCCTCTCTGCTAGAAGTAGGCACAGGAATGCACCCAGAAATGACAGCTCGGGAGAATGTTTATCTCAATGGAGCTATTATGGGAATGACAAAGAAGGAGATTACCCGAAAGTTTGATGAAATCATTTCCTTTGCAGGTTGTGATATGTATGTAGATACTCCTGTTAAGCGTTTTTCTTCAGGTATGCGTGTTCGATTAGGGTTTGCAGTGGCGGCCTTTTTGGAACCAGAAATTTTGATTGTAGATGAGGTGTTGGCTGTAGGAGATGCAGAGTTTCAGAAGAAGGCGATTGGGAAAATGAAGGATGTAACAAATGATGGTGGTAGAACCGTATTATTTGTGAGTCACAATATGGAGAGTGTGAAGAGTCTATGCAATAGAGGAATGGTGCTAAAAAATGGAATGGTTCAGTTCTTAGGAGGAGTGGAAGAATCTGTTCAGAACTATATAGAACATTATGTAGAGGAGAATAGAAGTAGAAAATGGCCAAGAAAAGAGGCTCCAGGAAATCACTCTGCTGCCTTGTTGAGTGCTAACCTTCAGAAAGACGGCGATCCTGCACCTAATGCTATCATAGAAACTGGTGATGGTGTTGTATTCAATTTTGTATTTGATTACAAAGAATCTAGAGAGGTTCAGTTAGACGTAACTTTCCACTTGTTTGATGAGATGAATACCTTAGTTTTTGTAGGATCTACTGGGAAAACAGGCGATGGAGGAGTCTTGGGGAAAGGTGTTTTAGAGGCAGTTTGTAAGATCCCTAAAAACCTACTGAATGAAGGTAACTATAGAATAGGGAGGTTGTTGTTAGTACAAAATAGAGGGACAGTTCTATATGAGTATAAGGATGTTCTTTCTTTTGATGTTGTGCGCAGAAATATGGGTTTAGGATGGCAAGGCCAAAAATTAGGTGTAGTATACCCTAAACTTGATTGGGAATTTAAGTCTATAAGCAATTATAATGATTAATGTAACTCGACCTTTTTTACCACCATTAGCTGAGTATCAGCAATACATTGCTGATATCTGGGATCGAAATTGGTTAACTAACAATGGACCTCTAGTTAAGGAATTAGAAGCTCAGCTTAGAGCTTATCTAAATACAGAGAAGCTACTTTTTTTATCTAATGGAACTATTGCCTTACAAATAGCTATCAAAGCATTAGATCTACAGGGTGAAATTATTACAACACCATTCTCTTATGTAGCAACTACTTCAAGTATTGTTTGGGAAAACTGTACACCTGTTTTTGTAGATATAGACAAAGAAAGTTTTAATATAGATCCTAAGTTAATAGAAGCATCAATTACTGATAAAACTTCTGCAATATTGGCGACTCATGTATATGGCAATCCTTGTGATATAGATGCGATAGCAACTATTGCAGAAAAACATAATTTGAAAGTTATTTATGATGCTGCACATTGTTTTGGAACCTTGTACAAGGGAAAGTCAGTATTTGAATATGGAGATGTAAGTACAACTAGTTTTCATGCTACCAAACTATTTCATACTACAGAAGGAGGAGCAGTTGTTGCAAAAGACTCAGCTATCTTAACTTGTATGGAACGGATGCGAAATTTTGGACATGCAGGGCCAGATAAATTCAAAGGAATAGGAATTAATGGCAAAAATTCAGAAATGCATGCTGCTATGGGCTTGGCTAATATGAAATATGTAGATCATATTTTAGCTAAAAGAGAATTAGATCATAAACTCTATGACCAAAGGTTGGAGGCACTCCAATTGCAGAAACCTAAAATAGACGATAAAGCAACCTTCAATTATGCATATTATGCTGTGGTTTTCCGCACAACAGAAGAGTGCATAAAAGTTTTTAAGGCTTTGGCTGATAATGAGATTGGTGCAAGACGCTATTTTTATCCTGTACTTTCTAGTTTGGATTATGTAGACCCTCAGACAATGCCTGTGGCCGAAGATATTGCACAGCGTGTATTGTGCTTACCGTTGTACGAACAGCTTACAGAGGATGATATAGAAAAAATTTGTACAGTTATTTTGAAAACCCTAAACTAATAGACCATGAAACTGGGAATAATGCAACCTTATTTTTTCCCATATATAGGGTATTTTGCTTTAATTAAGCAGACTGATGAGTTTATTCTATTTGATACACCACAATTTATTCGACATGGTTGGATAGAACGAAATCAAATCTTAAAACCTAATGGGGAGCGCCTATATATCAAAGCTCCTTTGAAAAAACACCATAGAGATACTAAGATTAAAGAGCTAGTTATAAATGATACTCAAAATTGGAGATCTAAAATTTTAGCTCAGTTAGTTCCATACAAAAAGGTTGCTCCCAATTATTGGAAGGTAATAAAGTTGTTAAAAGAAATCTTTGAATACGAAACGACTTCTATTGTTGAGTTTAACCTTCATTCTTTAAGGAAGGTCTGTGATTATTTGAATGTCACGACACCTATTAAGATATGGTCTGAAATGGGGGTGTCTATAGAAGATGCAACAGCTCCAGACGAATGGGCACTTAATATTTGTAAGGCTTTGGGAGCCAATACTTATTATAATCCTATGGGAGGGACTTCTTTTTTTGATCGTTCTAAGTACGAAAAAGCAGGAATTGATCTAAAATTTATGGAATCTCAAGCAGTAGAGTACAAACAGTTTCCCAATGAGTTTGCTCCATTTCTATCCATAATAGATTTGATGATGTTTTGTAATGTAGAGTCGATTAATGAAATGATGGATAATTTTAAATTGCACTAAACCAATGATAGCTAAAACAGCAGTAGATAAGACCTCTTTTCTTAAAAAGATACAGCTGACCAACTCTGCTAGAGAAGGATGGGAGTTGATATTAAGAACTTTAGATTCTAAGGCTAAAGTTTTGTTGCCTTCTTACATTGGGGTTACCGACCGAGAAGGATCAGGAATATATGACCCTGTGACAACAGTTGGTTTGGAGCACGATTTCTATTTGCTCAATGAAGATTTGAGCATATCAATAGAGTTGTTGGAGCAAACCTTAAAAACAGGTGATTATAAATTGATTCTTTTAGTCCATTATTTTGGATTTAGAATTCAGAATATTGACAAGATAACAAAGCTTTGTAAGAAGTATAATGTGATAACTGTAGAAGACTGTGCACATTTGTATAATTATAATTTGTACAATTATTCAGATGCTGGAACACATGGAGACTTTACTTTTTATTCGCTACACAAGTATTTTCCTTTTGAGAATGGAGGAATGTATGTTCAGAATAATTCAGCTGTTCAAGCTCCAGATAGTTCTACCATAAAACTCTCTAGTGAGCTGTCTTCAGAACTAATGAAATACGATATAGCAGCTATTGCTAATAAGCGTAGAACAAATTTTGAGACCTTAGATAAAATGATGCAAGGGATAGTAGGAGTAAGGCCATTGAAAAAGATGGGAGAAGGAGATATTCCTCATAACTATCCAATTGTGGTAGAGAATGGCTTGAGAGAGAAGTTATATTTTTGGTTAATAGAAAAGGACCTTACACTCATCGCATTGTATTACCGATTGATAAATCCTTTGCAAACGGAAGAATATAAATCAATGCAGTTTTTATCTTCATCTATTCTGAATTTGCCAATTCATCAAGATATTACTAAAAAGGATATTCAGTTTATAGTTGATTTATTAAAAGAGGGCTTAATAGCATTGAAAAAATGAAAAAAATAGGTGGTTTTTTTGAATTAGAATTAGCAAAAGGAAAGTCTATATATCATGATGATGCAATCCTATTGACTACAGGCAGAGCTTGCTTGAATTATATACTACAGTCAAAGCAACCAACCAAGGTTTATATACCATTTTACTGTTGTAATGCATTGATTGATCCAATGGTATTGAACTCTATAGAGTATGCATTTTACACTATAGATGAGCACTTAGAAATAAAAGATCTTCCTGAGTTAAAGCCTAGTGAAGCTATTATATATTGTGATTTTTTTGGAATAAAAACAGAGTATACTAACAACTTAATCAAGCATTATAAGAATCAGCTAATAGTAGATAATACGCATTCCTTTTTCTCTAAGGGTTATGAAACTACGAATGCTTCATTTACCTCTGCACGAAAATATTTTGGTGTTCCAGATGGGGCTTTTCTTTATATCTCAGATGAAGAAAAGATTGATGTTGAGATCAACAGAAATTTGAATGTTTCGATAGAGCATAATATGCATAGTTTGTTAGGTGAACAGCAAAAAGCCTATGGAGAGTATGTTGCCTATGAGAAAACTTTAGGTTCTGCTATAGAACAAATTTCTGTAGTATCTGAACGGTTATTATCTATGGTTGACTATAAGGAAGTTCGCCAGACTAGAAATGAAAATTATAATTTCTATGCTAAAGAACTCAAAGAACTTAATCAGTTGAATATAGATGCTAAAGAGCAAGATTGCTTTTGTTATCCATTGTTGTTGAAAGAGCCATTGAATAGACAAGAACTTTATAAAGAACAAATATTTATACCGAGTTTGTGGTTGGATACTACAGGTAGAGAAGGACATGAAGCGTATGAACTGGAATGTAAACTAAGCACAGAATTGTTGCCACTACCAATAGATCATAGATACAGTACAGATGATTTAAAAAGGGTATGTGATTTTATAAAAAAGAAAGCTAAACGTTAACTAGAAGTAGAAAACTATATCTTATGAAGAATGATTATTGGGTTAATTTCTGGCAAGACTATACCACTGATATAACAGAAAAGGATGAGCAATCTCAAGTGCTTAGAACCTTTAATAAAAAACCAATTACTGAGGAGCTTTGGCAGTTTACTTTGGACGAAATTGATAGCGTCTTCAATGTTGTAGAAGGTGATCATGTGTTAGATCTATGCTCAGGGAATGGCTTGCTGTCCAAGCATTTTTTGACTAAAGGTGCTTCCGTAGCTGCTGTAGATATTTCAAAAGAACTTTTGACTAATCTAGAGGGGATAGAAGGAATTGACGCTATTCATTCAGATATACGAGCAGTTGATTTTGATAATCATACTTTTGACCATATACTTTTTTATGCTGGAATTCAATATTTAACCGATAAGGAGGCTATTGTCTTATTACAGAAGATATATAATTGGCTGAAACCAGGAGGTAGTTTGTTTATTGGCGATATTCCTGATGTTAAGAAACGTTGGAATTTCTTTAATAACGAAGAAAGACACAAGGTGTTTTTTGATAATCAATTAAAAGGAGAAGCTATTGTTGGGAATTGGTTTGAGAGTGATTGGTTCGATAACCTAACTGCTTATTTAGGGTTTAAAGAAGGACAGTTGGTTGAGCAGGATGAAAAACTAATTTATTCTACTTTTAGATTTGATTACCTGTATAAAAAATAATAATGATTGATAAAGTAGTATATATTGGAGGAGTGGCAAGAAGTGGTACAAGTTGGATTGGCCAAATATTTAATAGCTGTCCTAATGTTAAGTTCCGATTTCAGCCTCTATTTGCCTATGAATTTAGAGATACTATTACAGAGGATTCTAGTGCAGAAGAGTATCAGAAGTTTTATGTAGACTTAGCTGCTGCAGATACTGACTTTCTTACTCAAAAGGATAAAGTAGAGAAAGGCGTTTATCCAGATTTTGATAAATCAAATGAGAATATTTTAGCTTTCAAAGAAAACAGATTTCAGTCTTTTATAGAGCCAATGCTCCGGAAGTCTGAAAATTTGAATTTTGTAGGCATTATTAGAAATCCTAGCGCAACATTATACTCTTGGTCTAGAAACGAGAAGGAGTTTCCTCCTGGTTCTGAATTAATGAAAGAATGGAGGTTTGCTAACTGTAAAAATAACGGCAACGAGGATTATTTTGGTTATTATAAATGGAAAGAAGTAGCCAATTTGTATTTGGATCTTAAAGAAAAGTATCCATCTAGAGTAGCAATTATACATTATGATAAGTTTTTGGAAAATACTGTAGAAGGGGTAAAAGCATTATTTACTCAGATGGGAATTCCAATGACCGAACAGACTTTGAACTTTTTGGATAAATCTCAAAAAGGCAAGGATGATAATTATTACTCTGTTTATAAAGGAAATACAAAACGTGATAAATGGAAAACTGCTTTTCCAGAATATATAACTCAAGAGATAAATGCTGATCTTAAGGGGACAAGACTAGAAGAATTTTTATATTAGAGGATGGAGGACAATACATTGGAAATAAAAAGGAAGGTTGAGGAGTATCAATTGAATTCTTCACCAACTCCTTTAGTGTCGATTGTAACAGTGACATATAAGCAAGAAAGGTATATCCGAGAATGCTTAGATAGCTTATTGGCACAAGAAACCAATTTTGATTTTGAAATACTGTTAGGAGAAGATAATTCGCCTGATAGTACCCGCCAAATCTGTATGGAATATGCAGAAAAATACCCTGATAAGATAAGATTGTTTTTGCACCATCGAGAAAATGTTATTTCTATAGATGGGGTGCCAACAGGGCGATTCAATTTTATATATAATCTAACTCAAGCTAGAGGCAAATATATTGCTGTCTGTGAAGGCGATGATTATTGGACAGACCCTCTAAAACTTCAAAAGCAGGTTGACTTTTTAGAATCTCATCCAAAGTATACTATTTGTGTACACAATTCTAATGTTGTAGACAAAGAGGGTAAGCGAATAGACGATTTTTCTAACAGACCTAAACGTTTAGAGGAAGATGCTCTAGAGTCTCATCAAATCCCTACAGAAAAAGTACTGCTAAACAATATTGCGCTTTTCCATACTTCTTCTTACTTTTTTAGACGAACATTAGATCATCAACACAAGCTAATAAGAGGAACTCATATAAAAAGTGGTGATTTTGTATTGCTTTATGGGTTGCTTAATAAGGGGAAATGTTACTATATGAGTGATACTTGTTCAAGCTACAGAATGCATGGAGCAGGAGTGACTTCAGCTTATAGAAACAAAGCAATTGCAGAAACCTACAGGAGTTATATTGCGCTATACGAGTTGTATCTAAACGAATTTCCAACTAAATATAGAAGCATATTTGAATATAAAATAGCATATTACCAATATCTTATTGCCGAAAATAATTATTCCAAAATACTGAATAAGTGGTATAGTCGTTTTACCTTAACATACTTTCGAGTACGTAAGGCTAAATCGAAATGGAAAGGATTGCAAGAAAAGGTTAAAAATCAATTTGGATGTGTGGAATAGGAGGTGTATTTAATATAAAACAGACAGAGAAGAATAAGATTTTAACAATCTTTCAGGATTGTCTCAAGGAGCGAGGCCCCGATGCAAATGATTATTGGGCTAATGAAAATCAATTCTTGTTTCATGGGAGGCTAAGTATCATTGACCTAAGTGATGCAGGCAAACAGCCTATGCTTACCGAACATACTGTTCTTTCGTTCAATGGCGAAATCTATAATTTCAAACCCCTTCGTGCCGAATTAGAACAAACAGGCTATGTTTTTAAGACAGGAACAGACAGTGAAGTTCTGTTGTATGGGTATGAACATTGGGGGATAGATCAATTATTGTCCAAGATAGAAGGCATGTTTGCAATGGCCATTTATGATAAAAAAAATCAAAAGGCCTACCTCATCAGAGATCATTTTGGTAAAAAGCCATTGTACTATTACAAAAGTAAAAAAGGCGAGATTGTATTTAGCTCAGATATACGAGCTATTCATCGACTATATAAACCAGAGTTAGCTGTCAATCAGCAGGCTTTAGATTATTATTTTGTAGAAATATCGGTACCACAACCGCATACTATATGGAAAGGGGTACAACAAGTAGAACCCGCTCATTATCTAACTATAGATTTAGAGAAACAAACCATTCAAGAAAAGGAATATTGGTCCATTGCTGACTCCTACTTTAAGCAACCTGCTTTCAAAGGAGGTACAAAAGAGGCTTTGGAACAAACAGAAGAGTTGTTGACCCAAGCTATACTCAAAAGAACAGTGGCAGATGTTCCCTTAGGATGTTTTTTGAGCGGAGGTGTTGACTCTGGACTAGTTGTAGCTATGTTGGCATCTAATAGTTCAGAGCAGGTGAGTACCTATACCATCGGTTTTGATTATGGAGAGTTTAATGAATTGGACGATGCTAAATTAATAGCTGATCGTTACAACACCAATCATCATGAAATTAGGCTTAAACCTAATGTGATGGATGTATTACCAGATTTAATAGACTACTATGGAGAACCCTTTGCAGACTCTAGCATGATTCCAACCTACTATGTATGCAAAGCTATCCGAAATGATGTAACTGTAGCGCTTTCTGGCGATGGAGGAGATGAAGGATTTGGAGGTTATTATAACTATACCAAAGCAAATAAATGGGCTGATTATTTTGCAACAGGCAATCAGGCTTGGAAGAGAAAATTATATGTCCCTATTTCTAAGTTGTTGTCTAGGTTTTCTTCTAAATTCCGAAACTATGGTATGTATACCAATGAAGAGATTGGTAGTGGCTTGAATTTGATCAATAGACACATGTTATTTCCTATTGATAACCTTGGTAAGTTGGGACGCAATGCTGATTTTGTGAAACAATATTTGAATGATAGGTTAGCCCCTTTTGCAAATACGAATCGAGTAGATCAGGTAATGTTAGCATCCCTGAAAACTCGTTTGCTCAATGACTATCTAGTAAAAGTAGATAGAGCTTCTATGAAAAACTCCTTGGAAGTACGATCTCCATTTTTGGATAAGACATTGATTGAGTTTGCCATGAAAATTCCTAGGGAACTAAAGTTTCAGGGAGGAGAGAGTAAATTCTTGCTTAAGAAGCTAGGCGAAAAATATATGTATTCAGATATTTTTACAAAGAAAAAACGAGGATTTGCTATTCCGATCAATATTTGGTTTAAGAAAGAGCTTAAGCAGTTCACGGAAGAGCGTATTTTTGATAGAACATTTCTAGAAAACTACAATTTGAATAGAGATTATATCCAGAAGATATTTCAAGATCATATAAGCGATAAAGGAGATTATCGCCATCAGATATGGAGTTTATTGTGTTTGTCTATATGGTCAAAAAAATTTGATGTTTAATGAGAAAAGAAATAACAGTCGCCTTTTTTGGTGAAACAATATATCCTGCACCTAATATTAGATGGATTAACTATATATCCTCTCTACCTAATATAAAAGCTATTGTTTTTACTCCAGACGATGATTCTTCACATATATCTGATAAAGTAACTGTATATAAACTTTTTGGACTATACCCTGTTTTTCGTTTGTCTAAACGAAAAGAGCTTACCGCAAAATTTGAAGCTATCTTAAAAAAACATAAAGTAGATGTACTGCATTTTCTTTGGGGAGTAGATTTACCTATGTGGATTAATTCATTGGATTATCCTAGCATGATTACCACTAGAGGTTCGGATATGTTGAGGATGTTGCCTAGGCGATTAGCCATGAAATTTTCTTTCTCTAAAGGATGGTTAGGCAATTACTTAATGTTAAGATTGCATAGAAAGGCTTATCTAAAAGCAAAGGCAATTACATCCACTTCTATTAAGCAGCAAAACAAAGTCAAAGAATTGGTTCCCAATGTGAAAGCTGAGGCTTTACATTTAATTAGAAGCGGTGTGCTAATCCATGAGTTTATGCATGAAACGCTACCTAAAATGGATAAGGAGAATCTAGTTGTTTTTTCTCCTAGAACAATGAAGCCACTCTACAACCAGGATATAATACTAAACGCATTTAATACGCTCTTAAAAGATTATCCGAATGCTACATTAAGAATGATTAATAATCATCCTAATTCTGACTATGGAAAGCAGCTAAAAGACCAAGTGGCAAAACTTGGAATAGATAAAAATGTGGTTTTATTACCTAGCCAGTCAACGGAAGGAATGCATCAAGAATATGTCAAGTCTGATGTAGTAGTAATGATTCCTACTACTGATGGTACACCAGTATCAGCTCTAGAAGGCATGCTAGCCTTGAGGCCGGTTATTGTGGGAGATTATGATTATGATAAAGACTTATTTGGAGATGATTTTGTGTGGGCATTGCCCGATATTAGTGAGAGTGCTTTGGTGAAAATGCTTAAAAACATTATAACAACACCTTCTGAACAACTAACAGAAAAGATATCTAAGGCACAGAAAAATGCTATAAACCTTACAGATCGGAAAAAGGAAATGGAGAGGATTGTATCATTATATTACACAATAATGGAAGAATGATGAATGAACAACAACACAAATTAGTCACCATCGTTATTCCTGCCTTTAACAGAGCTGACCTTATCCCAGACACACTAGATTCTATATTAGCCCAAGAGCACAGCAACTGGGAGTGCATTTTGGTTGATGATGGTTCTACTGACGATACTCCACAGGTCATTCAATCTTATGTAGATAAAGATGCTCGGTTTCAATTGCATATTAGAGCTAGAGGCCCCAAAGGTGCTCCAACTTGCCGAAATATCGGTATAGAAAAAGCATCAGGAGAGTTTATCATGTTTTTGGACAGTGATGATCTATTGATCCCAACAACTTTGAGTGGTCGATTGGCTAAAATATACAAAGAGCCCAAAGCTGATTTTGTGGTCTATCCTATGGGACAATTCAAGAATAAGATTGGAGATGATAAGGTAGTTTGGAACCTCTTACACACCAATGAAGGACTCAGTGATTTTGATCGGTTCTTGCGAAAAGATGTAGTTTGGTCTGTATCTGGAGGCTTTTTTAGAGCTTCTTTTATAAAAGAGCACACCAAAGGATTTACAGAAGGGGTTTTTGCTTGGCAAGACTGGGAATTCAACCTAAGATCTATTTTCCATGCAGAACACTACGTCAAAGCAACTAATGAAGACCTTGACAACTACCTAAGAAATCAAGGGCAAGTTTCCATATCTAAGCCTAATGACAACCCGCAACGGACTGCTGAAAAGATATTGAATAGAATCGATATTATCCAAAAGATATTTAAGCATGTTCAACCCTCTATTAAAAATAAAAGACAAGAGCTCTATATACTTACACAGTTTTATTGGTCGCTTTTTGATTTGAATAATATAGAAGGATATGAATCAACAATTCATAAAATAAAAGACCTTCAAATTGAGTTTAAGTTTTTGAAAAAGAGAGATATTCAATTTTGGGATTTTTATTTATCCTTAGAATGCTCTAAAAAAAGATTAGCACATATCTTTAAGTATAGAATATTAGATTTGCTAATCATCCCAATCTTTTATAAGCACAATGTAGGTAGAAGACCACGTTATCTTTTTAAAGAAAAAGTGGGATAAGTAATGGAAAAAGAATAAGTTGTTTATTTAGGAGTAGTTATTTTTTTCTTCATTACTAAACTATTCAACTACATAAAAAATATTGAGATAGGGATAGAAGCCTATTTTTTAGATTATATTTGGACTGGATTAAATAACTTTTGTATCTAGATTTTGCACAACTATTAATTCGATTAAATGCAACAAGGCTATATTTATGTAGCTACAGGCGAAAAATACATTAAAGAGGCTGAGCAATCTGCCCAAACCCTCAAAAAAGTATCGCCTCAAGCACATGTTACGCTAATCACCAACGAACCCTATACCTCCACTATTTTTGATGGGGTAAAGGTTGTAAGCTATACAAATGACGAGCCTGAAAATTGGAAAAAAGGATTGGTATTTAAAGTCATTGGATTCTTAGCTTCTCCTTATGAGAAGACGGTATTTATTGATTCAGATACTTATATTTGTGAGGATACTAGCGATCTACTTGGGATGTTAGATTATTTTGATTTGTTGATCTGCCATGACTATTATGATAAGGCAGAAGTAAGTCATGAAGGCCAAACAGTAAAAGGCTATTATCCATATAATACAGGAGTAGTAACTTATAGGAAAAGTGAAGCTATTTTAGCTTTTCTAGAATTGTGGAAAAAACTATATTTAGACGAGTTAGATACTTTTTGGAGTGATCAGCCAGCTTTCATGAAAGCCTTAATGTTGAGCAGCGTTCGGATACATGTCTTATCTTCAGTCTACAACTTTAGGTTTTTGAATAATGTAGCTTTTCCTGAAAACGAAAAAGTCAAAATTATTCATGGTCGTTGTTCTATGGATGAGTTCAAGAAAATTGAAACTACTATAAATCAAGATACTGCTCAACGTGTTTGGGTAGCTAATAGAAGAAAATGTTATACTTGGGAAGAAAAAAATTGGTGGATCAAAACCGCTAAATCTATTTATGCGTTTCTTCGGAAGATTTTAGGACGTTAGTTTATGAAGTTTTTCTAATTTATTAGAAAAGTGTACTGCTATTATTAGTTTAACAAAGTTAAAAATACATGAACTACTAATAGAATAAAAATAAAATACAAAATATTAAATATAATGAAAACAGTAATTTTTGCAGGAGGTTTAGGTACTCGTATTTCGGAAGAGTCACATTTGCGACCTAAACCAATGATAGAGATAGCAGGTAAACCAATCCTTTGGCATATCATGAAAATATACCAAGCACATGGATTTAACGAATTCATTATCTGTTTGGGCTATAAAGGGTATATGATAAAAGAGTATTTTATCAACTACTTTTTCCACAATTCAGATATTACTGTCGATTTGAGCAAAAATGAAGTCCAAGTACACCAAACGAATTCAGAAGATTTCAAGGTGACACTAGTTGATACAGGTTTGCATACCATGACAGCAGGTCGTTTGCAAAAGGTAAAAGAATACCTAAAAGACGATGAAAGCTTTATGCTGACTTATGGTGATGGAGTTTCTGATATAAATATCAAAGAGTTAGTTGATTATCATAAATCACATGGCAAAACTTGTACAGTATCTACTGTGCAGCCAGCAGGCAAATTTGGGGTTTTAGAGTCCGAAGAAGGTGGCTTTGTTAAGCACTTTGTTGAGAAGCCTAAAGGCAGTGGAACTTGGATTAATGGAGGTTTCTTTGTTTTGAACACTAATGTGTTTGACTATTTTGAAGGCAAAGATATGACTCCAATTATGTGGGAAGAAGATCCTATGCGCAGTTTGGTTGCTGATGGTGAAATGATGTCTTATCAGCATAGAGGATTTTGGAAGTGTATGGATATCCTTAGAGATAAACGTGATCTAGAGCGTATGTGGGATAGTGGAAATCCTGCTTGGAAAATTTGGAAAAAATTTATTTAGATAATAGTTAATTAAGTAATAGCTAATAGTTAGGTATAGATGCAGTTAAAACTATTAGTTTTTAGTTCTTAGTTATTAGTTAATTATTTAGGGTGAAAACATTAGAAGAGTATTATAAAGGCAAAAAAGTATTCCTAACAGGACATACAGGGTTTAAGGGAACATGGATGTTGGTCTTACTTCAAAAGTTAGGCGCTACAGTCAAAGGCTTTGCTTTAGACCCCGAACAGCTCTCGCTCTACAATGATGTAAAAGGAGATAATCTCTGTGATTCTGTCATTGCCGATATTCGAGAACAAGACAAGGTGAAAGCTGCTATCAAGAGCTTTCAACCTGATATTGTCTTTCACATGGCTGCTCAACCTTTAGTGCTAGATTCTTACAAAGAGCCTGTCTATACTTTTGCTGTCAATGCAATGGGAACAGCTAACTTGCTAGAGGCTGTCAAGGAAGTAGAGGGCAAATGTGCGATGGTCAATATTACTACAGATAAAGTTTACGAAAATAAAGAGTGGTATTATCCATATAGAGAAAATGACCACCTAGGAGGTTATGATCCATATAGCGCTAGTAAGGCTTGTGCAGAGATTGTAACAGCCTCTTATCGTTCTAGCTTTTTTAATCCTAATGATTACGAAACGCACCAAAAATCAATAGCTACTGTACGTGCCGGTAATGTGATTGGGGGTGGCGATTGGGCCGCTAATAGAATTATACCAGATATAGTAAAAGCGGTAACTAACCACGAAACAGTAATGCTCCGCAGCCCTAATGCCGTACGCCCTTGGCAGCATGTATTGGAGGCTTTATATGGCTATTTATTATTGGGAATTAGATTAGATAAGGAACCTCAAAAATTTGCAACGGCATTCAATTTTGGGCCTTTATATGATGAAGCTGTTACGGTAGAAGATTTGGTCAAAACGGCTATTGATGTTTGGCAGCGTGGAAAGTATGAAGTGCTAAAACAACATAATCATCCACATGAGGCTAAACTACTTCGCTTAGATTGTTCTAAAGCTGTTAATATGCTAGAATGGACACCTCGTTGGAATGCACGAAAAGCGATCCGACAAACTATAGAATGGTACAAAAAAGTAGTGCAAGACAACAAAAATCCATTGGCAACCACTCAAGAGCAAATCGATGCTTACTTAAACGCATAAAATCCTAACCCCTTACGAACGATTAAATTAAGAGCCATATATGAAAATCAGTATAATTGGGGCAACCTCCTTTTTAGGGCAGACCTTAATCAACCAGTTACAAGCCACTTCTCATGAGTTGTGTTTGTATAGTAGAACTAATAAATTTGAAGATATTGAGGCGAAATGGGTAGAATATAGCTATCCTAATCAACCCTTAGATTATGACCAACTAGCTGAAAGTTCGGTCATTTTTTATTGTGCAGGAGCAGGAATACAACCCAAACATGGTGATTCTGATGCATTGATATATGAGATGAATGCCTTTGAACCCATTCGCTTGTTGAGTGCTATGCAAGAGCGAAGCTATCAAGGCAAGGTAATTACCTTTGGATCTTATTTTGAAATAGGAAATCAACAAGAAGAGCATTTGTATACAGAAGGGGAGTTGGTCTCACATCTAAATTCCTTGCCTAACGCTTATTGCATCGCCAAGAATATGTTATCTCGCTTTGTCTATCAAACTATACAAAAGGAGCCATCTTTTGTTTGTCAGCATTTTGTGTTGACCAATATTTATGGAGCTACCGAAAATGTGAATCGCCTGATTCCATATATTGTACAAACTGCTGCTGCTGGCAAACCTTTAGAGTTTACATCTGGTGTTCAAAAACGACAATATACACATATTAAGGATGTTGCTAACTTCTTGGTAGAGGCTTTAGATAACAATAGTGTCGGACTATTTAATTTAACTGATCCAACAATGGTTTCTGTTCGGGAGCTGATAGAGTCTGTATTAAAAACCGTAAAGAAAGAGCTAAATATAAGCCCTAATGCTACTTTTGGGACAATAGGAAGGCGAGATTTAAGTATGAAATTCTTAGGGTTGGATGTCAGTCAGTTACAAAATAAGTTTAACTTTGCACCTAAGATAAGCCTTGAAGAAGGAATTGTAGAATATATAGAGAAATATGCAAGTCGTTAATATCCTATTAGGAGATGTAAAGGTGCTTCAGAGCCCTAATTTTCAAGACCAAAGAGGTGGTTTTTTCAAATTGTTTAACGGATTAGATGAGCATCTAAAGCACTATGCTATTGAGCAAGTTAATTATGTGCAGAATAAACAAAAAGGCATATTGAGAGGCTTGCATTATCAGAAAGGCGACTATGCTGAGTCTAAGTTTTTTAGAGCTCTGAAAGGCAAAATCCAACTGGCTTTTGCTGACTTACGACCTAAAAGCCCAACATACCTTAAGGCAACTACATTTACCTTAGGTCAGCCAGATATGGGCGTATTGATTCCTAGAGGTTTTGCTACAGGCTATCTGACCTTAGAAGATGACAGTGATGTTTTGTATTATTCTGATAATATCTATAAACCAGAAACAGAAGGTGGAATTAGATGGAATGACCCAAAATTTAAGCTGCAGTGGCTCTCTTTCAAGCCTAACTTATCTGCAAAGGACCAAAATTGGTCGGATTTTGATGAAACTAGTTTATAATGTTTTTAGCCTAATACAGTTAAAAATAAGTGGACTATTTTAAGAAAAAACAAGCCTAAAAAGATGTTAATAGATATACTGATTCCAACCTATAATCGAGCTAAGGATTTAGTCAAAAATTTGAAAATTACAGAGCAACTTTTGACTAATGAAAAGTTATTGGATAAATGTCAAATTATTGTTATTGATAACTGTTCTACAGATAGTACGCAGGAGGATGTATTAGCTTTTAAGGCAGAGAACAAACATGTTGCTTTGTACTATGATCGCAATACTGAGAATATAGGCCTGGAACGCAATGTAGTGAAAACCTTAGCTACTGCCACCAGTGATCATGTGCTTTTTGTAGGAGATGACGATTTTTTGGTAGAAGGTTATTTAACTTATTGTATCCAAAAAGTAACAGAGAATAGGGAGTTGGGCTGTATTATACCAGGTATTGCAGCTTTATATGAGGATGGAAGTTTACAAAACGGTAGAAATGAATCTTTTGACGAAAAACTATTTCCAGCAGGGTATGATACCATGTACCAATACTCACATTTTGGGCACAGTATGGCTGGCTTACTTCTCAAACGAGATCATTTAGAAGCACAGTATGAGGCTATTGGAGAGAATAGAAATATCTATTTGTTTGTTTATTTTGTTACCAATAGGTTGATGCAATACCCATTTTTGTATGCACCAAAATTCAAAATACAAGTTACTGCATTTAATGCCAAAGATTGGAGTTATAATGAGGTAGGCTTATTGGATGTTGTTTATAAGAATTACTATTCATATCTAGAAGAGTTAGGAGAAGAGAAGGTGGGAGATTTGATGATTAGATTCACCATGATGCATTCTTTTAGACTGGCTATAAAGCGAGGTTCTCCATTGGTTTTATACAAAAAATACAAAAAACTCAAGCAATTGAAACCACATATTGCTGGTTTTGGAAGTAAGTTGAGAACATTATTGATCAAAGAATATTTATTAAAACTGAAAGGGTAGTATGGAGTTTTTGAATAAAAATATTCTAATTATATCTACCGAAGCTTGGGGTAATAATCATATTACTAAGCATCATTATGCAAAGGAGTTGGCTAAACTAGGGAATCAAGTTTATTTTTTGAATCCAGCATCACAAAAGTTTAAGGTGGCTAATGTCTTAGATAACCTAACGGTGATTGATTATAAACCAAAGTTTAGAGGACTCAATCGAATGCCCAGTCTTTTGAGAAATACACTCAATAAAATAGAGCTTAAAAGTATCTATAAGTTGGCAGGCATAACTAAACTTGACTTGGTGTGGTCTTTTGACCCTTTTCGTTTTCAAAACCTAAAGCTCTTTAAAGCTCAAAAAGCTATTTATTACCCAGCTGATGTGCATCAAATAGCTTTAGAACCACAAACGGCAGATACTGCTGATGTAGTAGTTTCCATTACTCCCTCCATTTTGGATAGATTAGCGGTTAATACACCCAAAAAACTAATCCATCATGCTTTAGGAAGTAGTTTTGCTGCTGCTACAGAGTTATTTCCGCTTCAAGAAAAGCAAAACAAGCCCATACAATGTGGTTATGTAGGAAACCTAAATAGTAAATATTTAGACACTGCTGCTATGCAACAGATTATTGCAGATAATCCAGCTGTGGAATTCCATATAATGGGGCCTTACAAAGCCAACGATAACAATTTAGGAAAAGGAGCTAGTAATGCTGAATTGATTACCTTTTTGGAGCAGCAAAAACATGTCAAACTCTATGGAAGTGTAGCTCCCACTGATTTAGCTAAGCTGATTCATCAGTTTGATATGTTCTTACTTTGTTATAATGCAGATAAATTCCGACAGGAAGTATCCAATAGCCATAAATTTATGGAATATCTAAGTACAGGTAAGGTGACTGTAGCTAATCATATGATTGCTTTTGAAAGTTATCAAGAGTTATTAGAAATGACAGATACACAAGCAGAATTACCTTATAGATTTAAGTCAACACTAAAGGAACTTAGCAAGCACAATAGTTTGTCGCTACAACAAAAAAGACGTACCTTTTCCCTTAGTAATACATATACAAATCAAGTTAAAAAAATAGAAACGTTTTTAGCCTAATGATAGTAAAAGATAATATAAAGTTTGCAGTAGTTGGTGCAGGACATATAGGTAAACGCCATGCAACAATGGTCCAACGTAATCCAGAAACAGAACTAGTTGCTTTTTGTGATATTCGCTCTATAGAAGAAACACAGACTGCAGATTTTGGTGTGCCCCTTTTTGACACAATGGAAGCCATGTTTGCAGCTGATCTTGATATTGATGTTGTTTGTATTTGCACACCAAATGGGTTGCATGCAGAACATTCACTCAAGGCGCTCAATGCTAAAAAACATATAGTTTGTGAGAAGCCTATGGGACTCAATAAAGCAGACTGTGAACAGATTATTTTTGAAGCACTTAATGTGTCAAGACATGTGTTTTGTGTAATGCAAAATCGTTATTCTCCTCCATCTGTATGGCTCAAAGATATTATATCGCATAAGCGTTTAGGCGATATTTATATGGTACAAATCAACTGTTATTGGAATAGAGATAACCGTTATTATCTACCTAATGGCCAAAAACACCCTTGGAAAGGAACTATGGAGCTAGATGGTGGGACGCTGTTTACGCAGTTTTCGCATTTTATAGATATTATGTATTGGTTGTTTGGTGATATTAAAAATATACAAGCCCGTTTTTCTGATTTTACGCATGCAGAAACAACCGAATTTGAAGATTCTGGATTTGTTAATTTTGAGTTTGTACATGGTGGGATGGGTAGTCTTAATTATTCTACAGCAGTAGCCAATACCAACTTAGAAAGTAGCATGACTATAATTGGTGAAAAGGGGTCTGTAAAAGTTGGTGGCCAGTATATGAATGAGGTTGAATATTGTAATATTCAAAACTATGAGTTGCCTGAACTCCCTCCTGCTAATCCTGCTAACGATTATGGACATTACAAAGGTTCTGCCGCTAACCACGTACATATTATAGAAAATGTAGCTGATGTACTAAAAGGTAGAAAACCAATAACAACCAATGCTCTAGAAGGATTGAAAGTAGTAGAGATTATTGAAAAAATTTATGCATTGAAATAGCAAATAATAGTTCATAGATTTTTTAACTTGATCAAGCTAAAAAGGCATGGACTATCAAGCAAACTATAAAATAAAACTATGGAGAAGGCAGATTTTTTTGCACACGAAACAGCAGTGATTGATGATGGATGTGCTATAGGTACAGGAACTAAAATATGGCATTTTAGTCATATTATGCCTAATTGCCAGTTAGGAGAGCGTTGCAATATAGGTCAGAATGTAGTAGTGTCTCCTGATGTGATTTTGGGCAATAACGTGAAAGTACAAAACAATGTATCTATCTATACAGGCGTAATCTGTGAAGATGATGTATTTTTAGGTCCTTCTATGGTGTTTACCAATGTATTGAATCCTCGTAGTGCTGTAGTTCGTCGTGGACAATATCTGAGAACTGTAGTCAAAAAAGGAGCTTCGATAGGAGCCAACTCTACAATTGTTTGTGGCAATGATATTGGAGAATATGCTTTGATAGGAGCTGGCGCTGTCGTGACCAAATCTGTACCTGCTTTTGCGCTATTAGTTGGCAACCCTGCACGTCAAATTGGTTGGGTTAGTGAGTATGGGCATCGCCTAAATTTTGATGAAAGTGGCCTAGCTACTTGCCCAGAAAGTAAGGATAAATATCAGCTGAAAGATGGTGCTGTATCTAAAAAATAGGTAATAGATAGAGTAGATAATAGCTAACAGGTAATAGATTCGTAATTCGTAATTGAATAATTCGTAATTGTATAATATTTATGAGTAAAAATATATTGTTTGTTAGCATAGCATTTCCACCTAAAAATGATCCTGAATGTTTGCAAACAGCTAAGTATTTTAAATACCTAAGTCAGACCGATTTTGATGTAGATGTGGTAACATCTAAGATGCCTACCCTTTTTATGCCGAAGGATGAAAAACTGCTCAAGTATTTCAAAGGATATCGACAGTTGGTAGAAATACCTATTCCCGAAAATAAATATGTGAATTTTCTTATTCGGAAAGTTTCTAAAGATTTTTTAGTAAAACCAGATAGTAAGTATAAGTTTTTTAAACAGTCGAAAAAAGCTATTCAGCAGCTCAATCAAAAGCCTGATCTTATCTATTCTCGATCGCTTCCATTGAGTTCTACATTTATGGCTGAAAAACTAGTTGATCATTATCAAGTGCCTTGGGTCTTGCATCTTAGTGATCCTTGGGTCGAGTGTCCTGTCCATAAGTATGAAGGTGCTTTGAGAGCATTTCATGAAGCTAGAGAACAGGAGTGTTTTACCAAAGCAACTTATATCTGTTTTACCTCTCGAAAAACTCAAGAATTTTACCAAGAAAAATATAAGAAGTTTAAGGATAAGTTCTTGTTCTTCCCCAATGTATATGACCCTGAAGATATCAAGGATAATTCTTACCAATTTGGCAAAAAACTAAAGTTTGTCTATACCGGAGGCCTTCAGGCAGGACGTTCGCCCAAGTACGTATTTGAGGCACTGAAACGTTTACAAGCTGAGGATGCTGATTTGCTAAAAGACACAGAGTTTATATTTGCAGGACAGTTTGATCGTCAAAACACAGCACATTTTAGTGAATATAACTTACCAATGGTCAAAAATTTAGGTTTGTTGTCTTATCCTGATGCTTTGGCCTTACAAAAAAAGGCTGATGTTTTGATGGTGATTGATACACCGCTCAACAATCCAAAAGAAGCTATGTTCTTTCCTTCCAAGCTGCTTGATTATATAATAGCGCAGCGCCGAATATTGGCCTTGACAGACATAGGAAGTACAACTTATTCTGTGGTGAATAACAAATATGGAGCCTGTTATGCCCATAAGGATATAGAAGGTTTGATGCAGGAAATAAAGAAAACGGTAATTGCTTGGAGAGCACAGCAGACAGACTTTTTTTATAGTCCAGAAATTGATGAACAATATTCTGCTCAATACAATGTTGGTCGATTGGAAAAATTGTTTCAGAAGATTTAAAAACTAGGTTGTAATATGAGAAAAGTATTCCTATACATTTGTATGAGTTTAGATGGTTATTTAGCTACTAATGATGATGGCTTAGATTGGCTTTCAGTGGTAGAGAAAGAGGGGGAAGACTATGGCTATGCCGATTTTACGACTAATATAGATACCTATATAGTAGGCCGAAAAACCTATGCAAAAGTGGTAGATATGGTTGGTTCTTTTGATCATACCAAAAATTATGATTGCTATGTGCTTACCAGACAAGATATACCAAACGAAGGACATGTCACTTTTTATAATGGAGATATAGTAGAACTGATAGAGAATATTCGGAAAAAAGAAGGCAAACATATTTATTGTGATGGAGGAGCTGAGGTTGTAAAACTCTTAATGGATAATGACTTGATAGATGAATACATAATTTCTGTTATCCCAACCATATTAGGAGATGGTAAACGTCTGTTTAAAGGAGGTACAGAATCTAGAAAAATTAAACTAGTCTCAGAGAAAAAGTACGATACAGGTTTGCTACAACTACATTATAAAAGAGATAGAACCTAAATAACTATGGAAGAACCAAAAATCATTCAAGTAACAGCAGGAAATATTGCTACAGAACACATTTGTTGTGCTATTTCAGATAAGAAATGTACTGAAGGATATAATGCCAAAAAAGAATGGTTGAAGGAACAGTTTCAACAAGGATTTGTATTCAAAAAGCTGAATGTTCGACACAAGGTTTTTATAGAGTATGTACCTGTAGAGGCAGGTTGGCAGCCCATAGATGCTCCCAATTATATGTTGATTAACTGTTTTTGGGTGGCAGGAAGTTTTAAGGGGAAAGGACATGGAAAGCAACTCTTGCAGGAGTGTCTAGATGACTCCCAAAATATGGATGGGGTAGTAGTAGTTACAGGCAAAAAGAAGATGCCTTTTATGTCAGATCCCAAGTTTTTTAAGAAAATGGGTTTTGAAAAGGTAGATACAGCCCTACCTTATTTTGAGTTGTGGTGCAAACGCAATAATCCGAATGCACCTTTACCAAAGTTTAAGGAGACTGCCAAGAGCGGAGCCTGTCCCAATAAAGAAGGTCTGACTGTTTACTATAGTAATGCTTGCCCTTTTACGGAGTATTGGGTGAATACGATGATGAAAGGTATAGCAGAGAAGAAAGGTTTGTCTTTAGAAATACATAAAACTACAACACAAGCTCAAGCACATCAATTGCCAGTACCTTTTTTTATACATAGTGTATTTTATAAAGGAACGTTTCTAGCTCAAGAAATTCTGACAGAAAAACGTTTCGATAAAATGATGGCAAAGCTTGAGGGGAATTAGCTATTTTTTCTTGGTAAGAGTTATTTCTTCATCTTTGTCTAGGAGTATAAGTGTAGTAGCGTCTAGCTTTTTAATTTCTAGTTGTTCATCAACACCTTCATCCGTAATTTTCAAAAATCGGGTTTTCTCCTCCTTTTTTTCTTCAATAGCCCATTTTGTAGTCGTTTTTTCTTCCCCAAAATTGCGGATAGCTGTTCCGTCCTCCTTAAATTCAAAAGTAGCTTGTAAGGTTGCAGGAGCAGCTTCTCCATTAACTAATTCTAGTTCCCATTCTCCTATGAGGTGGTTTGCTTCAGAACCAGCTCCACAAGATGTTAATAAACCAGCAGTAAGGATTAATAGAAGGGTAGAATAGAATACATTTTTCATATTAGATTTGTGTTAGTAGTTGTATTAATTTTAATAAAATAATAGCGAAGCTTTAGTCCTACCTCTATTTTTGTCTAACTAGGGTAACTGTTTCTTGGGCATCTAAGAAAATTAGTGTGTTAGCATCTAGTTTTTGAATTTTGAACTGTTCTTTTATATTAGGATTTGCTACGTTTATAATATGCAAAAAACGATCTTTATTTTCTTCCTTTATAGCCCATTGGCTTTTGTCCTCAATTGGAATCCCATCCTGTTTTCGAATAACTATTCCATCAGCTTGAAATTTAAATGTAATTTTTTTTCCATGAGGAAGTGCTTCTCCATTAACTGCTTCTAAGTCCCATGTCCCAATAAGAGATGGCTTTTCTGAAGCAGAACCACATGCTGTAAATATAGTTGTTGAAAGTATTAAGAAACAAAAAACGTGTAATCTATTCTTCATCATTGAATTTTTAGAAGTATTATAAACCATTTAGACCAACAATATAGAAATTTAAATCTAGCCAGTCCCTAATTTATAGACTAATTAGTACCTTAGCGCCAAGACCTAAAAAAAAACATTTATGAAAACACAAGTTGCAATTATAGTGGGCACTCGCCCAGAAGCGATAAAGCTAATTCCTGTTTATTTGGCTATGCAAAAGTCAGAGACACTAGAACCTGTCTTAATATCTACAGGACAGCATAAGGAGATGTTAGCGCAAATTTTTACATTTTTTGGAGTACAGCCCAATATAGAGCTTGATGTGATGTTGCAGGGACAAACCTTGACACAGCTTACTGCTCGTATTGTAGATCGTTTGGGTAACCATATCGCTGAAAACAATTATAAAACAGTGATTGTACAAGGAGATACCACTACTGCTTTTATTGCAGGTTTGGTTGCTTATTATCATCAGATACCAGTAGGTCATGTAGAGGCTGGTTTGCGTACTTACGATAAATATTCTCCATTTCCAGAAGAGGTGAATAGACGGTTGATAGGTACCTTTGCACAGTTCAATTTTGCACCAACATCTAAGGCTGTAGAGGCTTTGAAAAAGGAAAATATAGATGGTATTTATATGGTGGGTAATACAGTAGTAGATAGTCTATTGTTGTGCTATGAAAAGGTACAAAAGCAAGAAGCTAGCTATGAACAAGAGTTTGGTTACTTGTGGGAAGGGAAGGAAAAATTGACCTTGATAACAGGACACCGTAGAGAGAGTTTTGGAGAGGGGTTCTTGAATATGTGTAGAGCCATCCGAAGAATAGCAGAACGTTATGAAGATATGACCTTTGTTTATCCTGTTCATCTTAATCCGAATGTGAAAAAGGTAGTACATGAGGAGCTGTCAGGTATTACTAATGTACAACTCATTCAACCATTACCTTACGATAAGTTGATCTATTTAATGAGTAAGGCTAATATGATTTTGACCGATTCGGGAGGAATACAAGAGGAAGCACCCACTTTTGATGTGCCAATCGTTGTTATGCGAAATAAAACAGAACGTGAAGAAGGAATAGAGGCTGGTTGTGCAGTATTGGCAGGGACTACAGAAGAGGGTATTGTAAGTCATTTTACAAAAATTATGGATGATGCAGACTTGTATGCTCAAATGACTAAGGCCAAAAATCCTTATGGTGATGGGACAACCTCTCAACAAATAGTAGAAATCTTAGAGAAGTATTTTCAGAGTCTTTAGACACAGACCTGTTTTAATATAAAAAGCCTCATAGCAACGCAATGTTATGAGGCTCTTATTTTTCATGGGCAATCGTTACATTTTTTTGAGAGTAACAGGACCTGGTTTATCTAGAAAAATAAAGGTAGAACCATCCAACTGTTTGATCTCATGTTCTTGAGGATCTCGCCCTCCAGTGTTATCGCCTGTTATCACTAAGAACTTCTTGCCATCTTTTTCCTTGATTTTCCATTGACCTTTGTGTTCAGAATCATTTCGTTTTCTAATCAAAGTGCCATCTGTCTTAAATTCTACTGTAGTAGAGGCTTCTCTTTCAGATACGCTGTGTCCTGCTGGTGCTTCCAATTTCCAAACACCAACTGGTGAGTCATCTCCTCCATCATTGCTTGGATTGTCACAAGCAATATTTAGACTAATAAGAATACTTAGGATTAATGTATAATACGTAATTTTGAACATAGTTTTAGTTGTTTATGGTGTAGATTATTACCTTTGAATTGAAGAGATTTAAAAACAAAAAGTTAAAATAAAAAAAGTGGTTTGTAATGTTTAGCTTAAAAGTGACGAAACTTTTAGAAAAAGCAAACAACTACAAACCATGAACAAGTTAGTGATAAATGAATATTTTGTCAAATAT
>JAAEPD010000308.1 GCA_024222455.1 Aureispira sp.
CTTGCAAGCTATTTCCTGATGTATCATTATCTATTCCCTTTATTTAGTCGGTGGTTCAGGTAGTGGTATCCAGTGCGTTACATCTTCTTTATTAAGTGCTACCTCTGTGTATTTGCCGTAAGATTTGAACTTGTGTCTATTTCTATAAAATGCGCCTTTCATTGCCGCCGATTGGTCATTAACGTAAAACACTATTTTTTTATGGAATTCCGGCAATTCATCTTTAACGCTTATCCAGTTAGTCATTATCTATTCCCTTTATTTAGTTGTTTTAGCTTCGAAGCAGCGCTTAGGGTGATTCCTGTAACTATCTTTCATTAAGTTACCCAAAAGCTCATCTTCTTTCCCTTTCTTATACATGTCGTCTTCTCGTTTGATGCAAGTAAAGCCAGAGCCAAAACCTGTATAACAATCACTATCGTGCCACTCTAGGTGCTTGCAGTTTTCACAGTTTGATTTTAAGTTACTCATTATCTATTCCCTTTATTTAGTTGTAAACTTGGCTTTTATTTCTCTTTTTCTTATTTCTGCGCACATATTCATTAGCTCGTAAATCCTTATGTGCAGCGCGTCTGTGCAATCCTTTTCCGCAAAAGCTCTCGTTTCTGTTTGGATATTAATAGCTTGCTCGCTTGTTAATCTCATCTTACTTTCCTTACTCTACGTCTACAGTGAACTTTACACCGTTAGACTGATATTCTAAATTAAACTTAATTCCTTTGATGCCATCGTTTTGCATCTTCTTTATTGACTGCCAATCACCTTTTGCCAATAAATGAGGATTTACCACGTAATGCCTAAGACCTTTCTTGGCGAATATATTAGCATCAACAATCCGCTTTATTGCTTGCTCTACTACCTTGTAGGTCTTTAGGTTTAAATCAACAGCTATTGCTCGTTTCATTCCTACATCAACAAAAATAGAGTGGTCATATCCCATAAAGCTTAATAGCTTGTATAAAATTAAATGGTCGTTTTTCGCCAACCCTACCACAAAAGATAAGTGTTCATAATACAGCTTGACGAAATTAGGCTCGTCAGTTGGGTGATGTATTAAGCCCTCGCTATCTATCCATGCCGCCTTTCTTTTCTTCATAATTAACCTTGTTATCAAATTGTGTAACTAGTCTATCAGCGTCTTACTAGGTAGTCAACAAACTTCCTAATTATTTTATCAACTAGGTAGGGAATGGCTACCTCTCAGGTAGGGAATGGCTACCTGTTTGGTAGGGAATGCCTACCCTTTTGGCTCTACATCCCTTGTCGGATATGACTATTGTATTCTATACTCTTATAGTCTGCTGTTATTCTCTACTCTTTTAGTTCTTTTTTGTTTTGTTTTCACCTAATCTCTACCTTTGTTGTTGGTTCTTTCTTTAGTGCTTCGCACACTATTTCAGGTATGAGGGTTTTAATACACCTGTTATCAATCTAACAAAGTGCTCTCTATATAGAGAGGCACATAAATAGAAAACCCACCCACTTGAATAA
>JAAEPD010000309.1 GCA_024222455.1 Aureispira sp.
AGTCCTAGTAATTTTTCTATAATCTAACCTCTTGGCTAAATACCATATTTACTAGCTTACAGAAAATTCGGGATGACTTATGTTAGCTATTTTTTAGGCTCATAAAAATGAGAAAAATAAACCTTCAAAGAAATGCATAAAGGAAGCTTATGAGTTTATGAATGATACTTATAGAGCAACGAATGTGTAATTACACAGATTAAAAAAATTTCAACTTTATTGTAACCAAATCCGAAAACGGAATTATTTTTGAAACAAAAGCAATATATTGTAGTATAAATAAGCGGTACAATAATTGATTCGTATTAAACGTTTTTATATACAATTACTTTTGCAAAAGGTAAAAAACACAACACTCTCTTTCAATCCTTGTTTCTTATTTTTATAATTGTAGAAATACAGGAGTTGACATCTCTTATTTTTTAATAAATAAACCAAACACATGAGAAAATTATCTTTCTTGCTTGTCTTTTTGTTAAGTTGTACTCTTATCAATGCTCAAGAGGCAGATAAAACTTTAGTAAAAACACTTGACCCTGAAGGGGCTTCTACTGTAGCTCTCGATTTTAAAAACAAAGGTGTATATCCTGAAATTTGGGATGAAGGCACACTACGAATAGAGTTAGAAATACATGCGAATATGCCTGAGCAAATATTAGCTCAATTGGTAAAAGCAGGCCGTTATACAATGAAGGCAAGCTTAGAGGGAGATGTATTCCATATAGATGCTCCACACTTAGGAAAAACAGTAACTATTGGAGGAAAAGATCTTGAAGATGAAATTGTTGTTTATGCAAAAACACCAGGTTATTTTATCTACAGAGATGGTAAATTAGAGAAAAACATTCCTGATAACACTATTGTTAAGGTACTGGCTCGTTCAGAGACAACTGCTGATGCAACAGCACAATTGAAAAAGATGCGTCGTATTAAGGAGAAAATCAATGTGACTTACCGCTTTGTTTACAAAGATCCTAAAGCTCCTAAAAAGGCCACTCTTAAGCCAAATACAAATGGAGAAACTATGGACAGTGCAGCGCCTCCAGGCACCTTAGGTAAAGCACCTAACTCAGCTAAAAAAGATCCTAACAAAGAGTTGCAACAAGTTCAATCTAAATATGGAGATATCCTTATTGACGGTGTTCCTCTAGAATTTGACTAAGAATTTAGTATCAATATACCTTTCTAAAGGGTTTGGCAAAAAACAAAACTTATCAAACCCTTTAGCTTAGAATAGGTTCCTATCAAAAACATTTTATTTATCTATTAAATCTAATCTTACATTATGAAAGCATTATCTTTCTTATTGATGTGTGTATTAATGTCTACATTGACATTTGCTCAAGAAACAGAATCTGATAAAACCCTTGTAAAAACACTTGATCCTGAAGGTTGTCAAGATATTCGCTTAGACTTTGAAAGCAAAAATATTGAAGCTAATCCTTGGGATGAAGGAACTATGCGTGTAGAGCTAGAGATATCTGCAAATATGCCTGAAGCTATTTTAGCACAATTGGTAAAAGCAGGTCGCTATTCGCTAGATGCTCAAAAAGATGGAGAAACATACATTGTATCTGCTCCTAATCTTGGAAAAACAGTTACCATTCGTGGAAAAGATTTAGAAGAGAATATTAAAGTAGTTGTTAAAACTCCTGGTTATTTTGCATTAGCAGACAACACGCTTTCTAAGAATATCAATGAAGAAGTTGTTGCTGCTCGTACAGACGATCCTGCAAAAGCTAAGGATATGATTAAAAAGATGAGAGCTATTAAAGAAAAAATGGACTTTCATGTAAATGTAACAAGTACTCTAAAAGGAAATGCTGTTGTAGATCTAAAAGAAGGTGACATCTTAATTGATGGTGAACCACTAAAATTTGACTAAGATCAGCATATCGCTATAAAAATGAAGAAAAGGGGGGTGTCTGAAAAGGACAGCCCCCTTTTTTATTTTGCTCTACTCCCACAAGACAAACAAACTATATTCAGTCCATAATAAGGTTATCTAAGAACTGTCCCGTCTTAAAATAAGTTGACCGGAATTAAAAAATATAAAGCAGAGGAGTATTTAAAAGACTTCACTGTTTTTTTGTGTATAAAAGGCGTACACATATTTATACTTAAATAATCCAGCCATCTAAAACCAAAAATATCTTGTTGTATAAAAAATATAGCCTCAACCAAAAAGCTGAGGCTATACTAAACAAGTCAAATAACTTGCTATATTTTACAAATTGTATTAAAATTTAACAACTCTTTCATTCAATCGAGTTCCATCCTCTAGCTGTAAGTTCAGCAAGTAAATTCCATTCGCCAAACGACTCATATCCAATTGAATAGTCTGTCCTTCTTGGATTTCCAATACTTCTTGTTCCATAGTCTGTCCTGCTGTGTTCAACAACTGTAAGCTAACTGTTTCTTGAATACCTTTCAAGTGAATATTCACCACATCCTGTACTGGATTTGGGTATACAGTCATATTAATACTAGTTGTAGTTTCTTCTAAAGAACTCATTTCTAGCTCTTCTTCAGTAGTTTCGATAGCTTGCTCCTCTTCTGCACTAGTGTTTTCGTCTACTGCAGTAGGATTGTTGCTTGCCATTGTTTTAGCACTACTTACTGCATCCTCATAACAACCCATTTCTACAGTTGCTCCATTTTGACGAGTTGTATGTGCTAAATCTAGAGTATATCCTGCTGGTAATAGACCATTAGAACCTGCTGCAATAGCTGGTGAAGCTCCTTGTAAACTATAATCATCAGTCCCTGCTGGATCTACAAACATTGGATCAGTTGCAAATTGATTGTTACCTCCATCGGTTGTACCTGTTGGCAAACTTGAGCCATAAATATTGCTATATAATAGAGTAGTTTCGTTACCGTAGTTAGCTAAAGGTGTTACATCCCAAATAATACTGTTTTGGATCGTAATACTAGCTCCTCCATTTGCATTGTTAATAACAACACCTGAATTGTCTGAAAAAGTACAATTTGTAATTACTGAATTATTGCTTCCACCTTGGTATGTTCCATTGTCTATAGCCGCTCCTTGTAAACTAAAGTTCTCATAGAATAAACAACCTGTAATTGTTGCATCCACAGCACCATTAAAGTTAGACATATTGGAAATAGCTCCTCCATAGGTACCTTGATTCCATCTGAATATACAGTTTTGGATTGTTGGGCTAGAATTACCAGAATTCATACCATTATTAGAGATTCCTCCTCCACGATTATATGGGTAAGGTGTTCCATCTGCATTACCTGCTTCAATGATTAAACCATCTAAAGTAGTTGTTGTATCTGCATTATGCAAACGAACTACATTATAACTATTATCTCCATTAGTACCTATTGACCCAAGTTCTCCACTCAAAATAGTTTGATTAGCAGCCCAATCTCTATCAGTTAATAAACTCTCTCCACCTGCAAAACCTCCATAAATTTTCACGCCACTAGCCACTTGGAAACTAGCTGTACGATCTGTTCCTGCAGTTGGTAGATAGGTTCCAGAAGCCACCCAAATACTCGTTCCTGAGCTTGCCGCACTTAATCCTGCCTGTAAAGTAGTATAAGCATCCGTCCAAGAGCTACCATCGTTATTACCAGCAGCAGCATGGTTTACATAAATTAGAGTAGGACTTATTGTACGTTCTATCGCACCTAAATCTACTGTTGCACCTATAATTCTTGTTCCTGCTAGTAAGTCTGAAGTATAGCCACCTGGCAATAATCCATTAGACCCTATATCTACACCTACTGAAAATGCTTTTAGGCCATAATCATCGTTAGCTGCATCCATAAATTCTGGATTCATAGCTAACATGTTATTACCTCCATCAATAGTTCTTGCTGGCAATGCTCCACTTTTCAACAAACAATATTGTACTGTTGCTTCATTAGCATAGTTATACAATGGCGCACCAAAATCCCAAATAATACTGTTTTGAACAGTAATAGTAGCACCACCATTTGCATTGTGAATACTTGTACCTACATTATCCGCAAAAGTACAGTTGGTAATTACAGAACTGTTGCTTCCACCTTGATAAGTTCCATTACTAATCGCAGAACCTGCTGCACTAGTATTTTCGTAGAACAAACAACCTGTAATTGTAGAATTTACAGCACCATTAAAGTTAGACATATTGGAAATAGCACCTCCATAAGTACCCATATTCCATCTGAATATACAATTTTGGAGAGTTGGGCTAGAATTACCAGAATTCATACCATTGTTAGACAATCCACCACCACGGTTTGCAGGGTAAACTGTTCCATTTGCATTTCCATCTTGAATTACTAAACCATCCAATAGCATTGCTGCTGTTGCATTTTGCATAATAATAACATTGTAACTATTGTCTGTATTGTCACCTTGAGCACCTAAATCTCCGCTCAAAATAGTCATATTAGCCATAGGGTTAGGCATTCCTCCACCTGTTGGATACCCCCCCTTGATTTCTACATCATTATTAATATAAAAAGTAGCTGTACGACCAGCTGTTGTTGCTCCCATCATATCTTTAGAAGGAACGTAAGTTCCTTGAGCTACTAAGATCGTATCTCCATCATTAGCAACATCAAGAGCCATTTGGAAGTCAGTGTAAGCATTTACCCAAAATGCTCCATCATTTGTTCCACTAGCATTGATATCTACATGAATAGTTTTGGTAGTCATATTGTTGCGAAGAGGACTTCCAACATTGCCTGTAGCAGAGCTATAAGCAGCTATATCTGCTGTAATATTATTTTTCTCATAACCTAATGTAGTACTTGCAGCATCTACACCATCACGGTCAATACCAGTGCTAGCTTTACTACCCCACACTACTGTTCCACCAAGAGTTTCACCGTAGGTCAAAAATGTAGCATTGGCTTCACTATCATCATTGGGATAAGCCAAAGACCAAACTACTGTTCCTGTATTATCTTTTAAGATAATTTCATCAGTACTATTAGAATAAATTATAGAACCACTTGAAAACTCGATTACATCAGCATTAGCTGCACCTCCCAACCAATCTGTCTCAAAGAAAGTTTTGTTGGCTGTAAGTATTTTAAACCCACCAGGAGGGATAATTAAACTGCTAGAAGCAATAGTAGCCGCATCTACATCTTCATCTTCTAATGTCCATCCATTTAAATCTACAGGGGTAGGTCCATAGTTATAGATCTCTACCCATTCTGCATCCGCTTCTGTTGCATTATTAGGATTAACCAGAAACTCTGTAATTGCTACTTGAGGAATAGCAACTGTAGTTTCGTTGGCAGTAGCTGCAGTAGAAAAATATAACTCATTTCCTGGAGTACAATTATATTCAAATATAGCAAAATGGTAAGTAGTATTCGTTAGTAATCCTGTAAGATCAACGGAATTCCCATTCCCATTATAAACTACATGTTGATTACTACCAAGAGCTTGACCTGCACTAAAATTAGCATCAGCAGTATAAGTAGTACTATCATTGGGAGTAAAAATTACGGCAGCCCCTTCTCTTGCAACTACAATACGGTTGCCACCATCTCCATTTGTCCAATTCAAGGTCGTTGTAGTAGAAGTAGTGCTAGCAAATCCAAGAGCACTACTAGCTGTTGTAGGATAGATTGTACAAGCTGTAGGACTCGCAATGCTAAAGTTATCAACACCAGCAAAATCGCTACCATTTTGATAAACAGAAACGACTAAGTGTACATTAGTAGGTGTCCCTGAAATAACATGTACCTCTGTTTGCCAGCCACTAGTATTTCCTCCTTGTTGATTATTAGCTAGAACAACAAGCCCTTGACCAACACCATCATAAAAAACTTCATACATAAGGCTATCTGTAGTCTCATAACCATCTGCATTATAATCAAAAGAAATTTCAACATTAGATTGCCCTGTAATATCTACAGCTTCAAATGTTAAGGTGTGACGAAAGGCACCACCACCATTAGCATTATTCAAATCTAACATACCTAAGAAATTCGCTCCACTAGAAGGTCCTGTAACCGTACCACCTACTGTTGTAACTACATCCCAAATATCTCCATTTACATTATAAGCAACAGGATTCAGTGTATAATTCCAGTCGTCGCTTGGCATACTCTCAAAATCTTGAGATGCAGGAAACATAGATGGAGGTGCAGATGTACTAAATGCAAAAGGTCCTACCCAAGCAGATGTATCGCCTGGAGCACAAACTTCACGTACATAATACTCATAAGCTGTACTTGCAGTTAAGCCCGTTGCCATATAAGAACTACCACTAAACATATCATCTATTAAGCCAGCACCAGCTGTAAAACCAGTAGCACCTATAGATATAACAGTTGTATCAGGTGATACATTTCCTGCTGTCCAACTCAAATCGGCAGTAGTGGTTGTTAGGTTATTAGCAGCAAGGCTAGTTGGATCTTGACAAGCAGGCCCACCAGTACTCATAATACTAAAGTTATCAATACCAGCATAATCAGTACCACCATTTTGGTAAGCAGAAACTACTAAATGTGCATTAGTAGGAGTCCCAGAAATATTGTGTACTTCTGTTTGCCAACCACCTGTATTAGCTCCTCCTTGATTATTAGCTAGAATAACAAGGCCTTGACCAACACCATCATAAAAAACTTCATACATAAGACTATCTGTACTATCATAGCCATCTGCATTGTAATCAAAAGAAATTTGGACATTGGATTGTCCTGCAATATTGATAGGATCAAATGTTAAGGTGTGGCGAAATGATCCTCCACCATTAGGATTATCTAAATCTCGCATACCAATGAAATTGGCTCCTGAAGACGGTCCATTAACAGTCCCTCCTACTGTAGTAACCACATCCCAAACATCACTAGAGATATTATAAGCAACAGGATTAGGGGTATAATTCCAATTGTCAGTTGGCATACTCTCAAAATCTTGAGATGCGGGAAGTTGTGCCTGCGCAAAATTGCTGAGGAGGATACAAGCACAAAAAGTCAAAAATAAGTTTGTTTTCATAATTGATAGGTTGATTGTTTAATAAATCATGAATTAAGACTGCAAAGATACTCTTTTTTGCAGCTAAAATCTAGACCTAAAAAAACTAAATATTTATTTAACTTAAACATATCAATTAAGAACATGTTTAAAAATTGATTGATAACAAAAATAGGAACCAGATAAATGTAAATTCATTAGATTCATAAAATTGTATTCTACCAAAAAT
>JAAEPD010000310.1 GCA_024222455.1 Aureispira sp.
CCACATCACTTCCTGTCGATTCAATATCAAAAACACATAAGTCTTTATCTAGGTTGAGTTGCATTTTGTCGGTTGTTGGTATTAATAAATATTAAAATCTAAAGATAAATAAACTTTTCAGAATAGATAGGGTTTAGTTAATATTCAAAAACGCATTGAAAATATAGTATAGGTTTATGTTTGGATTGTTTAAGAAGAAATCAAAAAAAGAGCAGTTAGAAGTTAAGTACAAAAAGCTAATGGAAGAATCTTATAAGCTATCTCATACCAATAGAGCTGCTAGCTCCCAAAAAGCATCAGAGGCAGACGATGTTTTGAAAGAGATAGAAAAACTAAAATAATAGGCTCTTAAAAAGCTAGTTTATAAGCATAGATAATGTTATTGTTGGCCACCAATAGGGTGTTGGTATGTTCATCAAAAAGATCAACTACTTCAAACTTAGATGTGCCAACTAAAGGGAATCCAGGTTGGATTTGACCTTTGCCATTAAACAAATATATACTTTGCAATTTTTGAGAATAAGTACCTATACAATCGAATTTTTCGTGAGGCAATGGTACTTGAAAAACATCGTCTTGCACTTGGTCAAACTTGTGGAGAAAAGCTCTTTGTGGTTTGCCCGTAGAATCATAAAAATGGGTGGTTAGCAGATTCTGACTCAATCGAATATAGTCTTTTCGGCTGTCTCCAATAACATCAGCGTAGGCAAATTGAGCATTTTTAGTCATCTCTGGTTCTGCTCTTAAGGAAAAGCTTTTTCCTTTCAGGTTGGCAATATATATTTTCCCATTGCTTGCACCTGCAGCAATTCTGCCTATACTTGCATCATAGTTGAAATCACTGATAGAGGTCTTGAAATTGACAGTATTAAAATGTTTTTTGCCATTTCGTTTAAAGACATGAAGCTGTCCTTTTTTGCTCATCATCGTGATATAATCCTTTCCATTAGAACTAAAATAATGCATAGGGAAGTCAACCAATCCACCTTGCTCTTGAGGGTTCCAACCAGCAAGAGGTTTTCCGTTTTTATCAAAACCATAGATGTTTCCATTATTGCAAGGTGCAAACAACCTAGGTCCCATACCATAATCAGCAACAAATACGCCACTAGGACTTGGCGCAATTAATTGAATTTCTTTTAGAATATTGCCCTCTCTAGTTATAATATAAATAGCAGTTTTGGTGCTAAAGGCTAATTGTGTTATTCCATTATTATAAAAATCTACCTCATAGATTGGGGATACAATTTTAGAGGGCAATGTTTTTTCCCAAAGCAGATCACCACTTCTATTGATTAAGTATATGTTGTGATCTGTATCTTGCGTAAAAATTTCGTATTGCTTAGTTTTTTTATTTAGGGTCGCTTTAGGTGAAATACTAGCATTAGCCTTCAGTTCACAACGCCAAGCAACATTTATTTTAGAGATATTTGAATTGCCTTGATAGGCAGCTGAAATAGTTGTGAGGAAATGCCCCTGAAAAGCAGTAAACTGTATCCCAATAGGGCTTATGTTTCTGAATTCGTTATAGTAAGGATCAATATAGTCCTTCAGTTCTGGACGAAGGTAGGATTTGTAGAGTTGTCCTGCTTTTTGAGGGTTGATATAAATATATAACTGGGAGTTGTCTTGTAGCTGATTCAAGAAAGTTTGATAAGCTTTAACGTTAGCTAAAGTTTTTTCAAAGTTGTATTTTTCTATCCATAGCTGAAGCACTGCAAGAGAGTTGCAAAAGATTACATATTCATCAACAACTATATAAAAAGGATTTTGTATTGGATTAAAGATTTCTCCGAATAGAGGTTGCATAAAATCGCTTGCAGCAATCTGCTTAATGGTATAGTTTTGATATTTATAGCTACCCAATTCTCCAAATTTATCTGCATACTGTTCCAGCACAACTTGGGAGAGTTCTGCATTTTTGCTTTTAATAGCTACAAATTTATCTGCATGAAAATCTTTGCTAGTTGGTTCTGTTATAAAATAGGCAACTTCATCGGCAATCCAAGGCAATACATATTCTTCAAAATCAACAGCTTTGTAATCCTCTGATTTAGATTGCTCATAAAAGGCTTGAAAATCGGCAACACCAATATAAGCAAGGCTAGCTATATTATCTGGAAGTACTTTGCCTATAGTACTTTTAGGGCAAGATGCTTGCTTGGCCAAAGCAGTCCAATAAGGGGCGGTTGTTTTTGGATAGGTATGGCCACTCAGCACAAAATTGTTTGATTGAAATCGAGCATCTAAGCCACTCCATTCTGCAACTTGACTAAGACTGTTGATATCCTTAGGATTGGGAGGAGTAACTGTAGTAGCTAACAAAGGCAAGGCCTCAAAATTAAAATAGATTGTCAAATCGCTATTGTCACTGGCTAAGTCATCAATCTTAAGGAAGTTTTTGTTTCTCAATACATTACTGCGAATATTGTCTAGCTGTTCTATACCTGCCTCTACTAGTAGAGTAGAAGGACTAGCCAGTATAAGCCCTCCATAATAAGCAAATGCGAAATCTTGGCTGTTTTTAAAACGAGTGGAATAAATAGATTGCCCTCTATAATTTGTTTTACTGATTTGATTGGTAGGCAGCTCCTCCAAAAAAGAATTCAAGCTAAATCCATATTCATAGTTATCTAATACAAATAACCAATTGAAATCATCAGCACTTGTTAGCTGCAAGCCACTGACTATATGTGCTTGTTTTAGTAGTTCAGGATAGCTATTAGTAGTAGTGAATATAGAGTCTAGTTGAGCTAAACCGTTTATCCATTTTCCTACAATATGGGCATTTTGAAAGGCATTAAAATACTCTGTTTCTTGTATTTTTGAACTGGTGTGTTCATAATCAGTTAGTTCTAGTATAATGCTAGTGTTTTCTGGAATAGCTTCTAGAGCCTGTACACTTGAAAAAGGAAGCCTAAATAACCCCCAAGATGAACCAATCCATAAGAGTAGAATAGTAACTAAACTGCCTATGATAATTTTTTTTTGGTGTAAGCGTAGTTTGGGTTGTACTTGTTGAGTATAAAAATTACTAATTTTAGTTTTAATATCCATTCGAGGGTTGCTGCTTTTTTGCAATGTTTTAGACCAATCCATAATTAAAATATGCACTAATTTCTGTGCAATTTAACTTCTTACTTCGTTATTTTTTTCAGCGAGAAGGCTATCCCTTCAAAAAAACACCTTGTTATAAACAAAATTCCTTTGAAATTATATGCAAATTCTAACTATGGATTGTTTTTAGAATCTAGTTTAGCGTTTTGCTCTAGCTCCAAATATAATTCATTTTTGGCAATGATAATTGACTATTTCACATATGTTGTAAACAATTTGAAAGTATAGCACTTTTAAAGCAAAGACAGGAATGGTCTTAAATGTAGATAACCAATGATACACTATACCATTGGTTATCTATCAAAACATTATGGACTAAAACATGAGAACTATGTAGAACAAGGAGAAGTTAGCCTGTATTAGTTTTTGATAATTATTTAGGTTCTTTGACAGTTTTTGCCAAAACTAGGATTTGTAA
>JAAEPD010000311.1 GCA_024222455.1 Aureispira sp.
CACCACCTCCCAATTTCTTTGTGAGGAGGTCGTGGATGAAAAATATCTAATAAATTTAAAATCGGCTTAAATTGGTCCTGCTAATGGGGTACACCGTACCAATCTTTTTTCGAAGTCGATAACGTTTCTTTTCTACTGCTTTGCTACTGATAAAGAGAGTTTGAGCTATTTCTTTGTTACTTAGTTTTGTTCGAACAAGCGCAGCTAATTTAATATCCCCATTAGTTAGTCCTGAAAACTTCTGAACTAATCGATTAGTAAAATCTTCATGCACTGTATTTATGCGCACTTTTAACAACTCCCATTGACTTTCTGATTCTATATCATTATGAATCAACTGATGCAGAGTGTTGCAGATACGAATGAGTTCTTGACTAGAAAGTTTACTTTTCAGAATGTTCACATGCTGCTGAAGCTCTTTGAGAAAGGAGTTTTTTTGTTCTAACATTAGGGCTAAAGTTGTCAGTTCATTGGTTTTGAACCGTAAAGATTCCTTTTTTGCCTGAAGTAATATCTCATGTTTTTCTTTTTCTGCCTCCACCTTATCTTGTAAGTATTGCTGCTGCAAAAGGACTGATTTAACTCGAGCTTTGAGTTCTATACTTGAGATCGGTTTTCGCAAAAAATCTATAGCTCCAGCATCGATTGCCTCTTTTAGATATAAGGCATCTGTATTGATCCCTGTATGCATAATGACTGGTATATGTTGGAGTTGAGTAGAACCTTTTATTGTCTTTAAAAGCTCCAATCCATCCATCTGAGGCATTTGCCAATCTGTAAGCAACAAATCTATGTTTTTTTGCTCCATTATTTCTAAAGCAAGCTGCCCATTTGTTGCTGTATATACTTGGTACTTCTCATCAGTATCCATCAAACAATTAACAACAAACAAAAGGTTTTGTGGCTCATCATCTACCACTAAGACATATTTCATGTATGTTATTTTTCATTAATTTTTAATACTTTGTAAGGTACGGGTATATATCTAGTACTTTTCAATAACTGAAATACTACCAGCTGAAGTCTGGTAGGTTAAAAATTAGGACTATAAGTCCCCTGACTATTCTAAAGAAATATTATTCGAGTTATCACTTTGCTTAGAATCGTTGTGATTCTCTATATATGCTTTGATTACTTCA
>JAAEPD010000312.1 GCA_024222455.1 Aureispira sp.
AATTTTATGAATCTAATGAATTTACATTTATCTGGTTCCTATTTTTGTTATCAATCAATTTTTAAACATGTTCTAAGTAAAGAAGATCAAATAATGGTAATTTTTTCCAAAAAACTGGTAAATTTTTCCTTTTTGACCAAGTATATTAAAAGTTTTAGCTTATTTTGCAGAATAATTAGTAAACAGAATTCACTTTTATATATTTTTATTTTGAATACTAGTTTAATTTAACATTCACTAAGTTAAATGTAAGGTTTCTAGAAATCTAACGCTTTTCCCATCACAGCTTACAGTATTTAGTATTTTTTTTAAAAGGAGTTGAAACAAACCATTCATCTCCCTGTTACTGTATTATCTTTTGATCACATTTTATACCCTTTTGTAAAATTATGACACTTGCTAAAAGTCCACTCTTATTTGCATTTCTGCTACTAGTATTATCTAGTAATCAGCTATATGCCCAAGACAACCGAAGTATTATTCAAAGTTTCTTAGATGCACAACATCAAGAACAGCAACTAACCAAAGCAGATGTAAGCGATTGGATAGTAACTAACCAACATACTTCCAAAAAAAACAAAGTCACCTATGTCTATATTGCACAACAATATCAAGGCATAGAACTATCTAATGGTGTTGCTAACTTTAGTATTAAAGATGGTAAAGTTTGGAGCATGGGAAATCGCTTAATTAGCAACCTCCAACAAAAAGTAAACACTACAACGCCTTCTATTAGCCCCAAACAGGCTATAGAATATGCAGCTACTCACTTAGGATTATCTATTCAAGAAGATTTAAGAGTATTAGAACCAATTAGTAGTAAGCACTTTATGTTTAACAAAGCTGGAATTTCTTTAGAAAATATTCCAGTCAAGCTTGTATTCACACTAGCTAACGAGGGAGAAATTAGACTCTCTTGGGATCTTTCTATATATAATTTAGATGCCCAAGATTGGTGGAGTATGCGTATAGATGCAGTCACAGGTAAGTTGATTGATAAAGCCAATTGGGTACAACACTGTGATTTTAAACACTCTCCTTTTAGCAAGTGCAATAAGCCCAATCATAAATTCCAAACATTTGGAACAATGAGTACACAAGCTAATCCTCAAAGTAATTCAGCAGACCCAATGACTTACAAGTACAATGTATTTGCATTGCCTTATGAGAGTCCTAATCATGGTCCTAGATCTATAGAGACCAATCCTGCTGATTCAGTAGCCTCTCCCTATGGTTGGCATGATGTCAATGGGGCTATAGGAGTTGAGTATACCAATACAAGAGGAAACAATGTCTATGCATATGAAGATGTAGCAGATAACAATGGTCCAGGTTATAGTCCAATATCGTCAGGAAATAATATTGATACAATAACTTTTGATACCACTCTAGATTTATATTCACAACCAAACACCTACTATGGTGCATCTGTCACCAATTTGTTCTACATGAACAATATGATACATGATGTTTGGTATCGCTACGGTTTTGACGAAGCTAGCGGAAACTTCCAAACTAACAACTATGGCCGTGGCGGTTCTGCAGGTGATGGTGTAGCTGCTGAAGCTCAAGATGGTGGAGGAACCAACAATGCAAATTTTGCTACCCCTCCAGATGGCAGTACCCCACGCATGCAAATGTATGTTTGGAATATAGCTCCTTCAGGTAGCTCTCCAGACTATCTAACAGTCAACAGCCCTGCTGGTGTAGCAGGACCTTACACCTCTCCAGCAGCTGGGTTTGGTGCAAGTATTCCTAGTTCTCCTATTACAACAAACTTAGTATTAGCAATTGATGGGACAGCTCCAACAAGCGATGGTTGTACAGCACTAACCAATGGTTCTGCAATAGCCGGAAAAATAGCTGTTATAGATAGAGGTGGTTGTAATTTTGTAACTAAAGTAAGTAATGCTCAAGCAGCTGGTGCAGTGGCTGTTATTGTTGTCAATAATGATGGAACAGCTCCATTTGCTATGGGTGGAACAGACCCAAGTATTACAATTCCTTCTATAATGATTTCTCAGGCAGATGGAAACGCTATCAAAGCTCAAATGGCATCAGGTACCGTCAATGCAACTATAGTTAACCCTGGCACAGGAATTCCTCCTGTTAGAGATGGTGATTTTGATAATGGTATCATTGCACATGAATATGGGCATGGTATTTCTACTCGCCTTACAGGAGGTGGAAACAATGCAGGTTGCCTATACAATGATGAACAAATGGGTGAAGGATGGAGTGATTGGTTTGGCCTAATGATGACAATGGAAGCAGGCGATCAACGTACAGATGTTAGAGGTTATGGTACTTTCGGAAATGGAGAATCAGTCACAGGTAATGGCATTCGCCCTGTTCCTTATAGCACCAATTTAGCTGTCAATAATTACACATACGGAGATGTTAATAATACAGCACTTAGTGCTCCTCATGGTGTTGGTTTTGTATGGGCTACTGCACTTTGGGAAATGACTTGGGATTTGATTGACCTTTATGGCTTTGACCCTGATTTATACAACGGAACGGGTGGTAATAACATTGCTATGCAATTAGTTATAGATGGTCTAAAACTACAACCTTGTAGTCCTGGTATGATTGATGGCCGAGATGCTATATTACAAGCTGATTCACTCAACAATGGAGGTGCTAATTGGTGCCTAATCTGGGAAGCTTTTGCTCGCAGAGGTTTTGGATATAGTGCTGATCAAGGTAGTTCATCAAGCAGAACTGATCAAACAGAGGCTTTCGATTTACCACCTCTTTGTATGACACCAATCACCCCACCTACAGCAGGTTATAGCCAAAGTACATTAAATACTTGTTCGGGGATAGTTAGTTTCACAGACAACTCTAGCAATATTGCTCAACGTTGGCATTGGGATTTTGGTGATGGCGACACCTCCAATTTAGCAAATCCATCTCATACTTATACAACAAGTGGAACCTATACAATTAAACAGGTCGTTTCCAACACACTTGGAGCTGATTCTGTTACAACTACAGTTACTGTTCAAATACCACTTCCTCCAACTCCTGTAGATGCAACTATTTGTGCAGGAAACACAGCAGAATTAACTGCTAGCGGAACAGGTATAAGTCATTGGTATTCTACAGCAGGAACATTATTGCATGTAGGTGATACATTCACAACACCTTCTTTATTTGCTACAGCAACTGTTGAAGTTGAAAATGTAGTAACATTTCCTTCTCAATATGTAGGTCCTGCCAATGGAAGTATTGGCAATGGAGGCTACCATAATACAGGTTTTACTGGTGCTACCAATTTCACAGCAGATAGAGATTTCAGTATCGTTTCTGCTTGGGTTGATGCAGGTTCTGTGGGTTCTAGAACATTCTATTTATGGAGTGGTGGTGCCAATGGTACAGTTGTAGACCAAGTTACTGTGAATATTACGACTACAGGTCCGCAACGCGTTGCTCTAAACTTAGATGTGCCAAGTGCAGGTACTTATGCTTTAGGTGGAACTAGTGTTGATCTTTACAGAAATAGTGATGGAGCAACTTATCCTTACACTTTAACTGGATTTTTGACGATGACTAGTTCTTCTGCTACAACAAGTCCAGCTGATTATTTCTACTACTTATATGATTGGGAGATTCAAGAAACTGCTTGTAAGAGTCCTAAGGTAATAGCGACTGCTAATGTTCTTAACTCTAGTTTTAATTATGCAGGAGTAAGTGGTACTACTTACAACTTCACAGATAACTCTACTGGCGCAACAAGTTGGGAATGGCAGTTTGGTGACAACAACACCTCTAATGCACAAAACCCAACGCACTCTTATAGCAGCCCTGGTACATATACTGTTATATTATCTATTAACAATGGAGAGTGTAGTGATACTCAAAGTGTAAACATTGTGTTTGTAAACGTACAAGATGTTAACCAAGAAGATTTGATGATTCAATTAGCTCCAAATCCAACACAATCTAATACAGTTGTTACATTGAACAGAGCTTCTGATCAAGACATTCAGATAGAATTGGTTGATATTAATGGTCGCTTATTGCAACAACAACAACTTCCTGCTGGTCGCCTAAGCAAAACCTTAGATTTGTCTGAATTAAGTCCAGCTGTTTATTGGGTTCGATTGCGTTCTGCATCATTTACAGAAGTTCGAAAATTGCTTATTCAAGATTAAGAAATTAATCAAAATATCATATAAATAGAAAAGGGTCATCATTATTGATGATCCTTTTTTTATTAGAATAGCTTATGCTCTCCTCTAGCAGTTTGTCAGTTACAATTGAGATGGCATATTAGTTGAACTTTTGATAATGGAACAAGAGACCAATACTTATAACAGACTAACAATCAAGTCTATTCTAAATTAGGTTAGCTATGTGGTAGCTTTCTCTGTTCTATAAAATGCCAAAATTGCAGTAGACACTGTCAAAATTGCAATTATTCGCAATAACTATTAATTATATATAAACTATATGTCCGCTAATTTTTAGTAAGCATTTGATTATCAAAACTAAAAAATAGTGTACTAAGA
>JAAEPD010000313.1 GCA_024222455.1 Aureispira sp.
AAGTGATGTGGTAAATGATCGAATCATACAAATTGCTTTCATCAAGTACCCAAAAGAAGGTGGAGAGCCTATCGAAAAAATGTATATGGTTAATCCTAAACACCCTATAAAACCTGACGCAACGAGGGTTCATGGTATCACTAATGATATGTTGGAAGGTGAACCTACTTTTAGAGAATTAGCTGTAGAAATACAAGATTTCATAGGCGATTCAGATTTAGCAGGCTACAATTCCAATCGTTTTGATGTTCCGTTATTGATTGAAGAATTTGCTAGAGTAGGTTTAGATTTTGATATGACAGGACGCAGATTAGTGGATGCATTGATGATCTTTTATAAGATGGAACCTCGCACGCTTAAGGCTGCACTCAAGTTTTACTGCAATAAGGAGCTAAAAGATGCCCACGATGCTCTAGCTGATACTCGTGCTACAGCAGATGTAATATTTGGACAAATCAAGCACTATGAAGGTGTTGATCACATAGACAATGATGACAATGTAACTCCAACACCTATCCGAAATGATATTCAAGCCATTCATGATTTTGTTAATGATGGTAAACGTGTAGATTTTGTAGGCCGTTTTGTTCGAGATAGAGATGGACAGATCATCTTCAATTTTGGCAAAAACAAAGGTGAGCTTGCACACAAACATCCTGGAATGTTAAACTGGATTATCAGTAAAGATTTCCCTTTACAAGTCAAAAATATAGCTAAAGCGATCTTAAAAGGAGAGCTAAAATAAGCTAAGCTACAATGTTCAAACTAAAAACAGGATATAAGAGATAATCTTATATCCTGTTTTTTTTATTCTAATACATTAAGTATTAAGATAATATCCTAAATTTTCTTGAACAATAGCAATAGATCTGCAATTTTATCACGCAAGTCTTTACGCTCTACAATAAAATCTAAAAAGCCATTATCTAATAAGAATTCTGATTTTTGGAACCCATCAGGCAATTCTTTTACCATGAGTGTTTCTTTTACAATTCGTGGCCCTGCAAAAGCAATTAATGCCCCTGGCTCCGAAAAGTTCAAGTCTCCTAGCATTGCAAAAGATGCCGAAACACCTCCTGTAGTAGGATCTGTCAAAAAGGAAAAATAAGGCACCTTAGCATTTGCTAACTGTGTTAGTTTAGCTGAGATTTTAGCCATTTGCATTAAAGAATAAGCTGATTCCATCATACGAGCACCACCAGATTTGGAGATAATCATAAATGGAATACCTTTTTCAATACAAAAATCAATAGCCTTTGCTATTTTTTCGCCCATTACAGAGCCCATAGACCCTCCAATAAAACCAAAATCCATAGCAGCTATTACAAAATCAAGTTTCTTGACTTTCCCTTTTGCTACAGATATTGCAGAATCTAGCCCAGTTTTTTCTTTAGCAGAATCTAAACGATCTTTGTAAGACTTTAGATCTGAAAATTCTAAAAAATCAGTTGCTACAATATCTGTAAAAAGCTCCTTGTACTTCTTATCATCAAATAAAATTTCAAAATACTCTTGTGACCCCACTCGTTCATGATGTCCACAATGAGGGCACACATACAAGTTTTCTTCTAAATCTTTGATAGGACTTGTGGTTTTGCAAGTCAAACACTGATGCCATATACCATCTGGCGTTTCTTTCTTTTTAGAAGTTTCTGTTTGTATCCCTTCTTTATCTCTTTTGTACCATCCCATAAATATAGCCCGTTTTGGAAATTTGGGTAATGAAGGAGACATTCTCCCCTTTTTTTTTGATAAAAGTCTTATAGTGTTGGCAAAGTTACCAAAAACATGCTATTACCACAAAAAAAGTTTAAAATTCTATTCAGATAGCTACTAAGCTTTGTTATTTTATTGGAATTGCTTTAGTAAAATTGTACTTTTGACCTACGATTGACACTTAACTTAAATAATTCTTCAACCAAGAAAAATGCTATATGGGTAGAAAGCCATTAGATAAAGAACGAGTTGATGACCCACACATAAAAGCTGCATGGGTACAAGATTTGGCAACAGTCTATCTCCAAAACGGATTGTCTAAATTCACGATGGATGAAATAGCTCATAAATTAGGGGTGAGTAAAGCAACCCTTTATAAGTACTTTTCATCTAAGGATGAGATCATTAAAGAGGTTGTTCAATTCAAAATCAAAGAAATTCAAGTATTTGAAGAAGATCTTGCAGATGAAAAAATAACTTTTTCAGAACGTTATTTTGATGTGATCAAAAGAGCTTCGATGCTTCTTGCCGAAATATCTGGGCAGTTTTTAGTCGATGCTAAACATAAACACCCTGTACTTTGGGAACGTATGTCGTTTTTTCAAGATAGAGCCTTGTATGCTGCCGAAAAATTTTATCAGCATGGTATTGAGGCAGGTATAATGAATGATATCAACCCAAGAGTATTAGCACTAACCGATAAAATGTTTATCCAAGCAGTTTCTAACCCCAAATTCCTAACAGAATATGGAGTATCCCTAAAAGAAGCTTTGGATGGCTATTTTCTAATGAAAAGTAAAGGTATTTTTAAACGATAATCTATAATCCCATATTACGAACTACTTGTTGTTCCCTATAAAACAACACCCACCACTTAATTCATCATCAATTTTTTAACCCAAATTTTAAATGTTATGAAAAGTGCAGTGTTCTATGCTATCCCTATTTTCCTATTACTTATTGCTATTGAGCTAATTATTGGCTATTGGCAAAAAAAGAAGCTTTATAGCTTAAAAGATACTATTGCAAACTTAAGTATTGGTATTGGCAACCAAGCAATCGGAGTTTGTACAGCATTCCTACTAGTTGGTTTCTACATTGGTATCTACGAAAATTTTTCTTTGTTCCCAGAAGTTTTTCAACCCAGTATTTGGGCAGCAGTTTTGTGTTTAGTTTTACATGATTTCTTGTATTATTGGGCACATCGTTGGAGTCATGAATGGAATTTTCTTTGGGCAGCACATGTAGTGCATCATCAAAGCGAAGAGTATAACCTTTCTGTAGCTTTGCGTCAATCCTGGTTTCACAATCTAATTGCCTTTTTTGTTTTCCTTCCTATTCCCCTTTTAGGTTTTGAACCTACTATGTTTTTCGGGATGGCTGCAATTATCACACTCTACCAGTTTTGGATACACACTAAAGCTATACAGAAAATGCCTAGATGGTTCGAGTTTATATTCAACAGCCCATCCCACCACAGAGTTCATCATGCTGTAGATCCGAAGTATATAGATAAAAATCATGCAGCTATGTTTATTCTTTGGGATAGAATTTTTGGCACATTCAAAGAAGAAGAGGAAGAACCTACTTATGGTATCACTACCCCACTCAAAAGTTGGAACCCAACTTGGGCCAATCTTCATTATTGGATAGATATGGTCAAATTGGCTCGTCAAACTCCAAAATGGAGTGATAAATTTAGAGTATTTTTTGCTCGCCCAGGTTGGAGACCAGAAGAATTAGGTGGTCAACAACTCCCTCCTCCTGTAGACAAAGAAAACTACAAAAAATTTGATACTCATGTAGACAATCCAATGCAACTCTATGCTATTATCCAGTTTTTTGTTGCCTTAATTGGTTTAGTTATTTTTATGGATAACTTTTCTAGAATTGGAAATTTATCAGCATCCTATCACTGGATTTTCCTTACGTGCATCATTCTTACCTTAATGATTGTAGGCGCTATATTAGAAAATAAACGTTGGGCTATTATCGTTGAATATATTCGATTAGGCTTAGTTCTATTTAGCCTCAACAGCTTTTATTACTTCTGGTTTATCGACTGGTTTAGCATTATGATTGGTGTTTCTCTAGGTTTAGCCGTTCTCTCTATTATTTACTTTACGGTAAGTTGGCGCAGTTGGAATAGTTTGCAAAAAACATAATGTCTATTATATAAAATAAAACTGATTGGCAGGATAACTCTTGCTATCCTGCCATCTTCTTAAGATCATATACTCATGCATCAACACAAGAATGTACTGGATTGCTACAAGAAGACTGCAAAAGACTATGCTAAAACCTTTTATAAAGAACTAGAAGGTAAGCCTTTAGATCGTCTTTTGCTAGAACGGCTAGTCAAAGAAAACAAAGACCTTGGAGCCTTTCTAGATTTGGGTGCTGGACCTGGTCAAACAACAACATACATTCATCAGTTAGGTGTCCAGGATATAATAGGCACAGACCTTTCTCCTATGATGGTAAAAGCGGCTAAAGAACTTAACCCTCTAATCAAGTTTGAAGTAGCTGACATGCTAAATCTTAGCTACCCTAATGATATATTTAGAGCAATTACAGCATTTTATGCTATTGTTCATTTTAATTATGAGGAAATTGCACAAGCGTTCTCAGAAATATATAGAACATTAGAAGTGAATGGGCAGTTTTTGTTTAGTTTTCATGCAGGAACAGAGCAACACCATCTCACCAATTTTTTAGAACAAGAGGTTGATATTAATTTTTATTATTTTGACATGGATAAAATATTAAAACTTGCTCAACAACAAGGTTTTAAAATACTTGATGTTATACTTCGATATCCATATCCTGACATAGAGTACCCTAGTAAGCGTGCTTATATTCTATTGGAAAAATAATTTTTCGTTTATAGAATTGTATTTCTAATAAAATGCTTATAAATTAGTACAACAAACTATACTTAATTTGAGTGCAAAAAAACAACATATAGCCCTAAAGACAGGAATTTGCTTATTGTCAGATCCTTTTATGCTTGATCCTAATTTTAGACGAGCAGTTATTCTTATTTGTGATCATCAAAAAGAGGGATCAGTTGGTTTTATCCTCAATAAACCTATTTCTATGAGTATTGATTCTTTAGTGAGTAGTTTTCCTGAGTTTGACTCTGAAGTATATTATGGGGGCCCTATGCAAACGGATACAATACATTATATTCACACCAAAGGCGATTTATTAGAAGGTAGTATCGAAGTTTTACCTGGTATCTATTGGGGAGGTGATTTTACACAGCTCAAAACGCTTATAGAAAATAAGCTCATAACGACTAATGATATTCGCTTTTTTGTAGGATATTCAGGTTGGTCTGAAGGACAACTAAAAGCAGAAATGGATATATTCTCTTGGTTGATTGCTGATTGTGACCCCAACTATATTTTCTCAACAGAAAATGATACGCTTTGGAAAACTGCACTAGAAAATGAGGGCGATACTTATAGTGTTATTGGACAAATGGCTCTACCTGTTTGGAATTAGGAATTAACTTACACTAATCTTGCTTAGATGAATTTGATTTTCAAAAAGCTCTTTCAATCTTCCATCGTGTGTTACAATCAATAAAGCAGCATTGTACTCCTTACTTTGTTCCAATAATAAATCTACAACCTCTTTACAATTATCATCATCTAAACTAGATGTTGGTTCATCTGCCAATATCAATACAGGATTATTAACTAGAGCTCTAGCTATAGAAACTCGCTGTTGCTCTCCTAAACTTAAATTGTGAGGCTTAGATTTAAGTTTATCTCCAAGATTCAGCTTAGTTAATATATTTTTGATGAGTGCCTTATCCTGTGGCACACCTGCTAGATATTGAGTTGTCAATAAGTTTTCTTCAACACTCAATGCTTTAATTAAATGTGATTGTTGAAATACAATTCCAATATTTCCACCTCTAAATTTATCCAATCCAGATTCGCTTAGTGAATTTATATTTGTATCATTTATTAAAATTTCTCCTCCTGTAGGTTTGAGTAAACCACCTAATAGATGTAACAATGTTGTTTTTCCACAACCGGACTGTCCTATAATTAACCAATGATCCCCTTCCTTACATTGAATATCAGGAAACTTGAATTGCTGTTGACGATTATATTCAAAGGTTAAATTCTTTGTTGCTAGCATAGTTCTAATTGTTTATATCTTTCTAGGCCATAAAGTACATAAAAAAAAGGGAGATGTACAAGACATCTCCCTAAATTTAGAGTTTATTAAGTTTTGCTAATATTGAATAGCTTACTTATTATTTTCTAAGACAACCTTAGTTGTAAATACATCTTTGCCTATTACCATACGAAGCATGTACACACCTACAGGATAGCCTGTCAAGTCTAATTCATAAACTTGCTCTAGTTGATCGCTATTACCTAGAGTGTTTATCAACTTCCCTGTAGCATCATAAGTATCTACACGAACATCTTTAGCCTCATTAAGTTTCAAGTCGATCCAAACTTTATCCTTTGTAGGATTAGGGAAGATCTTAAGAGCATCTACAGCTCCAATACTTGTAACAAAATCTGTAATTGTATAATCTACTAAGAAGCTTTCTACTGAAGTACAACCATTAGCATCTGTAACAGTAACTGTATAAGTCCCCGCTATAAGGTTAGTTAAATCCTCAGTAGTAGCACCTGTGTTCCAGCTATAGCTGTAAGGCGATACACCTCCAGACAATGATACATAAACACCTCCAGCTAGATCAGAACTTTCGTGTAGTATAGAATCGGTAGCTACTGCAATAGGAGTTGAACCTGTTAGTATCACAGAATCGACAGCTGTACAATTTTGAGCATCTGTAATAGTTACAAAATATGTTCCTGCTGCTAAATTTGCTAAATCTTCAGTGGTTGCACCTCCTGTCCAATTATAAGAATAAGTAGGTGTACCTCCTGTTGTAGTTATATCTACTGCTCCATCATTAGTATTACAAGGATTAGTAATTGTACTACCTCCAATAGCAATTGTAGATGGTTCTGTTACTGTGTACACTTCTGTAAAGATACATCCACTAGCCGTATCCGTAACATTTAGAGTATATGTACCTCCTGCTAATCCAGTAATTGTAGATGTAGTAGCTGAATTTGACCAGCTGTAGTTTGTACCTGCCAAGTTTGAAACTGCAAGACTTCCATCATTAGCTCCAGAACAAGTAACATTTGTTGAAACTGGGTTAAGTGTAGGAGAAACTGTGTTTCCTACAACTACTGTATCTACTCCTTGACATCCATATTGATCAGTCACCAATACAGAATATGTATTTGCCAAATTAACATTAATCTGTTGAGACAATTGTCCTGTTGACCATAAGTAAGAAGCTCCTGTATTTTGAGCATCTAGTGCTAAAGAACCACTTGCGCAAATCGTTGTATCGGCTCCTAAGGCAACAACTGGAGACATTCTAGAATAAGCCTCTACAGGTATTCTTGTCACATCGCAACCTTTCAATTGAGCATAGTATATAGTTGTTGCTGTTAAGTTTGAAGCAACATAAGTAGAGTCAGATCCTAGTAAGGTTCCTCCTGTAGCCATACTATACCATTCTACAACTAGTGAGTTTCCAGTAGTATGTGTCACTGCTAAGTTAGCATCTTCATTGATACATACACTATCTGCAACTGCGCTTAAGACATTGGCAGGATATACAGATATTGATTCATAAAGTGTATCATTACTTGGGTTAGCATCACTACCATATTGAGTGATGATTTCAAAAGTAAAAGTACCACCTGCAGCTAAACTAACTTTGCCTAAATTAACCGAAGCTGTATCTCCTGCTAAGATTCCAATAGAAGTTCCGCTTAATGTTGCTGTAGTTCCTCCTGTCACATTTACAGTTACAGGAATACCTCCAGTAATTGTAGTAGATCCGTTATTTCCTACTACTACTATTACATCAATACTATCAGGACAGTTATTATCAGTAGGTGACAATAAAGAAACAGAAGATGCATCATCTGCAAATCTGATTGCTTCATCTGCTCCCATATCTGGTGCTATACCTTGAGGGCGAGGTTCGCCATCAAAATCCTCTGTAATATTCACGTTAATACCTGCGTCTTGAGCTGGTGTACTAACTACTGTATGTAAGTTTGTAGGACTTAGGTAAAATGGATTAGACCCTAAAGAGTTTTGATCATAACCAGCAGGACCTGTTGTTTGCCAAATTCCTAATGTGCCATAAGTAGGTGTACCAAATCTAATTAATGATCCTGCCCCAATTTTGTAATAAAGATTATAATCCATGTTTATCATGTTATTAGCATCCATTGCTTCTAAAGCATAATCGCTAAAACCATACATGATATTGTTACGGAAATCTAGATTTGTTTGCTCATCCATATAGATTGCTGGACGGCCATAAGTACTATTGTGCCAAACATCCAAATTATCTACATATCTAAAGTATAAAGCTTCACCTGTACCACCAGATTGACTAACTGCCATATTATTAGCAACTAATCCATCGATAGATTTTTGGTTAACACCACCAAAATTACCTGTTATAGAAATTCCAACATCTCGGCTAATTACATTATTTCGAGTAATTTCAAAATTAGAAATTTCTTCTACATAAATTCCATTAGCAAAATTACCATATATATCATATACGATATTCTCTGTGATAACACAGTCATCTTCAAACTCGATATAGATACCATAATCATCTGCATCTGTAATTGTGTTTCCAGCAATTCTATTGCCTGCTGTTTCACCACCATCATCTGCACCGATCAAGAAAATACCTCTTTCACCACCCATAATTCTATTGCCTTCAATATTATTATGATGTCCATTTTGGCCAACACTTCCAGCAGAATTGAATTTGTTTGAAGAAATAACTCCATAAACGCTAGAGATACCTGAGAAATAAGGTGAGATTATTTCATTGTTCATCACATTATTATGATGAGCTGTTTGAGTAAACTGAACAGCCCAACCTTGAGAATTAGCAGTTGTTTCTAATGTAAGATTCTTAAGTGTTACATATGATGCTCCTACTAGTGCAACAGTTGCATTGCTATCAGCTCCTAGCCCAGTATGTGTAATTCTAGTAGCTGTTGGGGAACCACCATCAAACGTTACTGTGCTTGAAGCAGATGCACCAGGTATGTGTCCGATTCTATAGTGTCCATTATAAACACCAGCTTCTACTTCCATAACCACAGAAGCCGAAACCCCACAATTTTCAAGAGCATCTATAGCTTCTTCTAATGTAGCATAATCTGAACTTGGAGTTCCTACAGTATACGCTCCTGCTAAACCAGGACAAAGATCAACATCCAATGTATCATTAGATGTACGTTCATCCATTGTATTATTAGGCATTGATGTCCAAAATCTCATAGTAGCAGGTGCTGCTGCAAAATTGACATTTGAGATAGTGACATCAACTTCTCCTAATGAAGGTATATTTGATTGATTATAAGTAAACGTTCCTTGCTGGACACCATTATATTCCCACTCAATTTGTACCACATCAATAGAATCAATACCAAAGTTGCGTAAACGTACTGAAACAGGTTGTAAGCCAGCTGATAAAGGAATTATTGGAGAATTCAAAGCAATTACACCTGCATCTGTGTTAGGTGGTGTAAACTCATCAGCTCCTATATCTACGTTAACTGAGCCTGTAGCAGGGCGAACATCTCCATCTATATCAACTAAGACACCAGCAGTATTGTCTCCTTTGTCATTAGCTAAAGCACCATCCAAGTGCATATCATTAGCTCCTACAAACACAGGGTTTCCTTCTACCGAATTAGCGTCATACCCTAATGTTCCATTTGTTTGCCAATCAGCTAAATCTGTATAAGTTATATTGCCATAGAAAATCGCAAAAGCATTATTTGCTGGATCTTGGTTGTAGAATAAGTTATAATCCATACTTCCTATTGCAAATCCATCTCTAATTTCTACTAAATAATCAGATTCACTTGTAAATATATTATTGCGAATATTCACTTGAGGATCTAAATCATCTCCATATAGAGCTGGATAACCTTTTACTGTATTATGATAAATATTTGTTTGATGTGCATCAAATAAATATATACCTGCAAAACTATTACCCGATGGATCTATTGCTATCATGTTATTAGCAATCAAACATGGACGAGTAGGTGTTGTGTTTGAGTTTGCATCATTAGCATAAATCCCCATATATACAGCATCAATATAATTTCCTGTAACTTCAAAGCCCATTACATCAATCAAATAGATTGCATAAGAAAAGGCCCCCAATAGATCAGAACAATTATTTCCACTAACTACAGCAGAATCTTGCTCATCTAAATAAACACAATAATCATCTACAGCATATATCGTATTGTTCTTAATCTCATTACCTACACTATAAGAAGTAGTTCCACTTTCTCCTACCAAGCAAATGCCTCTATCTCCTCCTGTTATAGAGTTACCTTCAATTCTAGTATAAGCTGCATTATCACCTGTTGTAAAATAACTTGTTAATGAACCAGAGGCTACAATACCTCCTACATCAAAAATACCTGGATTATAGGTAACTTGAATAGAGTTGTTTAGAATTTCTAGATATCTACAACCATTGTTCATAAATACAGCCCAAGCATCTGTAGTTCCAGTAGTAATAACTGTAAAATTTTGAAGTGTAATATAACTTGCACCACTAAACATTACGGTAGCGTTAGAATTAACACCAGAACCATTGTGTGATAAAATAGCTGCTTTATTAGAACCATCAAATGTAACTCGGTTTACAGCACTAATACCAGGTATAGGCTGAGCAAACACTAGTTGTTGTCCCATATAAGTACCTGGTTGGACTTGCATAGTTACAGGTCCACTAATACCACAATCTTGTAGTGTAAGAAGTGCATCTGCTATTGTTGGAAAATCAGAAGTTGGTGTACCTACAGTATAAGTACCAATCAATCCTGTACAAACAAAAGCATTTAAGGTATCGTTATTATGATCTTGATCATTAACACCATTTGGCATAGATGTCCAAGCCTTAACACTTGTTAAACCACCTGGGAAATTATATGTTCCTACATTCACATTTACACCAGATGCAATGGGGATAGTAGGATTGTAGGTAAATGGTGTTTGAGGCACACCTGCTACTTCCCATTCTATAGTAACACCAGTTATTGCATTACCACCAAAGTTTTGAACTGTAAAATCTACATTATTTACACCAGGAGTAGCTGGGTTAGTAGGGTTAGCTAATGCTAGAATCCCTGCATCATCATTTGGTAAGAAAAACTCATCTGCTCCAATATCATAACCTGTAGAACCAAACCCTGGTCTAGCATCGCCATCTACATCATCCAAAACACCAAGATTATCACCTGTATCATAAGCGAAAGGACTACGTACATGTAAGTCTGTTGCGCTCAAAAAGCCAGGGTCTTGTTCTTGTGAATTAGCATCATAACCTAAAGTAGCTGCTTGCCATGCTGGCAAATCAGCATAAGTAGGGCTTCCCCATTTTATAAAAAATGTATTTCCTGGATCTGCATAGAAAATATTGTAATCCATATTTAAAATAGCAGTCGTACTTACATTTTCGAAGACATAATCAGCAGTACTTGAAAAAATATTATTTCGAACACTAACCTGATTATCCCATTGACTAGCATAAACACCAGGCTCTCCTTTTACTGTATTATGCCAAAAGTCTGTACTTTCTACATCTAGAGCATAAACACCATAATCACCTTGTGCTAAGACCATGTTATTTATAAACTTAGACCTTACACCTGAAGCAGGTGTAGTATTAGAGTTAGCATCATTTAAATAAATCCCTTGATCTGGAGAAGTTACATTATTTCTTGTGATCTCAAAATTCATAAAATCTACACAATAGATTCCATAAGAGAATGTATTATATAGAGTATCTACTCTATTACCCTGTATAATAATAGAATCTTGCTCATCAATATAGATACCATAGTCATCTATACCAACAAGAACATTATCAACAATACGGTTACCAACATTATAGATAGCTCCTCCAGAAGCTCCTACCATACTGATACCTCTATCACCTCCTGTTATTCTGTTCCCCTTAATTAAATTACGGTTAGCATTATCACCTAAAGTGAAATAACTGGTAAAAGAAGCAGATGCTACAATACCACCAACATCAAAAGCCCCTGCATTGTAAGGCATTTCGATATTGTTATTCAATACTTGGTTGTTATTAGCACTATTTGTAAAGAATACACCCCAAGAATCTGTGGTAGCAGTACATGTAATATTAAAGTTTTGAATAGTAATAAACTGAGCCCCATCCAACAATACGGTAGGCATTCCATTATTACCACTAGTCAAAAAAGCGGTTCCCATTCCATCAAAAGTCACAGTGTTTGTAGGACTAGCTCCAGGTATTGGATTAGAAAAAGCAACTTGACCATTATAAGTACCAGGTTGTACTTGTACTGTAACAGGCCCATTAATCCCACAGTTTTGGAACGCAGCAATCGCATCTTGAATAGTCAAGAAATCGGAAGCAGCAGTACCTGCTGTAAATGTCCCTGAATATCCAGTACAAAAGCTAGCATATAAGGTATCATTACCATTATCTGTATCAGCATTTCCGTTAGGAAGACTTGTCCAAGCTTTTATGGATGTTACACCTGCAGGAAAAGTATATGAACCTAGATTAACTGTGTTAGATCCAAATGCAGGAATAGCAGGTGTTGTGTAGTTTACTGATGTTTGAGCAGCAGAGTTAACTTCCCACTCAATAGTCACATTATTTAAGGTATTGTTACCAAAATTGCTCAATGTAACATCAACATTGCTCAAACCAGGTGCGCCACCAGGTACTGGAGTTACCAATGCTGAGATACCAGCATTATCTGGCTGAATGTTTACAACTGTAACGTCATCAATAGCCATATCTGAAGTAAAACTAGATCCTGTTAGTCCTCTAAATCGGAACTTAACGTTACTCATACCTCCATAAGCCGCTAAGTTTATGGTAGCTTGTAGCCATACATTACCTTTATCTCCAGTCTCTGTCCAAAGCTGAGTCCAGTTGGCTCCACCATTAGTAGAAACCTCAAAAAACATAGACCCCATAGTAGCACCATACATATGGTACCAAAAATCAAGCTGAGGTGAAGGTGCTGAAGTAAAATCAAATACCGGAGACTCCAAGATAGCTGTATTAGCGCTACAACCACCAGATGTCTCTAAGTATAAATAAATACCTGTAGTAGTTCCAGGATTGTGGTCTACCCCTCCTGTCGTTGTACTACCAGGCCCAGAAGGTCCTGTATCAAACGATGTTGTTCCATTATCATCAGGAAACCAATCCGTGTCAGGTCCAGTATTAGCCCAACCTGTTGTTAGCATGTTGTATGTTCCCCCACAGCTTGCACCATTACTAGATGATGGTTCTCCTTCAAAGTCCTCATTATAAGGGAAGGAAGTTATCTGAGCAAAACTGAAGGTACTCCAACTAATTAAGAGTAATGCAGTCAAAAGTTTTTTCATAGTCAACAAAGCATTTATATGCAGCACTGATTCGTCCATATTTTGGGGGGCAGTGCTCTGTAAATAAATATTTAAATTTTCCTTAAATGAATTTTGCCTAAAAATAGCGACTTTTTTTTGTACCTACAAATAGCCTCCTCTATTTATTACAAATCTCTGATGAAAGATCTTTCATCAGAGATTTGTTTTCAATTAATATTGTATATTATTATATATTCAGTAATAATTCCCTATTGTTTTTGCAAAACAATGATTTCGGCTCTACGTTCTTTTGAGGCTTCTACACCAAATATAGAGTTTTTAGGGTCATCCATTTGGTCATTTACTCCATCAGGAGATGTGCTTTCGCCTAAAGGAACCTCCTTAACAGAAAAATGTCCTTGCTGAAAATGTGGTAAAAAAGCTCCCTTTTTATAAATAAACAACTGTTTACGCACACTCATTATTCTACGTTTAGCTAAGGCTACATTATATCCTTCATTAGACCTAGGGCTAGTGTATCCTTTTATCTGAATTTCTAACTTGACTCCTGCATCTAATAAAGCTAGGACTGCTTCATAAAAGTCATTCATTCTATTATATTCTCCTCTAACCTCATTTTCAAAGAAATCATCTACCTTTTTCAACATCAAAGGTCTTTGTTCTACATCAAACTGACTAGCATGATTTGCTTTGTACAAATCTTTTAGACCAATATAGTGTTGATATGGCAGTTCATAAGGTTTATTGGTTGTTGCTTTGGTAGTATTGGAGTCTGGCTCATCGTTATGGAAATACAGGCTCAATGGCAGCATTTCATTGAGTTCTTCTATTTTTTGGGTAATATCTGTTGTTGTCTCTGTGGTATTTCCTCCATCTCCATTGGGAGGAGTATCAGGATCTGGGTCCTTAGTTGGGTCTGGGTCTGGATCAGTATTAGGAGGATCTACACTTACAATAGTGTTGGTATCTATAGTTGGCTCTGTTGTGGTATCTATTTCTGGAACATCCAATGCACTTTCCATTGCATATTTATAAATATCATTGCAACAAGACTCCTCTGTCAATGTTCTAGAACCAGCTCTATTACTAGCAAAGTAGCCTGTAGAATCATCCTCATTTATAATATAATAGAAATCGTTAGAAGCACTATTCATAGGTACACCTAAGTTTTCAGGTTTAGACCATTGTCCATCTATTTTTTTTGTTTTGAATATATCATACCCTCCTAATCCATAATGCCATCTTGAGCTAAAGTACAAGGTCTGGGTACCTGCATGGAAAAACGGTGTAGCCTCTTCATCTCTAGTATTAATAACTTCTCCTAAATTAGTAGGCTCACTCACTGCTAGCCCTTCTTTCATAGATACATACCAAATATCATTTTTCCCTTTTCCACCTGCTCTATCAGAAACAAAGAACAACTGCTCTTGCTTTTCAATAGGATCATAACAACTATAAGGATGTGTTGTGGTGTATCTATTAGAATTGATAGGATTAGGCAACCGCTCTACACCACCCCAAGTACTATCACTTTGGAGAGTAGCTACAAATAATTCGCAACGAATACTATCCTCACTTTTTCCATTGCATCTAGTGAAGTATAAACGTTTACCATCTGGACTAAGCGTAGAATTTGCGTTGTGTAGGCTAGGTACATTCAATGCTTTTATCTGTTTCCCTTTCTTTTTACTCTCTTTGGGTGTTAACAGCAACTTAGCAATAAGTCGCTTGCTTTTTTCCTTTTCCTTTTTCTCATCCTTAGGGCGTTCTCGTTCAAAACGTAGGGAGGAGTAGTACAAATTATCTCCAATTTCGTGTGCACCAAAGTCAGAGTATTCTGTATTTATATGATCTCCCAACCGTTTAATTTCGATAGTGTCAATAGGATTTTTCACTAATTTTCGGGCAACAGTACAAGATTTATACTCTTGTATAGCTTTAGCCTTATAGAAATTATCTTTTCGATAGTTTTTCAAGAAACGTTCAAACACTACAGCAGCCTCCTCATATTTAGCATTATGTTTTAGGGTAGTTGCATAATGAAAATCTAACAAGCTATACTTTGATTTATCTTTGCCCTCAACCACTTTTTGGTAAGCTTCCTCTGCTTTTTTGTAAGCATAAGACATTCTGGAAGCTTCTGCATACTTAAAATAAACGCCTGAAGTCTTTCTCGATTTCAGCACTTGATCGTAATAATAGACAGCATTGTAATAATCTTTTTTGGCAAAAGCCTCATCCCCTGCTTTTTCGTACATATTTAGGGTTTGTCCCAAAGCACTAGTTAGGCCAATAATCCACAACGCTAAAATCCCTACAAATACTTTCATCCTCATTTACTTATATTATTGAGTTTAATTAAGAGTCTGTTTAAAATTAAACATATTAGAACACTGGACAAGTTTTGATTGCCCCTAATTCTGGCACTTTGCTCCAAATATAAATTAAAGAAATTTCAAAACCTCCATTCGAATTGGTAGCACGCTTAAAAGGGGAAGTATTAATATCATAACTAAACCCAAAATGCCAAGTCTGATATTCAACACCTGCCATAATAATAGCTGCATCATCCCAACGATAACCTCCACCTAAATATATAGCAGTTTCTCTACCAGGGTTAACATTCAAATGATATTTAGCTGAAGCTCCAAAAACCACCTCTTGATAAGGATCTTGGTATTGATATAAGAATGTAGGCATAATATCAAATCGTGTATGCACTTGAATAGAAGCACTGGCATTGATACCCAAACGCATAGGAAGTCTAGCATCTGTTCCCATAAACGTCTGTTTTGGGGTATTTATATTAAATAAAGAAGCTCCTACATTTACCCAAGTACGTCTGGAAGCTTGATACCTAAGATTCATACCTGCTCCTATCTCAAAATAAAAAAAGGTAGTTTTGGTAATATTAGATAAATCAACAGATTGAATATTCGGATCAAATACATCTCCATTAAACTGGTCATCAAAAGTAAGTTGGTCTAGCTTAAATCGACGTTGACCAAAGCCTACTTGAACACCTGCTGACAAAAATAACCCTTTAGTCAAGTATTTAGCAAAAGCTGTAGAAGCTAAAAACTGCATATTACTTAACTTAGAATCACCTGCTTGATCATGATTGAAGGTAATCCCAGCTCCCCAAACATCTTTTTCCAACTTGTAAGGTAGCACTCTAGCATCAAAAGATCCAGAAATGGTACGATAAGGTACTGGCACTGAAAACCATTGGCTTCTATAGTTAAATGCACCTCTATAATCTCCTCCAAACAAACCTGTCAATGCAGGATTAAGGTTGAGTGGTGAATAATCATATTGCGAAAAATGAATATCTTGTGCTTTGACACTGTCCAAACACAAAAGAAGCATTCCTAGTATAGTTAAAAATCTAATCATATATATAATGCTTTATTAATATAACTTATAAGACTCTTTATTATTAGATAAAACGAGCTTATCCCAAAAAACGTTGAGTAGCCTTAGTTATTTGCTTTAGTTAAAACTACTGCTCCTGTCCTTCTAACAGGTTTATCATCCATACATTCTCCATCTATAGCATAGAAATATCGACCAGCCTTAATGCTATTGCCATTCATGTCCTTATCTCCCGTCCAACCTGTATCTATTGTTTTGAAATAGCGTCCATCCTTCACATCTTCAGGAGCATGAGCAATGTTTATTTCTACCTCATAAAGTTTGTGTCCTGAACCATCAAATATAGTCATTCTAAAATCTTTTACATCTGTTACTTCCAACATCAAAGGTTCTCCTTTAGATGCTTTATAGTTAGAGGGAACAAGAAAGTCCATAGCTGTACAATTGTGCTGAGCATAAGCTGTTGACAAAGAACAACAAAACAAGATTAATAGTAGATTTTTCATATTATTGGTTATTGGGTAATTAATTGATTTTTATCGAATAATTGTCACATTTCCTCTTTTAGTAAACTCACTTCCATCCAAACACTTACATTGTAAATAATAACCATAAGCATCTGGTGGCAGTTTTTTACCTTTGTAGGTACCATCCCAACCAATATTTTGGTCAGTTGTTTCAAACATCATTTCGCCCCATCTATTATAGACTGTAAAATAAACATCTGTAATATTATTGCCTCTTACATAGAGTATATCATTTGCACCATCATTATTAGGTGTAAATGCATTTGGAACAAATATAGCAGGTTCCCCGCACAAAACAAACACTGAATATAAGGTTATTGAATCACTGTTGACACAGCCAAACGAATTAGTCACAGTTAAATGGTAAGTAGTATTTTCTTCTGGCGTTGCTATAGGATTATAAACAGTCCAACTGCTCAAACTGTTTGCTTGTTCCCAAGTATAAATATAACTATTGTCATCTGTAGCTTCTAATTGAGCAGATTGCCCTAACAATACCGTATCATGAGAACTTATAATTGCCAATGGAGGTATAGCACTGACAACTTCGACTATAGCAGAAGCATTGTCCTGACAACCATACTGATTGGTAGCAACTATGCCAAAACTAGTAGTTTCTGTTGGTTTTGTAATAATAGCCGCAGTCCCCTGCCCTGTAATAATTGCGGTATCAGGACTCCATTCATAACTAAGCTGATCATTTGCATTCAGATTACTAGCCACTAAAATAACCTCCTCATTTTCGCATATCTGAATCAAACTATCCAATTCTATAGCTGCGTTCCTTAAAGTCAGTTGCACAGAATCTTCTATCCTACAGCCTGAGCTGTTTTCGACAGCCAAATAATAGGTCTGTTCGGTAGTATTCAACACTAAATTTAAACTATCTATAGTATATATAACAGTATCAAACGTAGGACTTAATGACCACTGATAACTATTAGCTCCACTAGCAGAAGCTACTAAACCTATTTCGGGCTGACATAAAGTAGTATCATTAGGCATATCTAAATCTAATGGCTGAGGTGCTTGTACTTGTGTATATGCAGTATCTGAACAACCTAATCCATTGCTTGCTATTATTTCAAAATTAGTATCTGTAGTAGGATTTGTACTAATATTATTGGAGCCTTGTCCTGACAAGACTTCAGATGAAGGACTCCATTGATAGGTTAAGTTCGTATTTGGATTTAGATTAGTTGCTGTCAGCTGAATAGGGTCTGAAGTACACTTCAAGATTGTACTATCAGCAGTAATGCTCACATAGTGAGTGATCAACTGCAAAGAATCTCCTGCTGTACAACCAAAAGCATCTTGCACTCTTAGATAATAAATTCCAGAAGTGGTATCTAAATTTTGAATCAAATTAGCATTACTCCCTATAACTATAGCATAATCATTAGTCAAAGACCACTGATAATTATTGGCGTTGGGACTCAACGCATTGAGTGTAACTTCTGGACTACAAGCTACTGTATCACTAGTTATATTTACAGTCAACACAGGAGGTACTGTCACAGAAATGATAGTTGTATCAGTACAGCCATACTGATTAGTTGCAACTACTTCAAAATCAGTGGTTGTACTAGGGTTTGTTGTTATACTATCTGTACCTTGTCCTGAAAGTATTTGACTAGATGAGGTCCATTGATAACTAAGGTTTGAACCTAAATTTAGATTATTTACCTTTAGGCCTATAGGGTCTGAAGTACATTTCACCACAGTGTTTCCACTAATATTGACATATTCTGTTTGTATTTGAATAGAATCTGTTGCTACACAACCAAAAGTATCTTGAACCTGTAGATAATAAGCTCCATTTGTAGTATCTATATTTTGGTTTAAGGCAGCTGTATTTCCTATAATAGTCAAAAAAGTTGCATCTAATGCCCACTCATAACTATTCGCATTAGCACTAACTGCATTTAGGGCAACCAAAGAATCACAGGCTACTGTATCTGCATTAATGTCTACAGCCAAAGTTGGTGCTACTGTTATATTTGTTTGAGCGGTATCCTTACAACCAAATTGATTAGTTACAATCAATTCTATAACTCCTGTTGTAGTAGCTAGCGTTGTGATACTATCTGTACCTTGCCCCGAATTTATATTAGCAATTGGGCTCCACTGATAAGTTAAGGCATCTCCGCTATTGAGGTTTTGAGCAGTTATATCTAATAAATTATTAGGCCCACAACTGAGTAAAGCACTATCCACTTGCACATTAGCTTCTCGCAATTCTACATCTATAGAATCCAACTGTGTACAACCAATAGAATCTGCTGCCCGAACATAAAATCGTTGTTGTTGCCCTTGCAATATACTATTATAGGTATCTGTTGTATTAATAATGGTACTAAATCCAATATCTGTTGCCCATTCATAATCAATTGTAGCTACACTTGCTGCATTCAAGTTAAATGAGTTTTGGCACAATGCGGTATCTCCTGTCAGTTGCAACTGAATCGGTGGGGTAACTCCAATTTGTATAGAATCTACAATAACACAAGTATCTACTACTCCATCTATCAAAGGATAAGAAGTAACCGTAACAGTATATGTAGTTGTAGAATTAGGGCTTGCCTTGGGACTTGCAATATTAGGGTTATCCAAACCTGTAGATGGCGCCCATTCATAAGTTAACCCAGCAGAAATATTGCTTCTATTTAAGGTTACGGAATCGCCAAAACAAACGATAGTATCATTAGGCACATCTAGTTTTGGAACAGCTAACTGAATTTGCTTTTGTAAGCTCCCCACACAGCCCCCAGGCACTGTTACATCTAAACGAATATTATAAACACCTGCACTATCATAAACAGCTGTTGGGTTCTGAGCTACAGACGTTTCACCATTGCCTAAAATCCAGTTCCAATTCAGAATATTAGGTTCTGTTGTCAAATCTTGGAAAGCAACCTCTAATGAATCTCCACAGCGAACAGGAGACATACTAAAATCAGGCAGGACTAAACTGTTTCGAGCATAAACATAGACGCTGTCCAGCCCCTTACAACCAAAAGAATTTTGCCCACGTGCATAAAACCATCTTCCTCCATTTACATTAGTAGTAAAAGGATTTCCAGAGCCTAACAATAGATTAAAATCTCTATCTATAGCCCATTCTACATTATTAGCTGTAGGTGAGTTGACGTACAAATCTATTTGATTAGCACAAAGATTAGTATCTGGCATCGCATCAAACACAAAGTTATCTGCTCCTACTGTTATATCTTTCACCAAAACACAAGTATCTCCAGGATTATATGCTGTAACTTTGACTGTGTATGTAGTGGTACTTGTTGGAGATGCTATAGGACTAGCAGCAGTAGAGCTACTCAAACCTGTAGCAGGTGTCCAATCATAAGTTAAATTAGGGTTACCACCAGGATTTAAGACAACAGAACTGCCTGAGCATAAACCAACACTATCTGAAGATGTTATAGTTGGGATTAGATACATAAAACTATCTACAGCTGTTCCAACACAACCATTACCCAATGTTACGGTCAAATTAATTACATTATATGTAGAATCTTGAGTATAAGTGGTACTCGGATTTTGGACACTAGAACTCAATCCATTTCCAAAGGTCCAATCCCAACTACTAATAGGTGTGGCAGGCACTGTCAAATCTGTAAACCGCACTTCTAAAGTATCTGTACAATCATCTATTTGATAAGAAAAATCAACAGGCACTGGAATATCTCGGCGATGCAATCGTACTGTATCATGTACCATACACCCATAATCATCAAAAGCTCTTACATAGATACTATAATCAAAAGGAGGTGAAGGCAAACTAATATAGAATGCCGAAGTCCCAGAAATAGCAACAGGCGAAAAACTAGGGTTAAAAGCCCACTCTATTGTGCTTACATTCTGTGTTTCAGCCTCTACATAATACAAGTTTGTACAAAAAATAGTGTCTTTAGGTACATTTAGTGTAATTGGAGGAGGAGATGTAATAGTTACATCTTGAACAGAAGTACAGGTGTCGGGTCCATTAAAACCAGTAATCGTCACTGTATAAGTATAAGGTGTAGTTGGAGGTGTAACTGTTGGGCTAGTTGCTGTAGTGCTGCTTAGTCCTGCACCTGACCAATTGTATATCAAATCAGTATCACCACCATCATTCAAAATAATAGAACTTGTCCCATCACACATAGGAACTATAGTATCATTTCTTAAATTGGCTATATTGAAATTCATATTATAATCAATAGATCCTGTACAACCATTAGCTAAAGTTACTGTCAGTCCAACATTATAATTTTGACTTTGTGTAAAGGTAAACACAGGATTTTGGGCAGCAGAAGTTTGGTTATCAGAGGTAGTCCAAGCCCAAGACACTATAGAACTACTAGCAGTATCAGAAGTTATGTCTGTAAATTGCACAGACATTGTTTTGGAACAAGTAAGGGGCTGATATATAAAATCAACATTGATTGGTGTTTGCAATTGCTCTACAATCACAAAATCGGTAGCAGTACAACCATAGGCATCTGTAGCTCGAACATAATAACCAGAAAACGGTGTTGTAAGAGGAATTACTGTCACAGGGTTACCCACAGCAAGAATATTATTAAAACTAAGATCACCAGACCATTCATATAGCACAGCTGTACTACTTGTTGCGGTTAGGGTTACTGTACTACCACAGTATTGTTGTTGAGTAGGTACATCGACGGTAATCGGTGGAGCAAAAAGAACATGTACATCTTTAATATCGGTACAGGTATCTAAACCATTTATAGCTGTAATAGTAACTGTATAGGTAGTTGGTACAGTTGGGCTAGCTGTAGGACTAGCTGAAGTTGTACTACTCAAGCCTGTTGCAGGAGACCATTGATAATTCAAAAGAGGGTCGCCTCCAGGGTTTAACACTACAGAACTACTCCCATCACAAATACCAACGGTATCAGCACTTGTTATCTCTGGTAATAAAATATTGACTAACTGCTGAATCGTTCCTGTACAACCTTTGTCAGAAATGACTGTCAAACTTACAAGATATGATCCTGATTGTGTAAAAGTATGCATTGGATTTTGGGCATGGCTAGTATCACCATCATCAAAATCCCAAAGCCAAGATATTATTGCCCCTCTTGAGGTGTCTGTAGTCAAGTCTGTAAATTGTACATTCATGGTGTCTGCACAATTTAACCTTGAATGACTAAAATTGGCTACAATTGGTATATTCTGAGTCATGGCATACATTGTATCTTCTGCTGTACAACCATAAGGATCTGTTGCTCGAACATAAAAACTTGTAATTCCAGATAAAGCAAAGGTTTCTGGATTTTGCGTAGAAACTACAGGTATAAAAAATGGCGAATGTGACCACTCGATCTGAGCAGGACCCGATGTATTTGCATATAAGGTAATAGAATCTAGACAAGTAATGGAGTCGTTGGGTAATGTTACATCTAAAGGAGGTGAGACAACCACTGTTACAGAACGTTGTAAAACACAGGTGTCTATACCATTAAAAGCAGTTACGGTTACATTATAAGTAGTGGTGGTAAGTGGTGAAGCTAAAGGGCTAGCTATAGTTGTACCACTCAATCCTGTTCCAGGTGACCATTGGTATTGATGTGTGGTATCTCCATCTGGATTGAGTATGATAGATGTTTGCCCATCACAAATACCAACAGTATCGCTGCTCAGAATTTTGGGCAGGGATATGCTTATGGTGTCATCATGATAGCCTACACAACCATTGGCTGCTAATACATCTAGTGTAATTATATAGGTACCGCTAGTATCATAAGTAGTAGAGGCATAAGGAATACTAGCAGTTTGTCCATTCCCAAAGGTCCAATGCCATTGAGCAATGGTACTTATAGTATCTATGGTCAAATCTGTTACTTGTAGGGCAAGGGTATCCGCACAATTAATGGCATTTACCTCAAAATCGGATAAAATAGATTCATATTGCAAATATACATCTTGCACAAAAGTATCAGCACATTGAGAACCAGGATCTGCAATAAGTGTAATGGTGTATAAGCCTGTATCTGGATAAATATAGGCAGGGTTTGCCAAAGTAGAACTTGCTTGAGTAGTGGTGTCTCCAAAATACCAAGAATAACCTGTTCCCAAGGTTTGGCTATTGTTCTGAAAAGCAACGGTCAAGGAATTATCGCATTGTATTTGAGGTGCAAAAAAGGAAGAAACTACTTTTCGGCCACACACTCCTATCACATATTGAAAATCTCGTTTTGTTGTTGATATCAATACCCCATTTCTATACTCTTTGGCACAAACACCAACCACAAATACCCCTAAAGTATTGGGCGTACCTGTTAGCAACCCTGTATTAGGATCAATTTTGAGAGAGTCGGGACCTCCGAGCATATTGTCTACACTATAAGGGGGTAACCAAACTACAGAATCGTAAGGTGGATTATATGGAGGTTGTGGCATCGATTGAGAAGGCGATGCTCCAGTAAGTGGATTACAGAGTTCATAAACTACAGAATCTCCATCCACATCAAAGGCCGAATGATCATAAACAATAGGAACACCTTGACAAATATATACCGGTGGCCATTCTTTGAATGTAGCACTACTGTTACACCCTAACAATGCTTCTTCTGAAATGTAGGAAGAATAGGTTGTTCCTGTTCCGAGTGGATTGACAATATTAACAATATCTTGGTTTCGACAACAACGCTGATATACAACTTGGTAGCCACCTGCTAAAAATGGTAGAGTGACAGTATCTACATAAGTTGTGGTGTGAATACAAACATTGGGGGGTGCTACAAAACAGGGATCAAATAGTGTGATCTCTAAAGTATCATTATTTTGCAAGCTCATCCGAACATCATAAATAAGGCTATCATTGGAATTAAATATTCCAATGGAAGCAGGATTATCGAACCAAGGTACACCAGTGTCACAATCACGAAAAACGGTTACTGATATTTCATATTGATCATTGCCCAAGCAACGATAATTCACCTCTCCTCCTACCATATGCGTAGCATAGCCAGAGAGTGGCAAAAGGATCAATAGAAGCAAAGACAGCAAAAGAGGGCGCTGTTTCATATTTTTGCTTTATTAGTTTTAGTCAGGTAGTTTTATGTAAGAATATTAAACAATCTACTTAAAAAACGTTTAAATTACAAATATGTATGTTTGTGTAGCACAAAAAAGGAGACAAAATTAATATGGACGATACTCAACATAGACTACTGGAAGCTCAAAACAAAGCTTTTGAACTGTTTAAAACAGCAGAACAGGAAGGTTTTTTTCAGGCAGGTCAGACAGAAGACGAACTAAATACAAGGCTGTATGAATTGGCTGAAGAATTACTTGGCATCAAAAAATATTGGCATAAGCGTATTGTTCGATCTGGCGAAAACACCTTGTATCCTTACAAGGAGAACCCGCCTAATTTAATGATACAAGCAGATGATATTTTATTCTTCGATTTTGGGCCTGTCTTCGAAGATTGGGAAGCTGATATTGGTTATACTTATGTATTGGGTAATGATCCTAATAAGTTGCAACTAAAAGCAGATATTACTATTGCTTGGGAGCAAGGAAAAATCCATTTTGATAAAAATCCTAAAATTACAGGAGCACAATTTTATGCCTATACTCAAAAAATTGCTAAGCATATGGGTTGGGAATTTGGGAATATACATTGTGGACATTTGATTGGTCAATTTCCTCACGAAAAGATATTGGGTGATGATGTTGAATCTTATATCCACCCAGACAATCATACTCTCATGCATGGTAAAGATAAATTTGGGAATGATTTGCATTGGATTTATGAAATACATTTTATTGATCGAAAACAAAAAATTGGTGGTTTTATAGAAAAACTGTTGACTGTTCCCTATTCACTGCATTAAAAAACGACTCAATGGAACAAACTTGGCAAGTAAAATATCGTTCAAATGATACTTATACATTAGCTTATGACGGACAATTTATAATACATAAGTATACAGATGGTTCTTTTAAGAAAAGAGAAAAAAGGTGGTCTATTGAGGATTTTTTTCGAGAGGATTTTCATTACAATATTAAGATAGCTGCATTACAAACAGAGGTTCGCAAACATATAGCAACCACAAGCCCATTACCTCCTAATGCTTCATTAGCTTTGCAATACAAATATGAATTTTGGCAAGCATTAAATTTAGATAAACTAGTTCTTAGTTCTCATAGCTATCGCTATAGTTACCCTAATATTCATGTTTATTATAACATTCATCTTACCAAAGAAGTTGTTGGCTATACACTATTACAGGCATACGATAGAGAGCATATGCACAAAAATATTCGGTTTTTAGACGATTTTTTCTTTGATGGCCCTACCACTTTGGGAACTCCTCTTAATGTTCGTAAAGAAATTAAGCTAGCCATTTGGAATGCCTTAGATAAAGACAAAATCAGCTTTTCTCTCAAGGATAGTTTTCCTTTATTCGATTATAAAAAGATTGAAAAACACAGTGCTCATGCCACTGTAGATCATGAAGATGAGGATGAAATAATTGAGCACAGCCTTTATGTTCGTCAAGGGCATATAGACCTTTTTACCACTTTTGGTGATGTAAGCTACAGAGACAACAGAAATCGTTCTAGCGAATATTCTATAGAATTTTTCTGGAAGAACATGGGTAGATGCATCTATCCAGTATTGGAAGAACATAAACCTATGATCCGAGATATACTACAAGCTGCTATTATTTAATCTGTTATTATTTGAGGATGAGTGTAATCATAAATAGACGAAA
>JAAEPD010000314.1 GCA_024222455.1 Aureispira sp.
AGCTTTCTTCTTTATCTTTAATATACTTTTTATAATACATGAGCCTTTCGTTTTTGGTGTCATAACCTAAATTTCGAAAGGCTTTTTCTTTTTTCAAAATAAAATGAGTCATCTCTTTATTTAAGGGATGACTCATGTTTATAGAAGAAAAGCCCTTAACGGACTATTGTTCATGTGTTCTAATATCGAGTATTGATCAACTCTTCAATTATTTCCAATTCCCAAGCATTCAGCTTCCAATCATATTCATAGTGCTTAATCAAACAACCTTCTGGTAGAGGAGTAGATTTATATTGATTGATAAAAGTAAAGGCATCAGGACTAAAATCTGCAGCATACCATTGAAATATAGGAGACAGATAGGCTGTGTTAGAGACCTCTTCCATAAAAAGGAAGTCAGAGTTATTTAATGCCTTTTTCGTTTGATTATCCAGTTGTGTGTCTAGGTTGCTAGGGATATAAGCAAAATTAGCAATAGGAGGGCAGCCTTTTGCAGCACAAACTAAGACAAAGTGCAAACGAGGATCGGGGTACTTCTTTAGTAATATTTCTTTTTCTAGTCGATCTAGTGTGATGTGTTTTCCACCGACTAAATGACTTTCCTTGCTAAAAAAACCATCAATATCTTGAGTAGATAAGGTAGGGAAGTGATTTAACACTGCTTTAATGATTAAAAGATTATAAGTATTAATCAAGTACGCTTTTCTTTCATCTTCAGCTACAGCATCTAATTGTGTAGTTTCTATGAATTGAATGAGTTCTAGGAGAGGCTTAGTATCTTTTTTAATTTTAGTGTAGACGATACTGTTTCCTTGTACATAATCTTCAAAAAAAGCATTTGTCTTACTAAAAAACTCAGAGGAGCTTGAAATATCTTGGGCATTAACTGATTGAAGTGCAAAAAAATATAATACACTTAAGAGATATAAGCGTATAATAATAGTGGAGTTTTTCATAACTGATTTCACTTGATCTATTATAGATGTGGGGATCCTTTTGCAAGATACCGCATTTAAAATTGGCTGTCAAGCTTTTTTGGCAAATTTTATACCAAAATAACAGTTCCTTAAGGAATGTAGGTTTATACAATTAATGTATATACGATTTATAGAAGATTGAAGGGAGAACTTAATCTGCTGACAATATCTTCAAACTGTCACTAACTTGTTAAACTAAGTTAAAATAGTCAAAAAATGAGGTAGATTGATAGCCACAGCCGTATAAAAAGTAATCTATAGGGTTAAAACATAGATAAAATAATAAATTTTGTGTAAAATTGTGTATCTTGTATAATCTATATGCTTATACTAAAGTTTGAAAGTACAAGTGTATTTAATCAAAAACATTCAATGGATATGAATAAGACATTATGGTTAGGCATTATTATGCTGTTATTCGCTGGTCAATTAGCTGCCCAAACGGCTCAAAAAAGCGGTGATATGGCCTATGGCGCAAATGATTATCGCCGAGCACTGGCCTTTTATAAGCAAGCTATAGTAAATGACCCTAATAACCTTGCGTTACAAACAAACTTAGCTAATTGTTTTAGATTTACAGGAGACTTCTCTAATGCTGCATTTTACTATGCTAAAGTCACCAAAAATAGTAAGACAGCTCCTATCTATGACTATTGGCATGGAGATGTCTTAAGGTCATTAGGTAAATATACTGAGGCCAAAAAAGCGTTTGCTAAATATGGTAACAAAAAGCCTAATAGAGCAAAACTAGCTATTGCATCTTGTGATTTTGCAATGAAGAATCAAAAAGGTGCTAGTCCATATATAGTTGTTCCAGAGATGGCGATCAACGATTCTAAATATGACGATTATAGTCCTGTATTATATGGCAATGAAGTTATATTTGCTTCGACTCGTAGAGTGAAACTAATGGGAGGAATGGGATACTCTTCTTCTTATACCGATAATACACTTTATGTATCTAGTCGTGCTTCTGATGGCTCATTGAACAAGCCACAGTCTTTGAGAAATAATGGACGTCAAGTTTCTAACAATTTAGTGCCACTAACTTATCGAAAAGATGGGAAAATGGCTATTACTACATTTAATAAGTTTAAGCAAGGTGTTCGTCATATTCGTACTGCTTCCTTAGTCAAGTTAGATATGGAGCTTATCAGTATCAAGTCCAAAGGTGATCTAGAAAACAAAGGAACTAAGTTTCCTTTCCTTAAAGGTATTCAAGCTAGTTTCCCTTCTTTTTCTTCTGATGGTAAAGCTATTTATTTTGCAGCAGAAACTATTATCAATAAAACAGGATTTGGAGGTTTTGATATTTTTGTAACTTTTTATAAAAATGGAAAGTGGACAGATCCTCAAAACTTGGGGCCTAATATTAATACAGAAGGTGATGAGATTTGTCCAAACTTAGCTCCTGATGGAGTTTTGTATTTCACATCAGATGGACATAAAGGATTTGGAGGACAAGATATCTACAGAGCAGAGTTAGATAAAAATATCTGGAAAGATGTTCGTAACCTTGGTCATGTAGTTAACTCACCTAAAGATGAGCTTTACTTTGTAATGGATCCAGCTAATAGCAAAGCTTATTTTTCTTCTAATAAGACAGGAAACTTTGATGTGTATAGAGCAGATTTGCAAGGAAGCGAATCTATATTACCTAGAGTTTCAGATACCGATATTTATGTAGCCATCAACGATCCAAATAATCCTGTTTCTAATACTACTGTAGCAAATAACAATAATAACAACAGTAATAATAACAATGCCTCTAATAATAATGGAGGTAATGGTACTTGGAATGTAGATAACTCTAAAAATAACAATAGTTATTCAAATAATAATAATAACAATAATGACAACAATAAACTAGGAGACGGTACTACCGAAAAAGTAGATACTTGGCCAGGAGATGATGTGAAAAAGAGCAACAATAGCAACCAACCTTGTGGAATGAATTTCTACATAGGTGCTATTAAAGATGCTAAGAGTGGTTTGCCTCTAGAAGATGCAGTTATTTATATCAAGAATAACTCAACTCAAGAAAAAAGAATGGTTTCTAAACCAAGTAATCAGTATGGAGAATATTCTATTATACTGAAACCTATGGGTGATTATACTATACTAGTTTCTCGATTGGGCTACGAAAACTTGATGTTTACTGTTAACACAGGTTCTGGTGGTAAAAAAACATTGTTGGGTGTACGTGAGATGAAGAGTACTAGCGACTCAGGACTTGATCCTTTTGGAGATCCTGTTGCAGACAATGGAACTGGAACTACAACTAACGGAACAGGAACTAACACAAGCACAACTACTACTACAAACAATAGTAAAGTACCTACTAATCGTAAATATGCACACGCTGCTCCTGGTAGAGATATACCTGCCTTTGGATTCTTAATTCAAGCAATTTCTACTAAAAAATTAGATGCTGCTCGCAAATATAAGTTGCAGCAATATGGACATATTGTTACAGAGGCTAAAGGTGCTTTGACTGCTTATCAAGTTGGGATTTTTGCAAACCGTGATCATTGCGAAGAGTCTTTGGCTGATATCCGCGAAATGGGTTATACTGATGCATTTATCAAAACAGTTGAAATTAACAATGAAAACCTAGCTGATAAGTTAGCGAATGGTGTAAATATTATTTACCCATTGACAGATGAGAATACAGTACCTGCTGAAGTAGAAATTGGAAAATCATCATCTAATGTAGGTGGTACTGGAAATACAGATATTATCACAAAAGAGAAAGAGCATGAAGATTGGGCTGAAAAAGGAATGACTCCTCGTGATGGTGAAGCAACAGGGAAAGGTGTTGAGTTTAAAGTCCAATTAGGCGCATTTAAAGATGCAACTAAAACGTCTTTCAATAACTTGAGTAACTTAGGAAGCATAGAAAAGCAAAAACGCTCAAATGGTTTGACTTACTATTACTTAGCAAGTTTCAAAACATTGGATTCTGCTCGTAGTGCTCGTGTCAAGGCTCAGAAAAAAGGTGTAGATACAGCTTTTGTAGTAGCGTTTAAAGATGGTAAGAAAGTGAAAATTAGTGATGTAATTGAGTAATTACAAGCATATACTATATGAAATAAAAAAGAGTGAACTGCATTGTGCAGTTCACTCTTTTTTTATCAGGCTATGTTTGTATTTTAACGTTGAATAAGCAATCGACTACTTGCATTCATATTGTTGCTTTGTATGTTTAGAATATAAACACCATTAGGAATAGAGTGAACAGGCAATTGATGAATCGCTTTTGCTGTATTAGTTGTTTGGCTCCATACTTTTTTACCTATGATATTGTATAGTTCAAACCTTATAGAAGTTTGATTAGCCTCCTGCAGCTGGACATGAACCAACTCTTGTGTAGGATTAGGAAATATCCCTTTTATCAATTGATTAGATTGCCCTTGCAAATATTTGACAGGATCAGGTTCTAGGTCTTGCGTAAAAAACATTAAACCACCTCTAGAGTTGCCAACCACCATTTCTAGAGTTGTATCACCATTTATATCAGCAATAGCAACATCTGTATATCTACCAGCATATACACCAACCTCTTCCAAGTTAACAATGCTGTAAGTTCCTAAAATATTATTCTCAATATTATTCAAATGAATAATTCCCTTTTCTTTATGCCCTACAAACAGCTCATACTGACCATTTATATCTACAAAGTGAGGAGCAGAACGATTGCTGGGGGTAGCTAGTGAGGAAATATCTAAATTACCTAAACCAGCTGTAGTTTGGCCACTATTAAAGGTTGGGCTACTGCTACTACCTGTATTTTCAAAGTAGTTAATATTGCCATTAAATTCACCAACCACCAAATCTAAATCTCCATCTCTATCCAAATCTACCAACTGAGGAGCACTATTAGATCCCACATCTATAGATTTGTATTGTAGGCTAGGGCTTGCCCAAGTAGCTGTATTTCCTGCTCCTGCAGTATTCTCTATATAGATTAACTCCCCTTCACTATTTCCTAAAATCATGTCTTGATCATTATCTCCATCCAAATCACCAAAAGTAGGATGTAAGCCACTCATATTAAGTGAAGATAAATTTGCATAGTCTTGACTGACAAGAGTAAAACTAGGGTTGTTGCTGCTACCAGTGTTTTCTAAAAGCAAGAGCCCATAACGATAGTTTTTGTCGCTTTGACAAAAACCATAATGCCCAACCACCAAATCTAATAAACCATCAGCATTATAATCAAAAAAGCTAGGATAGGAATCATGCCCTCTATCCAACATATCACCTGTTAGGAAATCTTTTTGTTGCAAATCTAATGTGATATTACTATTACTTTGGGTATTTTGATAATACCAGACTACACTATCTGTTATGACTTGACCTATTGCCAAATCATTGGGGCTGGCCAGCATATCCAATTTTCCATCATTATTAACATCCAAGAAAAAAGCAGCAGGAAAGGTGAGTAAATCAACACTTTCGTCATAGCTAGGGTACAAGGCATCTTGAGTCGAAATAAGAATAGTATCGTTTACTTTAGAACCTGTCATCATGTTTAGAGAGTTGACTGTAGCATCACCCATAAGCATATCTTTGACTCCATCACCATTATAATCTATAGTGCTCAGTGTAGAACCTATATGCCTAGGGCTTCTTGGCCAAGCACTATTGTTGGCACAACTATCAATTTTAGAGCTTAGCAATACTGTATTGTTGCTGCCCGATTCCGAAAAAAGCCCCCAACATTCATGCTCTAATACAAACTGTAGTGAATCGCAATTATGGCCATTTTCGGCAGACATATTCTTGTACCAAGACACATTTCTATTAAATAAAAAATCGGTAGAAAAAGTAAGAATATCCATATCTCCATCTCCATCTATATCATCAATAGCAGGCAAATCAGAGTTATATACAAAGAGTTTATTTGTACTTGAATTGTTCTTGTTTATATAAAATAAGGTAGAATCTACTGTCGTAAATTTGATCTTATTATTACTGTCATAACTCCCTTTTAGTACCGCTACACCCCCCGAAGGTTCTGCTTGAGTGCGTGTGAAGTAGAATAAATCTTCTATCCCATCACAATCGTAATCTCTTAAGAGCATAAAATTTTCACTGCCTTGCGGAAACCTATCCATATACTCAGGTGCAAAATGATAATCAACTTGTCCTGTAGTCCCATTGTTGAGCAAAGGAAGAGCAATGCGCCCTTCTCTGTCGTAAATCAACAGATCTAAGGTGCCATTATTATTAAGATCTACGGAAGAAAACTGAGGCGCATTAAGACCTCCAATTCCTGCATGTTCAAAGGTAGTGACAATTATGTCTAAAGGTTTGTATTGGCTGTATGCCCAAAAGGATAGAAACAAAAGAGGTAGTGTTAGTGTATATCTCATAGTATGGTATTTTAAAGTACTATAGAGTAAACGAGTATTTGCTTAAAACTGTGTACTATTTAGGTATTACTTATTATAATAATATTTAAGATGATTGTTAGTGTTTAATGTTACATAACTAATGCAGAATATAGACATCCCAAAGAGATTAACGAAAACTGAATGAGCATCGAGATTTGTTTAAACAATTATACATAATAATTTTGAATAGCTATATTGCATTCTGTACTTTTGAGTAAGACTAAAAAACATAAGAGAACTAATCCATGCTAGACAAAATAAAAGCACTAGAACAGCTCGCCCTACAGTTAGAACCTGATGGCATTGCTCGCCAACACATTAGGGAAAAAGTAGTAAATTATTCTGAGGGTTTTTTAGAAAATATAGAGACCATACTAACTTATCAAGTCACTACTGATAAAGGAAGTGCAATCTATGATACAGCCATAAGCGAAGAACCGAAATCTATAGAACAGCTACTAAAAGTAGTTGCACATAATGTAGATCGTCCAGGTTTAAACCCCGCATCTGGAGGACATTTGGCCTATATCCCAGGCGGAGGATTATTTCCTTCTGCTTTGGGGGATTATTTGGCAGCTGTATTCAATCGTTATGCAGGTGTGTTTTATGGTTCGCCAGGAGCTGTACGTATGGAGAATCAGTTGCTCCGGTGGTTGTGTGATGTAGTAGGGTTTCCCGAAAGCGCAGGAGGTAATCTTACTTCAGGAGGTTCTATAGCGAATCAGATAGCTATAGGTGCTGCTAGAGATGCGAAGGGGCTAAAAGCTAGGGATTTTGATCGTATGGTGATTTACACTACCCAACAAGTACACCATTGTGTACATAAGGCTATCAATATGGTAGGTTTGCGAGAAGCTGTAAAGCGAAATATCCCCATCAATGAGCATTTTCAGATGGATACGGTTGCCTTAGAAAAGCAAATACAACAAGATAGAAATAATGGTCTTTTGCCATTTATGGTGATTGCCTCGGCAGGAACTACAGATGTTGGGGCCGTTGATCCTTTAGAAGCTGTTGCAGCTATTTGCCAACGTTTTGAATTGTGGTTTCATGTAGATGCTGCTTATGGTGGTTTCTTTGTGCTTTGTCCTGAAACCTCAGCTTTGTTTAGAGGAATAGAGCAGGCTGATTCGGTAGTAGTTGACCCACATAAAGGCTTGTTTTTACCTTATGGAACGGGAGCAGTATTGGTTAGAGATACACAAAAACTCTACGATTCGCAACATATGGAAGCCAGCTATTTGCAAGATGCTTTTCAAGATATAGAGGAGCTTTCGCCTGCGGACCTTTCACCAGAGTTGACTAAACATTTCAGGGGAATGCGGTTTTGGTTGCCCTTGCAGTTGTTTGGAGTAGCACCTTTTCGAGCAGGTTTGTCCGAAAAAATATGGTTGTGCCGTTATTTCTACGAAGAAATTCAGAAAATAGAAGGTTTTGAGGTTGGAGCTTATCCACAGTTGTCTGTGATGATGTTTCGATATGTACCCAAAGAGGGAGATGCTAATCTTTTTAATGATGAACTAGTAAAAGGGGTAAAAGAAGATGGACGAGTGTTTTTATCTTCTACAACTATTGAAGGTGTTTATTATATTCGGTTAGCAGTATTGAGTTTTAGAACACATTTGCATACTATCGAGACTTGTTTGGAGGTATTGAAAGAACAGGTGGGTTTGATTAAATCAAAAACTAAAAATTAAAAACGATGAGAGTAATAATAATTTTTATGTTGACAACAGTTCTTTTTTTGCAGAGTTGTATAGCCCAAAAAAAATCTAGACTAGAGGAACCAACAAAACAACAAGTTGATAAAAATGATACAAAGACAGCTGTATCTAAACAGTTTTATTGCGCTGTGCTACCAACTTACACAAAAACAATTAAGCTTTTAACTGCACAAAATGAATTATTGAGAAATACAGTAATGACTAGACTGGAGGATGACAAAAAAGTGCATGTAGCTGCTATACAAAATCGTGTTAAAGAAAAATATGACTATTTAGAAGAAGTTTTGAGCAAATTTGTGAAAGGATATTCGAAAACAGATTTGGGCAATTTGTGTTTTGTTGATTTTCGGGCTGAGGACTATGACATAAATTATTGGAAGGAGAAGATATCTGACGTTAATGATAGAGGGATCAATAGAGAACTAGATGATGTACGAAAATCTCTTATGCAATCCCTTATTGAAATGAAAGGGAAAAAGAGCGAATATAAAATAGAGCGTATCCTTTATATGGAAAATATAGATGAAAAACAGATGGAAAATTTTGATTCTTATGCTGTTATATTACAAATAAAAGATTGGCAAATTCAAGTCTTAGAATTAGAAACTCAAAGTTTAACATTTTTACTAGATAAAGTAGAGTTAACTTATGATAAGTTTGAAATATTTAATGAGGTAAATAGCAATGTAATTAAGAAAGGAGAGACTTTTGAGAGCCTAATTTGTCTAGGAGCTTATTCTTCACAGGCTAAGTTTTCTGCTTCTATTAATGATAATCGAATGAAAATAATAGATGGGAAAATTAATTTTAAAGCAACAGGAATGGAAGTGGGGAAAAAAAGTTATGAGGTGAAAATAAGTATTGTAAACCCTCTAACAGATCGGGTTGAAACTGTTACAAGAACTTACTTTTATACAGTTATAGAATAAAAAAATATGAACTATATAATATACCTATTATCAGTAGTTTGGATGTTCAATAGCGACCCTGTTGCTACATTGGAGCGTACAACCTGTTATGGAGTATGCCCTTATTACAAAATCTCTGTCTATGCAGATGGGCGAGTAGTTTATGAAGGCAAAAAGCATGTAGGACGCATAGGAAAGTACGTTGCAAAAGTACCTACCGTAACTATAGAAAAACTCTTAGATAAAGCTAGAGCGATCAATTATACCCAATTAGAAAACCGCTATCCAAGCGAAGGCCTAGGCATTGTTGATTTTCCGATGTGTATTACTTCCATCATTATAGATGGGCAGCAAAAGGAGGTCTATAATCGAAACGATGGACCTAAAGAGTTAACCACTTATCAAGATTTTTTTGATGCCTTATTTGAAGATGTAGAATGGGAAAAAGCCAACTAAAAAAGCGTATTTATTGCACCGTTACCAACGACTTGACTTACGATCAGCGCATGATTCGTATCTGCACTAGTTTGCAAAAGGCAGGTTATGAGGTTTGTTTGGTTGGGCGTAAACGCAAGGTCTCTAAACCTCTAAAGGAACAGCCCTTTGAGCAAAAACGCTTAAAATGTTGGTTCAATAAAGGTAAATGGTTTTATCTAGAGTATAATATTCGACTGTTTTTCTTTTTACTATTCAAACAATTAGATGCTGTTTGCGCCATTGATTTAGATACCTTGATGGCTGGTTATTATAGCACTAAATTTAAGCGAAAGCTCTGTGTTCATGATGCTCACGAGTACTTTACGGAAGTACCAGAGTTGGTCAATAGACCAAGTACTCAAAAGATATGGAAGGGGGTAGCCAACCGAATTATCCCTAAACTAAAGCATTGTTACACTGTTTGTGAAAGCTTGGCAGAAATATTTCAAGAAAAATATAAAACTCCATTTGAAGTTGTTCGGAATGTACCTTTCAAGCAACCTTTACCTAAGTTAGAAAACCCTAAAAAACCTTATATTCTATTGTATCAAGGGGTATTGAATGATGGAAGAGGCCTAGAAGAAATGATAGCAGCTATGCAGCATGTAGAGCAGGCTGAATTTTGGATGGCAGGAGAGGGCGATTTATCTCAAGAATTGAGAGCTTTGGTAACCAAGTTCAAATTGCAGAAAAAGGTCAAGTTTTTAGGTTATATACAACCTCATGAACTAAAAACTATAACACTCCAAGCAGATATAGGAGTTAATTTGCTTCAAAATAAAGGACTGAATTATTACTACTCCTTAGCCAATAAATTTTTTGACTACATGCAGGTCTGCAAGCCTTCCCTTAATATGGGTTTTCCTGAATACCAAAGATTAATAGGAGAGTTTGAGACAGGTGTTTTGTTGCCTGATTTGGAAGTAGAAACGATCACTAAAACTATCCAAAAGTTAGTAGGACAGCCTGAATATTATACAAAATTGCAAGAGGCTTGCCTCTTGGCCCGCCAAGAATATGTTTGGGAAAAGGAGGAGAAGAAGTTAATTTCATTTTGGCAAAATGCCCTGCCGAGTGTATAGTTTTAGGGCAGCAGGACGCTTAGTAAATATTTGTAGGAGTACTAATGTATCTGTATTTATCAGTTGTAGAGTAAGCTCAAAAGTATTCTTGTAACGAGGTGTTAGATGGATATAATCATTTTGAACCATATAACTCCCTTGATGAGGCTTAATGTTCGCCAATATGCAATCGTCAAACTCAAAACTATTGTCACTATAAAAAGTGATCTGTTGTTTTACACTTAGGGAGTTTATTGTACAGTCAATAGAAGGACGAGGAATAGCTTCCCAAGTACCTATAAGACTATTAGTTTTTTTACATGACTCTAAAGTATACCCAAATAGAATACAACCTATAAAAAATAGTAAGGACTTAGGCATAGGCTTATTCTGGCAAAATATCTTGGCGAACATATATGTAAGTATAACCTGCCTGCTCTGCCTCTAACGTGTCTGAAGCAACTAATTCTAAGCGAACTTCTACTTCATTAATATCATCAACAATAATGCGTTTACGCATGCGGATATCTTCTTCTTCACGAAGATCAACAAAGTTAGAATCTAAGACACAAAAGCCTTCTCTTCTTTTTGCACCTTCTTCATTAAATTGAGTAAAATGACCATCTTGTTCTATCACTAAAGTAGAACCTTTCTGAACATCTTCGCCATTAAAAATAGTGTAACCAATCCATTCACCTACCAATTTATGTTGAGCAGGGGAGTTGCAAGCTGCTTGGCTTAAGCTGAGGATTAAAAGAGTAAGGAGCATGTAAAAAGTGACGGTTTTCATAAGTTTATCGTTTATATGAATATAAGGAAGAATTGGGATAAAAAGGCGTTTTTTACGAAAATTCAATGCAAGCCCTTATATTGCATAGGGAATGTAAAAGACTATGAGAACAAAAATACAAATAGGGTTATATTGTATATTGTTGCTATTATTGACACAATGCAATAGTGCTTCATCTGATGAGTTAGCAAATGAACCAACAAAAATTCCGATGTTAGTAGAGCCAGATTATATTCGAATCGAGGCCAATTGGGGGCTAGGTGTACATGAGTTTGCTTGGTATACTAAGCTAGTCTTATCCGAATCAGAGCAATATATTCAAACCACAGGATTGAAGGAGAATATAGCTATTCAAGCTTCTAAAGAAGAGTTGTTGGAGTTGTATCAGGTTTTTTATCAAGAGAAATTTAGCGATATAGATCAGCCTAAGTCTGAACAATCAAGGTTGGTTGGTGTCAATAGTATTTTGCTGGAAACTAAAGGCAAAAATGGTTCTAAATCAATAGAATCTTTTAGCAATTTAGATATGCATGCCTATTTAGATCCTGTAGAGGATCAAGAAAAGTTTGATACTATTCAGCAGGTCTTAAAATCATGGGTGACAAAACAACTAGTCCAACAACAGCAAACTTGTATTATTCGATTTGATCAACGGTTTTTAGAAAAAGCCAAGCCTTTCTACTTCCGAATAGGCAATTATTATGATTCTTATGAGAATGAAGAATTAATGAAAACAGGCAAAATAGAAATTCCTTTGTTGGTAGGAACTAACTACTATTGGGTAGAATGGCGAAAAAGACCTTATTTGGCAAATAAAGACGGCTGGATAAAGATAGATGCTGAGAAAAAAGAGGTAACTTTTAGCTTAAATAACAAAGGAGAGGTTATTTGTCAATAACAGTTGTTTGGTGAGGCGTTTCTGATTATTCAAATTTTTAATTTAATGAGACATTGACAATATTTTGTAGGGTATTTGTAGTTTTTTGGTTAAGCTTTTTGGTGTTAGGTTGCAATGAGTTAACTAATTTACCTAAAGATCCTACTCCCTCGACATCTATTCATATATGGACTGCAAACCCATTACACTATGAACAAGAATTAGAATTGGAATACAGTCAGCGTCCATATATTTTTTTATCAAAGGATACTAGTTATTTATATGATAAAGGTATGAAAGATACCTTATATTTTAATTTGTCAGAAAAGGAATGGTTAGCATGGTATAGTATTTTTGTAGAGAATGATTTTGACAAAATGGAAGATCCTGATATACCAGCTGTCTATCGATGCCCTTGTAGTGATATTATTAGCTTAGATTTAGGTAAGGATTTTGATGCATGTTCTTTGAGTAAACCCTCAGGAACTTATTATCGTGGTGTTTATGCCTCTTTTGAAGATAAGTTATTGACCAAAAAATATGAATTAGCCAAACCTTATCTTCATACATACACTATTATAACAGATAGTTCTATTTTTGATGGTAATGATATAAGACATATTGAGTATGGAGCGTATGCATTTTCTAATGAAAGGTCAATGGATAAAACTATGCAGCGAAGGTTCTTAGAAGGGCAACATGTTTTTAATTTAGAATTATCCTCAATAAATAGGGGGGATTTTTTATTAACTACATTGATAAGTCTAGATGGCAAGCAAGACACAATTTATTTAGAATTAGATAAGAATAACAACTTAGTATATAAATTATTATAATAGAATGACTTTTGAAGAACTAGGATTAAACGAACAATTATTGGAAGCAATTGGTTATATGGGGTTTGTGAATGCAACACCTATACAAGAACAAACAATTCCGATAATATTAGGGGGGAATGATTTGATTGCTTGTGCACAAACAGGAACAGGCAAGACGGCTGCTTTTTTATTACCAGTATTGAATAAATTAGCCAATAATCCGACTAAAACAACCAATACACTTATTCTCTGTCCTACACGAGAACTGGCTGTCCAAATAGAAGAACAAATACAAGGTTTAGGTTATTTTGCAGGAGTAAATTCACTTGCCATATATGGAGGAATCAAAGGTGATGCTTGGACACAACAACGCAGAGCTTTGACAGAAGGTGCTAATGTAATTGTGGCTACTCCAGGTAAACTTATTGCTCATCTTCAAATGGGGAATAGCAACTTAGGTGATCTGCAACATTTGATTCTGGATGAAGCAGATCGTATGTTGGATATGGGTTTTATGGATGATATTAAACAAATAGTATCACACCTACCCAAAAAACGTCAAAATCTTATGTTTAGTGCAACTATGCCTCCTAAGATTAGGAAGTTGGCTAAAGAGCTTTTGGTGAACCCCAAAGAGGTGACCTTAGAGCTTTCTAAGCCTGCAGAAGGTGTATTGCAAGCTGTATATTTGGCGCATGATCATCAAAAAGTAGCATTAATCAATGGCTTGATTAAAAACAAAGAGCAATATACTAGCATTTTGGTGTTTAGCTCTACCAAAAAGAAGGTAAATGAGATCATAAGAGGTCTAAGAACTAAAGAGTACTTGGTAGAAGGAATTTCTTCTGATTTTGAACAAACAGAGCGTGAAAAAGTATTAGCTCGATTTAGAAGAAAAGAAACTCGTGTTCTGGTTGCTACAGATGTGTTGAGTAGGGGAATTGATATTAAAGATATTAGCCTAGTAATCAATTTTGATGTACCAGGAGATGCAGAAGATTATGTGCACAGGATTGGTCGTACCGCTCGTGCACAAACTACTGGAGTAGCACTTACATTGGTCAATGAAGCAGATATGTATAAGATGCAGCGCATCGAAAAATTAATTGGATCAGAAGTACCTAGGGTTGCTATTCCTGAAGAGCTTGGAGAAGCACCTAAATGGAAGGTTTCTAAAGGTGGAGGAAACTATAGACGTGGAGGTGGTGGCTATAAAGGAGGCCGAAAAGGTGGTAATAGAGGAAACAATAAAGGTAGTGGTAACCGAAGTGGTAATAAAGGAGGTTATAAGAGAGGAAATAAGAAATAGACATCACAAGAATTCTTTTCAAGATTCGTTCAATTTTTCAAAAAGATTGAACGAATTTTATTTGGAAACACGTTATATTAGAACAACTACTTACTTAACCTCACTTAACTTATAAATGAAATACGACGATTTAGAACAACTATTTGCACTTAAAGAAAAAGGAATCCTCTCCGAACAAGAATATCAAAAAGAAAAAGAAAAAATATTAAATGGAGAGCAAAAACGAAAGTCTACCTCTACTACTCCAACAGTATTAAATCAAGATTTATTTGGGCTCACCGAAAACTCTTATTGTACATTAATGCATGTATCCCAATTATTAGGAATTGTTATTCCAGGCTTAGGCTTTGTAGCACCTATAGTTTTATGGGTTGTGCATAAAGATAAAAATGCTGCAGTAGATGCTCATGGAAGGGTTATTCTCAATTGGATTGTTAGCTCATTGATCTATGCAGTAGTTTGTGTAGTTTTGGCTGTGATTATAATTGGAATACCAATGTTGATTGCTTTATTAATTGCAGATATTGTATTTGTGGTGATGGGTGCAAGCAAGGCAAATGAGGGTGAGTTATGGAAATACCCAATGAGTCTTAAGCTCTTTTAGGAGGCTTACCAACGTTATAAGGATAGTAGCCGTTAAATAATATATATGATTAACTCCCCATAATCACTTTATAAAATGTGTTATGAAATGGAATACATCCCTTGTTTTAATATTGATAGTCTTTAGCTTGGCTAGTTGCAAAAAAGAAATTTTTGAAGATTCTGAGATTACAGCTATTAGCATAGGCAAATGCTTTTCAGAAAGGCCAGATCATGCCTTTTTGGTAAGAAATACTAAAGAGTATGGAGAGTTAAAGACATTATTAGCAACAGAGAAATACCCTGATTGCGAACAAGCTACTCTTCCTACTATAGATTTTGAAAAACATACCTTATTAGGCGTTTTTGCTTCAGGTAGTGGGTGTGCTGTTGGTTATGACCAATTGTTTTATAAACATAAAGGATTGGTAAAGTACACTTATCAAGTATCTGTAAATATGACAGGGGAATGCAATATGTATAGCTCTTCTATGAATTGGGTGTTAGTGCCTAAAATGAGATGGTTGAATAAACCGGGACACAAAAATAATGTAAATTTGTGTTGATATGAAAA
>JAAEPD010000315.1 GCA_024222455.1 Aureispira sp.
GAAAAAATCTAAAAACAGTCAAACCATTCTCTTGCTTGATAATTTCTAAAGGCTATTAACAAATCATCTATCTCGATGTATAATTTTATTAGCTTATTTTCTGTAAATTGAACATTCATAAAGATTGGTTTGACTGTTTTTAGATTTTTTCTGCAAATCAAATTTACAAAACTTTACAAATCAATCTTTTATTCCTTGTTCTAATCCTTAGTTCACGTTAAAGCACTAAGCAAAGCCATTTGCCCAAAATGTTCATCCATCATTTTATATTCCGTATCAGATAAAAATGGCCTACCTAACAATTGCTGAGCAGCATAAGCTGCATAAGCCATACAACCTTTGGCACCAATACCAGAAAAACCACAAGCTACAACTAAATTGTCTGATTGCTGAGGCAGTTTTGTTACAAAAGGTGTTTCGTTTTCTGTCATGGTATAGACACAAGAATAGCCATGATCCGCTAGGCGCCAAGTCTAAGCCCATTTGGTTAAGGTACTTTAGTGTATCAGCATGCATCTGTTCTTGATCTTCTTTATCAGGCTCTATACTCCAAACTTCATCCATATTTGTGATAGGATGCTGTTTAAAATGTAATCCACACTTCACCCAAGGGCTTTTCCCTTCCCTTTTTTCGATCATTGCATAATAAAAATGTTAGTAATTGATATATGGAAAGCCTTGCAGTAATTGTTCTTTTTGGGCAGTGGATAATAGGGCATATTTTTCATCTCGAATACCAAAGAAACAAAGCACCAATCATCTAGGATTAATCACTTTAGAGATAGATGGATAAATACCTTGTAACAAACTAGAGGTATAAGGCCCTGCAGCCAACATCAGTCTACTTGCTGCTATTGTTTTGTTATTAACTATTATATCAAACCCTTCAGCAGTTAGTTCTAAAGAGTTGACTTGATGTGCATAATAAACCTCTCCTCCTTTTGCTTTGATGCCTTTGTGCAAATAACTGATCAGCTTTTTAGGATTTAAGGTGCCTGTCATAGAGTTTGTTTCCTTAAACACCACAGAAGGTTGCTCTTCTCCTATATCCAAACCCAACAATTCTTTTATAGATGCCATATCTGATCCATAAATATACTCTAAGCCACCTGTTTTAGATAGGGTTTTCAGTTCTGTTTGGTATATATCTATATGTGCATAAGTAACAGGGCTGCTATTGTAAATATGGCTTAAAGAATGTTGAGTAGCAGGATCATGAGCATTCAAAAAAGTCAATAATTCTTTGACCAACGCTACAGTACGTGTATGCACCAAACCAAAGACAGGATGTTGCCGACTAAAGACTCTGCAAATCCTAGATTCACCTCTACTTGAGCCTTTATCATATTCTTCAGGCTGTTGCTCCAATAAGATTACCTTTTGCCCAGTTTTGGCCATTTGCCATGCAGTAGCACTACCAATTAGACCACCACCTACAACTACAATTGTATCTTCCATAAGTATTTATTTTTGTCCTCATGAAAGTTAAAAAGGAATTTGCAGCTATACAAAACTATTTATAGCTAAAATGCCTAAACTTTAGCTTTCGGCTGGATGATAATTTTCCATTTGCCAAATAAGTTTCCCATTTACCTGCTGGTTGACTCTGTTTTATTCGTGTTATCCGATTTTTCTTGGTTTTACGTTTATGGTCAGGTATTTCTCTATTAAAAATATTACTCTTATAAATAGTAACCCAACTTCTTCTATAGTTTCCCTTCTTTTTTAATGCTCCATTAGCATAAAATAGAAATACAGGCCCAGTCTTATGACCATTTTTAGTCCAAGCTGCTTCCTCCAAGGTTCCATATGCTCCAAACTTCCTCTTCCATCCTAACTGTTTACCTTTCTTGTAGTCTATTTCATCTCCTTTCCCTTTCTCACCAATATGGCGTACAGTCCCTGTAAAGGGTTTATTTTTATAATGATATTTATTTCCTTTAAGCTCCAAATCGCCATTAGAAACTCCGGTTGACTCACTAGGGAAAAATATGGTAGCAGGGACTTTCTTTGAAAAGAGAGAAGGTACTATATTCCCTTGTTTCATGGTACTTCCTAAACAAACACCATTTGCCCAATAAACACCAGTAGTACTGCTCGGCAACAAATCCCAAGTTTGCTCAATTTGCATTAACAAACGTTCCACCTTCTCTATCTTTTTGCCATTATATACTATCCTGTTAGCCAAATACTCTACCCCCCAATAATCATCTAAAGGATGCCCTTCTGAAACAACTAAAACAGTGCTATCTTCTAGAGTTACTCTAATCAAACGATGTTTTTTACCTACAGGCAATGATTCTACCTTTTGTAGGGGTGCGGCTACCTTTTCTTTCTGCTCATTCAAGGTATAAACTAATGTATTGGGCTGCAATTGCTCTACAGGCAAACGGCCAAATGGTGTACTAATTAAGGTGCCTTTGGGCAAACACTTTCGCATACTAACATCATACTCTATGTCTTTATAAAGCACCTCTCCTGTTGTTGCATTGATTAATAACTTAATTCGCTTGCCTTGATAACGTTTATTGATTTTGGTATAGGTATATCGCCATACAAAACAACCATGTTCTTTGCTGTATTCAAATCGTTCATAGTTCCAGCTCTGTCCTCCTTTGACAATACCTCTCCCCTCTTTCTTAGCTATATTCAGAATTTCTTCTTTAGGTTTTAATACATAGTTTTTTCCACCTTGGGCAACATCAGGCAGCAATTCATTCAAATTAGATCTTAAATCATTTTTTACTCCAAATTTTAACTGAACAGGATAAGCTTGTGGAGTACTACCATCGCTATAAGGTATTTGGAATAAGGAATAATGCCAAATTGTTTTAGTTGGGCCATCATAATGAATCGCCCCCACCCACTGAGGACGTTGACTTAAGGTAATGGTATCTCTACATTGTGTATATATGGCTTGTCCTAGTCGGTTTTTCAAGGCTTGCTCACTCTTGTCCTTCACCTCAAAATACTGATCTATTTGAATGGGAGATGACAATACCCTCGGTTTTATTATACTTGGTTCTCTAAATTTATAAGCATAGCTTATAGCTTTACCATCTGTCCTTGCAGGCTCAAACTTTAGGTTAGCTAATACTTTATGAACTTTATCCAACACATCAGGTGGAAAGGTTTCTAAACTAATTGGATTAAAAAGCTGTCCATTGCTATCTATCAATCCATAAAAACGGTTGGCTACAATATATCGAATTAGTTCAGAGGAAGTTTGTTGCTGTATTTGCTGAGCTAAATTTGAGATACCGGAGGCTGGTATTAGCTCTCCAAAATTGCCTATAGTATAGTATTTATTTTGATCTTGGTCAGATAATAACAAAACACTATGTGTTTGTATAGGAAAGGAGTGTTGATATTTTGTTGGTTTATCATGTATAGTCAAAATTAAATCCAAAAGGCCATCAGCATTCATATCTCCTCCCCAATTCACCATTGGTAACTGACCTACATTTTTTGCTAAGAAAGAGGCTGCTATACCTAGCTTCTTCTCTGATAACAATAAGCGTTCATTACCTAACCTAAATTCAGTAACGCCTACTCCTTCTATAGCAGGCAATTGTGCATAAGGTAGCAACTTATAGATATAAAACTCATTCTGATCAATAACAATTCTATTGCTTGGCTGATTGAGTACTGTTTGGATAAAACTGCCTTTTATTGGAATATTGCTTGGTAAGCCTTTAAAAAAGTAAGCCGCTCGCCCCATCGAGGTTGGCAAATCAGTGACTAACCGAGGTGAAACACCTACAGGTGGCGGAAAATTCATAATCAAGCTATCCCATTTGAAGCTCATCACTGCCTTTTTTAGATAACAACTATCTTTAGGCAAGACCATCAAGGCTGTGGCACTATCCCCAAAAGGTATATGTGAACGATTGATTTCGTAAAGTTCTATACTTGGATGCTTATCTACTACACTGGTTATAGCTCCTGGAATATTATGTAAGTTCCGTTGAAGAACAACAGGTTTAGACGCTAGCTCTGTTGTTGGTTTTATAGTAACTGGTAGTTGAGGTCTATTTTTTGTATTCAGCAGTTTTATTATAGCCTTACCTCTTCGAGTTCTTACGGTCAAAAAAAGCTTTGGGTTCCATATTGGGGGTCGTTTCTGGGGAGGGAATGCCTTAAAATTGCAGTCCTCAAACATAGCTTCTAACACCTCTATACCTTTGACAGCATCTCCATGTTTTATTTTTTGAATATTACTATAGGTTATTTTTCCTTTATAACTTTTGTAATCTCCATAATAAATAGAATTTCCATCAAAGCCCTCTACTCTACCTAATATTGGTTGAGTGGAATCTACTTTTTGATGGGCTTTGGGTTTGAATTGGATCCAAGCATCTTTTGCATAAATCTTAGGATCTAGAGTTTTTCCATTAAGCTCAATAGAGGCTACATACCATTTCAGTGATGGCATGTAGGTTTGCGCTTTTATCTGAGGTGCTGTGAGATATAGAATTATAGCAAAAATTAGCCATACAATAAATCCTCTTTTCATTAGATATTGGTTATAGATGAATATTGTTTGGGAGTGATATTCTTATAGATGCAATTTGAATACAAAGGGTTGTAATATAAAAAAAGTATGTGACCAGTTTCACCAATCACATACTTTCTATTATAGATGTTACATATATGTAAACCTATTTTTCTATTTTTTTTTGGAACTACGATAAGCCATTGTGAGATGGTTGAATAAACCGGGACACAAAAATAATGTAAATTTGTGTTGATATGAAAA
>JAAEPD010000316.1 GCA_024222455.1 Aureispira sp.
ACAACTTTTCCTGGTTTGATCACTTTAACCATATATCCTGTTTTTCCTAATTTTTTTATAGTGCCTCCTCCTCCAGAAATACTAACACTTAGGCTCTGAGAAGAGATGCCTGCAGTAGCTATAGTTACAGGATTATCCTCACCAATTTTTAGTATATTCATATTATCTGCTGAAACAGAAACATAAGGTTGTCCAATTTCATAGAAGAAATCTTTGGTGAAGGTTTCTGTTTCGCCTGTTAGTGGATTATTAACAGAAATGCGAGCGGTATATTTTTGTTCTCCAACTCTGCTACCTCTTGTTGTGTAGATTGCTTTTCCATCTTTTATAGGAAGAGATTTACCATTGACAGATACCGAGAATTTGGCTTGAGAAGAGTAAGCACCTAATGAAATCTCAGAGGTGTAGCTTTCTCCTAATAAAACATAATCTTTTTCAGAATTAACTAAGACATCAAACTTGTCATAGTTAAGTTCTTTTTTAACCATTTTTTCGTTCAAAAAACGATAGAAAACAGCTCTAGTTTGAATGACATTGTGTTGGATTTTGAGGAGTTTGCGTTTAGCTGCATGAAGGCTTAATCCTGTGAATTGAGCAGGTTGATCATCCTCTGCCCATAGGTCTTCGTTCATAAGAGGCAAAGTCCCTGCAAACTTTTTTAATTCTCGTTCATCTGTATTGGAAATTCTAGGATTATTTTGAACCATATTGTTTAGTATTTCTATTAAACTACTTTGTGTGTGGAGTAAGCTAGAAAATAAATTTTCGGCCTCTCCTCCAGCTAACATTAACTCTTTAACTCTAGACTCACTATTCCCACTACTCAGTTCTGTATAAATATCCATAGCTAGTTTTTCTGTTCCAGATAAAAGGGCATCAGCTTCTTGGGCTGCGCTCAGGAATGGAGCATATTGAGGAGACTCACCAGTAGTGGATTGAATCGCTCGCATTAAGTCTTCGCTATACAAATTTAGTGTGTTGTTGCTAGAGTTGAAATAAGCTTCTAGTTCTTCTGTAGGTGTATTGGAGCTGGAGTTATTGCCATTATTAGGATTCTGCAACTTATCGCAAGCTAAGCTAGAAAGTAGAAGTATAACAGAAACGGAGAATAGAATAGATTTTTTCATAAGATTAGTAAAGGGTTTAGTTTAAAAAAAAGAGCCTGCTCAAAACTATAGTTCTAAGCAGGCTTTTCTGTTCTTAATATTATTTGCAAGTAGGGTTGATTCCTAAGACATATTTTTTAACAACTTCTATGAGTGGAGCAGATTCAGAACCTAAAAATCCAGAGATGTCTTGATCTGTAATCTGTTTAGCATACTCTGTAGTCAACTCTTGAGAAATTGGGAGATAAGACCAGTGCCATTTCTCTTCTTGATAACCAAAAGGGCGATCCTTGCCCATCGGAGAATATACTTGGCAGAAACCATATTCAGAAGCATGAGCTGTTAGCCATTCATACTCTTTTAGTCCCTGGCCACTCTCAAAATATGCAGGATTGACACTATTAATATCTATATCAGTACCCCAATGGTGTCTAGATGTGCTTGGCATAGAGCTCCATCTCAATATTTTGATTGCTCTAGCTTTTGGGTCTTTAACCGTAGGAGATAACAACTTGCCATCTACCTTACGTTTACCAGACCATTTAGCTTCCCAAATTGCTTTTTGTGCGTTGAATGGACGTGTAGCAGAGACAATTCTGAACTTGATTCCATCTTTTTTAGCTGCTTCATGCATTTTTTTGAAAGAGGCTAGAGCTTCCTTACGCATATACATTTCTTTGTCTGCATAAGGATTTGGAATCTTTTGAAAGCGCTCATCTTTAGTAGGATCAAATTGACCCATCAAGTATTTTTTAGAAATTTTGTCCATGATTCTGGCCTTTTCTTCTTCTGATAGATTGGGGTTATCAAATTTGATTAAAGAATCATTAATGACAGGTTTTGTATTATTAGAATTATCATTTGTAGTTGTAGCCTCCTCTATTGAAGGCAGAGCTGTAGATGCAGTCTGAGTCCCATCATTTTGAGGTTGATTATCACAACTCCAAAAAAATAGAAGTACCACTAACCATTTGCAGTATTTCATAGAATCAATTTATTCAGATTGAAAAATGAGTGGTTTGATCGCCACTGTGTTATTTGTCTGTACAAATTTAATAAAATAACTGCCACTTGTTAGTGTAGTGAGATCTAGTTCATGTTTTTTTGTAGCAGCGTCTGTATTGAACTCTAAGAATAATTTCCCTAAGGAGTTATAAACTTGGATAGCCTTAATGTTGGTCGCATCTATAATTGTATATTGACTGGCTGGATTAGGATATACCTTAATATCCGATTTTACAGAAGCAACTCTTTCTACATTTGTCAATAGATGACTAGGATAGTTAAATAGTGTGTCAGTAGGAGTGGTTAGGTTATAGAGAAAATAGTCATAGCCTCCTTTTATGGGGCAATTACAGGTTACCATGCCCATATAATTAGAATGATATATTGTTCCAATACCTTTTTCCCAAGCGATAGTAGAGGGGGATGGATAGTTACTACTGTAGCCTGTAGTTGTTTTACATGTAATGTTGAAAGTAACAGAGCTGTTAGAAAATGTATTTGTGCTGTCTATAAGCCAGTAGTCAGTTGGACTTGCGTTAACATTTAAAAAGTTAAAAGGAGTATTCCTATTGGTCAAATCAATTAGGTTGAGGTGTTCATTGAATATTGTATCGCCTTTTTGTTGGGCAAAATTATATAAAACGCTTTCAGTGTTGGTTGTTGCAAAAATGGTATCTAAAACTAACAGGCTATCTCCCTCTACTCTAAAGTGATAAAAGCCTTGGAGGTCATATAAACTAGAGGTCATATAACCCATATTAGTATTCCACTCATATATAGATCCTGTACGTTGTACTTGATGATATAAGGTGTTGTTAATAGTAGTAAGTAATCGTTCAGAAAAAATAATAA
>JAAEPD010000317.1 GCA_024222455.1 Aureispira sp.
ATTACATCCGTTCTACTTTTATGGGCAATTTTTCCTCTTATATAGGCAATCATAGTTTGTTCTTTTTGTATGAACTGATCAAATGTAGCAAAAAAGCTTTGTTCAGCTACCAGATATACTAACGGTTAAGATATTGTTAACGTCTAGGAGTGGACTGTTTATCTTTCAGTGTTTTGGGTTAATACCCATAACCCCAATCATCAGCTCGCCTCCTTCCTAGAATATGATAATCCATTTTATCCAGAGCTTGTTGTATTTTTTGCCTGTCCTTATACAGTGATTTATGTTCATAGTTGTACATACCTAAACCTACATGAAAGAATAAACCTAAAATTGCCATGATTTTCAATATGGATAGAGCAAAAGGCTTTTTTTCAATGAGCCATTGATAACAATAAAACGAATATAACATAATAGGAGGGAATAGGATATAAAACGTATGAGAGGATGGTCCTTTGATTGAAAAAAAGAACATGCCATATAGCAAGACTGCAGAAGCAACAGGAAACCATTTTAGATATCGCCATTCCTTATCACTCTTGTTCCTAAAAAAGGAAATGACTAATAACCCAACTTGTAAAAAACCAATAATGAGTAAGGTAATGGTGACAGGAATAAACCAAAGCTGTGATGTGACTATATCAATTCTGTTGGATGGAGTTCCTAATATATACGGTATCTCATTAGTAGCAAAAGACAATAGGCGTAATAATATTATTGGTAGATTTAACCAGTTGGAATGATTGAAAACAATATTTGAATCTAGGGTTTCTACTGGTGTTGTAGTGTATAACCAAGTTGGAATTATAGTCAAGGCACCAAGAAGTATTCCTGAAAGATATAATACAGTGAATATAACCAATTGAGAGCGTTTGGTTTTTAACTGAACAGTAAATGCTATACCTCCAAATACTATCAATAAAACCCATGAAAGGTGTAATTGCATGATAAATGTAGTGGTCAGTCCCATCAAAAAAAATGAAGTCTTTTTAGATAGAATGGCTTGTTTATATAAAGGGAGTGCCTCAAAGAACGCTACAAAAAAGAAGACTGAAAAAACTAAAGCATAAGATATATTAAGAACACGAGTGCTGTACACCATGGCCCAAGGTGTTGTCAGTACTATAATCCAAGTTAGCCAAGAAGGTATCGTATCAACACGTTTCGTAATATAATAGGCTAAAAATGATAGGCTTCCAAAACTTAATAGATTAAGAAGAAGAATAGGAGCTTCTGGTATTTTGATGATGTAGAATGCACTAGAGATTAGCAAACCCTGTAAAGCCCCAGATATTTGAGTCTGAGTATAGACAATGTCTGGGCCATAATAAGGCCAAGTGCCTGTCGTAAATGATTTTAAACCAATAAGATAGATCTGAAATTCATCGTCAAACCAAAATTCAGAGACTAACCCATACATTGTTCTAAAAACTAGCAAAAATAGAGCTAAAAAAAATAGTTTTCTTTGATGAATAAACTTTAGCATAGGAATGAATCAGGTATTAGTTTTTGCTAGTCTGTTTATAAGTTGGCAGATCTTTGTGGTAGTAATAATGATATAAATTATACAAAAGCATATAATCTACTCCTGGGGTTTCATTTTTTATACCATAGGGATTTCCGTTTTTGAATCTAGGATGTAGCCACCTGTCAAATGATTTCCATCCGTCTGGAGCTTCACACCCTTCAGTTTCAAAACAAGGCCCACTCATAGGTGCTGTATTTAATAGTTCTTCAAAGTCTTCTTTTTGGAGTTTTTTGTGCAGTTCATAATCAAATAAAATAGAGTGAATGAGAGGCATGATAATCACATCGTGCTTTATGGATTTTCGTGCAATTCCTCTACGGGTTCTTTTGGGGAGCATGGTCATACTCATTAGGCAAAGTACTGCATTTGTTTGATGTTGGAATGCCAAGCTAGCATGCAATAAACCATAGATCGGCTTACCTAAAATAGAAGCACCTTTTCGTATATAAGTTTTGCTATGCTTTCCATCTGTGATGAAATTTGCTGCCTTTGCAATAGGATAACTCATCCCTAGTGCGTTCCCGCCCCACTTATCAGGTATTTTTTTACCATCAGGATCTTTGAGCTTCCAACCACTAGACGACATATAGTCTGCAATTCGGTGGGCGATTAAAGCAGCTTTTTCGCCATAGGTGGGCAAGTTTTTTTTGTAACGTTTGTCTGCAACAAGCTTTTTGATCAACGAAAATCCAATAAATAAACCAATTACCTGATCTTGACTAATGAAACCACCCTTCTCTACAGCTACTTCTTCGCCACAACTATAATCTGATGAAACACACTCTATGTTTTGACTATTTGCCCCAAATCTACGATCATTAGGAGCATCTTTTTCATAATAAAAATTGGCAGGAACATCGTCCCTCAAGAAAAAACCATCTAGTTTTCCTTCCTTTTTACCCAAGGCTATTTCTGCCAAAGAATCCAAACGTTCTACCGTTAGCATGGCATACCAAAGCTCTTGGCCTACTTTATCTAATGGTTGTTTTGCACGTTCTAGATTTGCATATTCTAGGGCAAGCATCCCAATATAAAATCCTTGGTATAAAGAAGCATCTGCCCAACTAAGCCCTCCTTTTCCCTCACGAGTATGGCATTTGCCATCAACCATATGCCAGTCATTAGAGCAAATCCTATTAAAATCTCTATTGGTTGCAACCAAACTTTGGCCTTGACCTGTACCAATGTCCAAAAATCCTCCTTGACCATTTGTTCCAACCAGTCGGGTTCTGTAGAGCCAATATTTATCTAAGTTCTCTTGATGGGATTGTGCAATAAGAAAATTATTGCTCAAAAGATATAAGGTGATAAGGATCGTATAAAATCTCATAGGGACTATAGTAATTTAGAACTGAGTTTATTTTTATATAAATAGTAGTACTCTAAAAACAGAAAGCGAAGTTAAGATTTTGTTGACGCAAAAAAAAACCACCTCAAATTTAATTGAAGTGACTTAGAATTTTAACATTGCTTATATTGCAAAGTGCTTACTGCTTGCTTAATTTTTTATTCAATCTATTAAATATTATATAAGATTGGAACACAAACGGTAGAACTATGAGAGCAGGTTAGTTTTTATGTTTGTTGATAGCTGATTCTAAGGCTAATAATTTATTAGGTTTTATCCAAAAAAGAAGTCCTAGCGTGACTATAAAAAGCAATCCAGGGATATGATAAAAATCTAGAAGATTTATTAAATATCGACCAATCAAATCTCGTCCCATACTTGCCAACAAAAGCATAATAAAACTGGCTAAAACTGCTACAGTTTTTAGTCTGAAAGAGGCTTTGTCTTTGCTGTACAATAATAAAAAAATAAAGAACAGCAAATAAGCACAAGCAGGAAAAAAGTAGAATAAGGTGTATCTAGGCTGATTGGGAAAAACTAAGAAGGAAAACAATAGTAAATAGGCTATTTCCCACCAAATATAGAGGGCTTGTTGTTTCCGCTTTTTACGCTGATAAAAAATAATGGCTAAAAAAGAAAGTAAGAGCAACAAACGACTTACTTGCAAAAGAATAGTAAGTGATGTATCTGAGAGGTAAACAATTTTTCTTTGAAACCCTTCAAAATTATTATCCTCTGGACTAGCAAAATCATGGAAGTAACCTGGAAATATCGCACTCAAAGAATGATGAGTATTGTTGTTTTCGAATGTAGATCCTTTTTGTAGTAGTGGTGTGTTTTCCTTCCATTTACTTAAAAGGTCTATATTGTATTGATGTCCAAGTACTAATGATGGTCCTATTAAGGTCCCAATAAAAAAGGCAGCTACAATTCCTACTGCTAAAAAGCGCTGTTTAAACAACAAGTAGAACAAGGCTAGCACAGGAATAATTTTGATATTAATACCCAAAGCTATCCAAAATGCCCCTAGACTATTCTTTTTCTTGAGTATTACTTGGTATAAACCTTCTATACTAAGCCACAAAACTAATAAGGTAATTTGGCCTAAAATCAGGTTATTGTTGAAGGAGTCGAAAGAGAGGAGCAGCAAGACAAATAGAAATAGGCTAATAAAGTGTTTAGGCAACGGGAAGTTAATGAGTAATATATTTTTCACTAACATCCATAATCGAAGAAGAAACAAGAAGTTGAGAATAGCCCATAGTATTCTAGCTATTTCGATAGGCAAAAGAGTCAAGGGGTGAATCAAGTATGCAAAAAGAGGGCTATACTGATAGGGATTTAAACCAGTGTCGGCATAAATGTTTTTCTGCTGAAACAGTAGTTCAGAAACATGGAGGTAGGCATTGATATCATCTCCATGAGCATTGGCCTTGAGTATAGAGTAGACCAACAAAATAAGGAAAAGAAAGAGCTCAACTCCAGAAAAATATTTTTGCTTTAAAAACGGCATTCAGTAGTAGCTTTACAAGTAATATAGGTTCAAAAAAAAGAGCTTTAACTGTATTGGTTAAAGCTCTCTATTATTTTTATTAAGATTTTCCTCTTAATCCATAGTAGCCATTTCTTTTGGCTTTTGTGTGTTGTTTTCCTTTTTCTGGCGTGCTAAACGCATTGATTTTGTACGCAATTTTTTAGAAAATGGTGCTATGAAATATTGTCTAATTACATAACCCCAAAAACTAAACTCATTGAGCGAAGGATCAATCTTGTGCTTGATTTTATCATGAGCTTCTTTTGCTTTGCTCCAATGCATATTTGCATTCATGTGGTGTACTGTATGAAAGCCATTATTAAACAAAAAGAAGTTTAAAGATCCGATATGACTTCCCGTAATATTTCGAGAGTGGTCATACTCTGATTCTTCATCGGCATGTACATGTTGTATGAAGTTGAATACCACTACTGTGTACAAAGATATTTGATGAGGAATAATGATTAAAAAGATAGCTGCAACCCAATTGAAGTAAGCAAAAACGGCTATCCATGATAGTACCATAACTATTTGAGAAATGAAGTACCAAAATTCTTTACGATTTTTACGGTAGCGTTCTTTCAAAAAATCTTTGTTGGCAATACTCTGAAAATAGTTGCTCACAAAAGGGTAGGTTAACAATACCCACAAAACATTTTTTTCTGAATAACGATAAGTTTTTGTGTAATCAGGCTCTTTGTTGTTCCAGCGGTGGTGATTTCTGTTGTGAGTAGGAATCCATCCAAAAACAGGAGTCCCATAAAATAAGGTGATCCAATACTCCATAAAACGGTTGAGTGGTTCAACCTTAAAAATGGATACGTGCATAGTATTATGCGCAATAACCGATACTGTAACGGCCATAAATAAGTGCCATACATAAAACAGCGAAAATGCTATGGTTCCATATTCCCAAGAACTCCATGACATCCACATGAACACAAATAGGCTTGTGGTAATGGTCATGAATAGCAATGTCTTTAAATCTGCTCTGTACTTTAACATATAAGTAGACTTTTAGTGAAAAAAAGTTAGATCTTATTTTAATAATAAGTATCTAAACATGTTGTTTAAGTTATTGATTTTTAGGGCTTTACTAGGAATTATTGGTTCTTAATAAATTTAATTGATAATCAATGACTTACAATGCTTTGCCGTTGCTAGTGGCTGCAAATTGACTGCAAAATTAATAAGTTTTACTTAGGGTTACGAATTGTCATCTAGAAAATTGATACTAAATATTGTAATTACCCCTATGTTAAATCGATATTTAAACTGTTAATGTTTGTCAAGTGGTTGATTGTTAGGTATTTGTGCTTTAGGTCGCTAGTGGGGCAAATATTTAATGATTTTAATCATTTGCTAGATAGGGGATTAAAATGTATTTTTGTACTCGTGAGTATCAACTAAAAATTGAAGGCAATTGCCCCCAAACTCAATTTTTGACATATTTTCTATCACTAAAATAATATCTCTAATGGCTTTGTTGAAGTATAAAGAGGATCAAAGAACCCTTGCTTTTATTGCAATTAACTTTATTTTAGCATTCACTGGGTATTTTCTATTCCAAACAGCTAGCTGGGCTATACTAATCCCTTTATTGATAGGCACTTGTTGCTTTACTTTTTTTTGTGCAGTTACGGTGCACAATACTATTCATTGTCCCATTTTTAAGAAAAAAACACACAACAAGCTATTCCAATTTATCTTATCTCTATCTTATGGTTATTCTGTTAGTGCATTTGTTCCAGGGCACAATTTTAGCCACCACAAATGGGCTCAGACCAACAAAGACAATATGCGAACTACTCGAATGAGGTTTCGTTGGAATCTACTCAACCAATTATTTTTCTTCTTTGCTGTAAGCAGTGAAATTATGGTAATGGAAGTAAAATGGGTAAAAAAAATGTATAAAGTAAAACCTTCTTGGTTTTACCAATGGTTGGCTGAATCGGTACTAGTTTATGCTGTTAAGATTGGTTTGTTGATTTATGATTGGCAAGCAGGTTTACTATTTATATGGTTACCTCATTTCTATGGAACTTGGGGAATAGTTGGTACAAATGTATGGCAACATGACGGAACAGACCAAAGTCATCCATACAATCATTCACGTAGTTTTACTAGCCCTATATTGAACTTTTTTACATGCAATAATGGTTATCATACTGCACACCATATGCGTCCAGGTTTACACTGGAGCAAACTGCCTGATTTTCATGAAAAACATGTAGCACCATTTGCTCATCCCAACGTGAATAGAGTTTCTTTGTTTGCTTATCTTTGGGAGTCTTATGTTTGGCCAGGCAAGCGTGTTGATTATTTAGGCAATCCGATTCCAGTTCCCAACAAAAGCGTGAGTGAAGATTGGATTGATGATTTGAAATTCCGTTCTAAAGATCATGAAGAAGATTATGGTGTAGAGTCTGTAGATACAGAAGATACTGTAGATCCATCTAATATTGAAGAAATTAATGAACAAGTTACTCCCGATACTTATAAGGAAATGGCCTAATCGAATAGGCTTAAGTGTATATATAATCCATTCTATAGAATGGAAAGAATAAAGAAAAAGAGTTGCCATGCAAAATGCATGGCAACTCTTTTTTATTTGACTAAACAACATTTTTTTATTAAAACCAAAAAGTATGATTAAATACCAAAACTATGACTGTACATTAGAAAACGTAGTGGAAAAACTGCAAACAGATGGAATAGCAGTTCTACCTAACATTTTAAGCCCTACAGAGGTTGAGGCAACTCAACAAGGCATGTGGGATATGTTGGAATATGTTTCTAAAGAGTGGGAAAATCCTATTAAAAAAGATGTACCCGAATCTTGGAATGGATTTTATCAATTACTGCCCTTTCATAGTATGATGATTCAGAGCTTTGGGCTATCTCATAGTCAGTATATCTGGAATATTCGCCAAAATGAGAAGGTCGTGGAGGCTTTTGCCAAGATTTGGAATTGCTCGAAAGAAGAGTTAATCACCTCTTTTGATGGTTTGTCAATTCATTTGCCACCAGAAACAACAGGAAAAGGATGGTTCAAGGAGCTAAAATGGTTGCATGTAGATCAATCCTATCTTCAAAATGATTTTGAATGTGCGCAAGGCTTTGTCTCTGCATGGGATATAGAAGAAGGAGATGCTTCTTTTACCTTTTTAGATAATTCTCATCGTTATCATAAAGAATTTAAAAATAGGTTTGATGCTCAAAAAACAAGTGACTGGCATCGCTTGAATGAGGAAGAACTAAAGTTTTATGCCGATAAGGGTTGTGAGAATAAGGCTGTGAAATGCTCTGCAGGTTCTTTAGTTTTATGGGACTCTAGATTAGTGTATTCAGGGATGGCAGCACATAAGGAGCGTAAAAATCCTAAAATCAGACACGTTATTTATGTTTGTCAAACAGAACGCAAAAGGTGCTCAAAAGATATTCTACAAAAGCGTATTAATGCGTTTGAAAATATGGAAACAACTAACCATTGGCCACATAAAGCTACTATTTTTGAAAAAGATAGACATTCCAAAAATAAGGAATTGCCTGTCTTGCAGCCAATACCTACTCCTGTGTTAAGTGATTTGGGCGAGAAGTTGGTAGGGTACTAACGTGAGCTCAGGATTGGTTTTAGTCATGTTGATGTTTTCGATTGCGCATAATATTATCTAATTCCCACTCTATGATCTCTTCAAAAGGAGCTTGACGCTTGGGGCAATCTGTAAGCTGACAGATGGAGCAAGATTCTACAATACAGGGGTCTACATGGATAAAAAGCTCAACGGGAACATCAATTTGACTTTGCAATAAATCTTCGAGGCGATCAACCTCAGCATGTGCCTCAACAGTATTGAAATACCAAGGTACTGTAATATGGCAATCTACATGCAAATCCGCTCCATACTTGATAATCCGTAAGTTATGGACATCTATCCAGTGAGGGTGGCGGTGTTCATTCAGAATTTTTACTACATGGTCGACTAATTTATAATCAACCTCATCCATAATTCCTGAGACAGATTCTTTGACAATATGATAGCCAGTCCAACCTATAATACCTCCAAAAATAATGGCAATAACACTATCTAACCAAACATAGTTCGTAAAGTAAAGTACCCCTAATCCCACAACCAAACCAATAGTAGAGTAGGCATCTGATTTGAGATGTTTGCCACTTGCAATCATGGCTAAAGAATTGCTCTTATGACCTTTTCGCTCAACCATAGCTCCCAGTAGATAATTGATCAGCCCCGCACCTGCTGTAATATAAATACCTATATCTATTTGCTGAATAGGACCAGGATAGAATAAATTGTATATAGATTTGGATATAATGAGCAGTCCTGCAATCGTAACCAATGTGCCCTCTACACCTGCCGATATAAACTCTATTTTACCATGACCATAAGGATGATTTTCATCTTTTGGGAGTGCTGCTACTATCAAGCTATACAAACCAAAACTGCCAGCTACTACATTGATAATACTCTCCAATGCATCAGTCAGGATTGTATTAGAGTTAGTAAGGTAATAGGCTAAAAACTTGCCCAACAAAAGCAATATCCCAACAAGTACGGCTAATAATTGAACCTTAACGTTTTCACGTTTGCTGTTATCCATTATAAACTTAGTATATAGGTATACAATTACTTCTTTTTATTGCGATGACGCTTAGAAGTAGTTTTCTTCTTTGGTCCTGTTTTTTGATAAAAAGTATTGGCTTTTCCTGTAAACTTTGGAGTCTTTTTCTGTTTTTTGTTTCTCTGCTTAGTTTTGTGATTTTTCTTTTCATGAAAGGCTCCTTGATAAGTGGGGTCAGCTTTTCGCTTTTGAGCATCAATGGCTCTTGCTAGAGCTTGTTTCTCTTCAAAAGGAGTTTCTGTAATTTCTACTTCTTCAGGAAGCTCAGAAACAGGTATTGACATACGAATCTTTTTCTCGATTCTCTCCACACTCAAAAAATCAGCCTCTGTTATAAAAGTAATCGCAGAACCAGTACAAAATGCTCGACCTGTACGACCAATACGATGTACATAATCTTCAGACTGCACAGGTACATCAAAATTGATCACATGACTAACCTCTGGGATATCGATTCCTCTAGCCATTACATCAGTAGCTACCAAGATACGAACATCACCTTCCTTAAAGTCTTTGAACGCATTGATACGCGTATTTTGCCCCTTATTAGAATGAATCAATCGAATTTTACCTTCCGTTTTTCGTCTGAGGTGGTCATAAATTTGAGTAGCTGTCTTTTTTGTTTTCACAAAAACAATAACTCGATTATATTCCTCTTCATTTTGTAATATATGTCGAATCAAGTTCAGTTTAGTCTGTATATTAGGCGTTTTATAACTGATTTGTTCTACTGTTTCTACAGGAGTGGCTTCTGGTGTTATCTCTATCTTAGTTGGAAAATCCATGAAATTCCAACTCAATTCTTCTACTCTAGCCGAAAAAGTAGCAGAAAATAGCAAGTTTTGTTTTTTGCGAGGAGCAACATCCAAGATCATATTGATTTGATGCATAAAACCCATATCCATCATGCGGTCAGCCTCATCTAAAACTAACATTTGTAGATTTTTTAGCGATAAGTCTTCTCTTTCACAAAACTCTAAGAGTCTTCGAGGAGTTGCTATTACTATATCGACACCTTGTTTGATGACAGCGGCTTGAGCCTTCGGCCCCACACCACCATAGATGCCTTTGTGTCGGATATCGGTATATTTAGACAACTCTGCTATTTGATTGCTGACTTGCACTACCAACTCTTTGGTTGGAACCAATATAACACATCTAGGCACGGAACCTTGAGCATATTTTATTTTATGCAAAATAGGAAGAAGATAAGCAGCTGTTTTTCCTGTTCCGGTTTGGGCAATACCTATTACATGCTGTCCTGAACGAATAGCAGGAATAGCTTTTTGCTGAATAGGAGTAGGATGCTCAATTCCTAAATCTTCTAGGGCATTGAGATATTGTCGAGTTATCTTAAGATCTTGAAATGTCATGTTATATCTAATTTGAACTGCAAAGATAGCCTTTTTGTAGGATTAATGTTAATCTGCTACTGAAGAGGATATATTTTTTGAGTAGAAAGTCGTATTTTGATATAATACTTAAAACAAAACCTGATAACATGAAATCAATAATAGTGGCAATTTTACTACTAAGCTTTTTTTGTAGCTGTGGACCAACAGCAAGTGATTATATTGATAGAGGGAATACTAAACTTGAGTCAAACGATTATAGCGGAGCTGTAGAGGACTATACTAAGGCGATAGAATTAAGTTCTGATAATGCTGAGGCTTACTATAATCGAGGAGTTGCCAAAGCCGACTTAGAAGATCATAGTGGAGCTATAGCAGACTATACCAAAGCCATAGAACTAAGCCCTGATGCTGAGGCTTACTATAATCGAGGAGTTGCTAAAGCTGACCTAGAAGATCATAGTGGAGCTATAGCGGATTATACTAAAGCCATAGAGCTAAGCCCTGATGCGGAGACTTACAATAATCGAGGAATTGCCAAAGCTGACTTAGAAGATCATAGTGGTGCTGTAGAGGATTATACTAAAGCCATAGAACTAAACCCTAATTATGCAGAGACTTATAATAATCGAGGAGTTGCTAAAGCTGACTTAGAAGATTATAGCGGAGCTGTAGAGGATTATACTAAAGCCATAGAACTAAATTCTGATTATGTTAAGGCTTACTGTAATCGAGGTAGTTCTAAAGATAATTTAAAAGATTACAAAGGAGCTATAGAGGATTATACTAAAGCCATAGAGCTAAAACCTGATTATGCTAGGGCTTATTATAGCCGAGGGAATGTTAAATATGACACAGAAGATTACAAAGGTGCTATAGAGGACTACAATAAAACAACAGAACTTAAATCGGATTATGATATTAATGCCTTTTTTAATCGAGGAAATGTTAAATATCTTTTAGACGACTATACAGGTGCTATAGAGGATTATGGTCATGTAATCGAGCTAAAACCTGATTATGCTAGTGCTTACTATAATCGAGCATTAGTTAAAATAGACTTGGAGGACAAAAATGGGGCTTGTTTAGACTTTTCTAAATCTGGTGAATTGGGGGATACTGATGCTGAGGGAATGATTAAAACTCATTGTGAATAAATCCTAATTGTATAAAAAATGGCTAGAAAATGGGCATATAATTCTTTAGGGAAAGAATATACTATTTGAAAACTTCGGAAAAGTATAAAAGTAGTAGATAATAGTTGATTTGTGTGTGCCGTCCTGAAATAGGTTGACAGAATTATGAAATTAAAACCCAAGATCTAATTGCTTAGGGTCGTGTTTGTCATTATTTTGTTGATACGTAAAAACTTCTAGCACAGGTCTTTTTTCAAGAG
>JAAEPD010000318.1 GCA_024222455.1 Aureispira sp.
GGAAAGGAGACATATGGGAATTGAAAATGAAAGACCCTCTAGCCGATATTCCCCATCCACCACCTCCCAATTTCTTTGTGAGGAGGTCGTGGATGAAAAATATCTAATAAATTTAAAATCGGCTTAAATTGGTCCTGCTAACGGGGTACACCGTACCTTTCTGCATGAAATCCTCTAAGACTCTCCAATATCATGTTGTAGAGATAGTTTTTGATTACATGAAATTGCTTAATGAATTTTTCATTAACAAACTTCTTTCGAATCTTGTCTTCATCATATTTTTTCTGACGCTCTAGTGCATCAAAAACCTTGATGTATTGATTGTCTTTTTTTGATATTTGGAGGAGTATAGTTTAAAGTATCGTTTCTCCTGTTTGTTTAGAGAGTGAATTAAGGCAAATAAATCTTTAGATACAGCCATGATACGTTATTTGAAGAATGAAAATATGCTATTGAAAAACTACGAATAAAAAGGGTTAAAGTCTATTTTTATAGTGCTTTTATGTGGGAAGTGTTGTTTGAATAACTACAGAATACTATAAAGTGGTTGGAGACTTATTTTGGAGGACCTAAGTTGTTGTCAAAGAGTGAAGTAGCTTTTAAACTAGATGGTGCTCAATGGCAGTATGGAAGAAAACGTGTTCAGAACCTTATAGCTAGCTATAATGGGGGGCATTTATCTCCAAAAATACATGACAATGCTCTCAAAAGTCGTATGCTCAAGCACGCTCAAAATCGTTTTAAAGATAGCGATATAATTAATGTATCGCTTAGAGCACAATCTGTAGATGTCTCTAAAGACCAGCGATGGATTGATGTAATCGTGGCAACTGCCAACAAATCTGAGGGTACTTGCAGTTTGATAAGTGTGAGTGTTTGGGAGGAAGCTTCTAATAATTCATTACAGCGTTTTGTGCCTCAAAATGTAACTCGTCTGCCTTATGAGATCATTACCAAAATCCAAAATGTGCAATAAGCTTATTAAATATAGTTCTATAAACCATTATTCAAAGGAGAGTTTAACCTATCGAAACAAGTTCGATGGTTTTTTCTTTTTTCAGAAAAAAGTGAAAATGGTCAACACTATCTTATTTTGAATTGTTTCCTTATTGTGAAATTTATCACTAACAATGTCTAGACAGCAGGTTAATTTAACTCTTTAGAGAGGATGGAGAATTATATCAAAAAGACAGCTTATGAAAAAAGTGAAAAAAATCATTGTGTGGTTTCGGCAAGACTTACGTCTGCATGATAATGAAGCTTTAGCAGAGGCTTATAAACGAGCAGAAGAGGTTATTCCAGTTTATGTGTTTGATGAACGACAGTTTAGTGGGAAAACAACTTATGGTTTTGCAAAAACAGCTAAGTATCGAGCAAAGTTTATAATAGAGGCAGTTCAAGACCTTAAAAATTCTTTTCAAGCTAAGGGGATTGATCTCATAGTTCGAAGAGGTAAACCTGAAGAGGAGGTTTTTAAACTAGTAGAAGAGCTAAAAACGAGTTGGGTTTTTGCCAATATGGAACGGACTGCAGAGGAGGTTGAAGTACAAAATGCTTTAGAGAAAAATTTATGGACGATAGGGAAGGAGCTACAGTTTTTTAGGGGCAAAATGCTTTATTATACTCAAGATTTGCCATTTCCCATAACACATGCACCCGACATATTTAAATTGTTTAGAAAGGAGTTGGAGCGTTTTGTTATGGTTAGAGAACCCTTAGCTGAGCCATCTGAGTTCAAGCCTTTTTCAGAAAAGATAGAGGTAGGAGATTTGCCTAAAATCGAGGATTTTGGACATCAACCATTTGAGGTAGATGGACGTAGTGTCTTAGATTTTAGAGGAGGAGAAACTGCAGGTTTGGAGCGACTAAAGTACTATCTTTGGGATAGTGATTGTGTACAACAATACGAAAATACTCGAAACGGATTGCTTGGCGCAGATTATTCTTCTAAACTTTCGCCTTGGTTAGCGCTGGGCTGTATATCACCTAAGCATGTCTATTGGGAACTAAAGGCCTATGAGCAAAAACGTAAGAAAAATAAATCAACTTATGCTTTGTTTTTAGAGTTGCTTTGGCGTGATTTCTTTAGACTTATGGGCAAAAAACATGGCAATAAGATATTTTTGAAAGGTGGAATTTTAGAGCGTGAACGAAAAGAACTGAATGAAGATTTAGCAATTTTTGAGCAATGGGCAACTGGACAAACTGGAATCCCTTTTATTGATGCTAATATGCTAGAGCTAAATAAAACAGGGTTTATGTCGAATAGAGGTCGACAAAATGTAGCCAGTTATTTGGTTAATGATTTGGGCATAAACTGGCAAATAGGAGCAGAGTATTTTGAATCGTTATTGGTGGACTATGATGTTTGTAGCAATTGGTGCAACTGGAATTATATAGCAAGAGTAGGCACTGACCCTAGAGATGAACGCTATTTTAATCCTTTGACACAAGCCAAACGCTATGACCCTAAGGGCGACTATGCAAAATGTTGGTTGCCTCATCTCAACGGCATTCCAGCAGAGGAGATACACGAAAAATCTTCTCGCAACGATAGGAATTTACAAGCACATTAGTAAGGTATAAAGCAACAGCCCTAAATCATCTTGATTTAGGGCTGTTTTTTTAGAAAAGATTTCTGTTTGTCAATAATTCCTCATTTGTAAAAGCTTCTATTTTAGCTATTTGTTCCTTTATTTTAGCTATTTGGGGATTAGGATTAGGCACCTTTTTACTATAATAATCTTTCATCTCCTTCATTTTTCGACGCAGTTGTCGAATCTTAGCAGCTCTATCTTCCTTTCTATGCTTTAGATGCATTTGCTTTTCCTTAGTTAGAATTTTTTGGATGTTTTTTGGGGCTTCTGAAATATAAGGTAATATGCGCATCAAAAGATCTCTAAAGACACAAAGATCAACTTCATACTTATCATAGAGCTGTTTCATCTTACCACTAAAAGTTTGGATAGTCTGATCTATTGCCATCATCATTTTTTGAGAATCTTTAATACTCTTAGTGTTAGTCAAATCTAAGTGTTTAGGTTGGGCATAGCCTGCCTTCAGATTTTTCTGATCGAGTATTTTGTCCTGCAAAAGTATATGCAACCTATGATCTTGATTTTTTAATGCAGCTAAATCAAGGTAAGGTTTAACCATATCAAAAACTGCTAGAGTTGTTTGAATTGCACTCGCTTTAGTGCTCACTGTTGAGCGCTGTTGGTTAGCATTCATTTCCATCAGCTCTAGTGGATGTGGAGGACAAGGCATAGTTTATTCTTTAGGTAGATTAGCTTTTATAAATTCTAAGGCATTACTATACATCACTTTCTCTACAATTTCTTGAGCACTATAATTACCCATTAAACGCTGAATTTCTTTGCTAGAAAAATAGCCATCTATATCCTTAGGTGCCTCAAAAAAGGTTAATAAATCAGTAGCTAGTCGAGTCATATCTTCCGAAGAGGCATAAACATCTAAAGTATGTGTCCAATTGTCGAAATTAGAGCTAATACTTATGTTAGACCAAGGAGCTTTAGTATTTAGCTTAGCAACCGTACAAAGGTTAGCTACAATAGCTTTTATGGCAACGTCTCTACGTTCTGCACTGCCTTCTGGCTGGCTGTAGTAGGCAAGCTGCCAACTTGCATTCATGAGTTGATCTCTATCTAAAGATAGACCAATGAGCCCTTTAGATTCAATGATTTTTTGAATGTCTGAACTGTTTATAATATCTAGTTTTCGGTGATGGTCTGCCATATTATCAGGCAGTTTTTTCAAGCTCTTTTTTTCAAGCCTTTTATCTAATTCAGAACCTACACCTTCTATACCTACATGGCTAGCCAAAATAGGAACAATATCTCCTAAATTAGCTTTAGCGCTAAGGTGTTCATAGTACCAGTTTTTGCTAGCTCTATCTATTCCACTGATGTCTATCAAGATGCGATGCCCTTTATTGTTGTCTAATAAACGAGCAACTACTTTTTTGCCTAGAGCAGAAAAACCTTCATATTCTATTAACTTAGGAAGTGTATTACTTTGAGCATTAGATAGTTCATTGCTTTTGCCACAAATGCCAGCATAATAATAGTTGTCAAAACTCATGCTAAATATAGGCACTTTTAGATGGAAGCCTCCATATCCACAATCATCAATAAACTGGATACCCTTTAGTTTATCTATATTGCTGAATACAAAATTTTTAAATTCGGGTGTTTCTGTTTGTTGCTGCTCTATAAATAGAAAATTACTCAAACTATGGCCTCCTTTTATGCTAAGCACCATACCTAGAGTATTATCAGATTGCATAACTTGGTCAACATCTTTTGCTGATTTTAGGAGTTGGTATTGTTGTACTTGTTCTTCTATAGCATGAGAGTACGGTTCCTGGTCTTTCAGGAAAACTATATGGTTAATTACCTCATTAAAATGATTAATATTGTTAAGTATAAAATCATCTTCTTTATAAGCAAGTCCTGTTAGAGATTCGTATATAGCACTTCGAGTGCCTGATCGCAAAAAAACATTATGAAATAAATTGCGCTCTGGAGCTGCAATGACTTGATTCGATATTTTTACATTGCCTGTGACTAAATTCTCTAGAGAGCTTTGAGCATTCTTAGGGTAATATTTATAAGAATTGAGGATAGCCTTATGAATATCTACATTATGAGATTTATACTCTCGACTTTCCCAAATATTAGCAGTATAGGTTTTTCTAGAGTCAAATGCTCTTTTGGTGGAGGACACTGACATGTCAATGTGTTTAGGGATAAAGTATTCTTCTTGCCCATAGCCAATTGTGGTTAAAAATAAGGCTATACAAATAAATATAAAGGGGCTTTTCATTGCACGTAGTTGTTTAATGATTATTAAATACTAGGAGTAGGTTATTACAATAATAATGAAATCTGACTAAATAAACAACTGAGAATTTAAAAAGTGTGGATATAATTGGTTGGTAGTCAGTGGGAAAGTGGATGGTTGATAATTTTTTTTAAGAGTTGCACCCTAATTTAGCTATGTTTTGACGTTATATAAATAATCCAAGTTGTTCATTTTTTGCAAAACTAGTGGGTTTTATGACAGAGACTTATTACTTTTAGCAATAACCTATAGAGATATATTAACACCTAATAAAGATTATGTACAAAGACCAAAAAGTAGTTGTTGTCTTGCCAGCATACAATGCGGCATTAACTTTAGAAAAAACTTATAATGAAATACCTTTTGATTTAGTTGATGAGGTTATCCTTTGTGATGATGCTAGTAAGGACCATACTGCAGAACTAGGCAAAAAGCTAGGGATAGAACACATTATCATTCATGAAAATAACAAAGGTTATGGTGGTAATCAAAAATCCTTATACAACAAAGCCTTAGAAATAGGTGGCGATATTGTCATCATGTTGCATCCAGATTATCAATATACTCCTAAGCTTATTCCTTCTATGGTTAATGTCATAGGAGAAGGTCTATATCCTGTAGTATTAGGATCTAGGATTTTGGGTAAAGGAGCGCTGAAAGGAGGAATGCCTATATATAAGTATATAGCAAATCGATTCTTGACCTTATTCCAGAATATCTTGATTAAGTATAAATTATCAGAATATCATACAGGGTATCGCTCTTTTAGTAGAGAAGTACTAGAAACTATTGATTTTAATGCCAATTCAGATGATTTTGTATTTGATAATGAGATGCTATCACAGATAGTTTATGCAGGGTTTGACATAGGAGAGGTTACTTGTCCTACCAAATATTTTGATGAAGCTTCCTCCATTAATCTTAAGCGTAGTATCAAATATGGATTTGGAGTGTTGAGAGTTTCATTGAGTCATCGTTTCAATAAGTGGGGTTTACGCAAGACGGCTCGTTACAAGAAGCTAAAATAGCTTAGGTAACTATAAAAAATGTTGATAAACAAAAAATAAAAACAAGGCACTACCAATTATGCGTAGTGCTTTTTTGTGTACATTGGCTTGAACAAAAAAGCTAAGTGCTAAAGGAAGTGCAGCCTCTAAGGTAATCAACACAGCATAGATATTAGTGAGAAATCCACCAGGAATAGTGTAGGCAACCAACTGATTGAATGCCCAAAAACCTGATAATGCTAGTCCCGTAAAAAATAAATACCGCCCTTCTTGTTCATTAGTAACACTTACTGTTATACGCTTCTCTAAGCGAGTTAAGGCATTGTCATAGGTTTGTTGTTCTTTGGGCGACAGAGCTGTTGGCGCAAGTACAGGAAGTTGATTGGCTTTGATGTTAAAGCCACAATTTGCACAATAGTTGTCAGACTCTTCAATATGATTTTTGCAGTTTTTACAGGTCATGGTTTGGGGATTCAACAAATTCTGAAGCAGAATATTCTATTACTTAATAAGAATTAATCCTTATTTGTGAACATTAAACTGCTATTCTTTTTGTTTTTTGAATCTGCCAAACAATCTACTAAAGAATGCTTTTATTTTATCTGTCCGAAAAAGAGGTGAGTCGTTGACTGCTTTGTAGGTGAGCAATACACTAATAGGAAACAGTGCAACATTGGGCAACCAAGCTCCTAACCAACAAGGCAAAGCAAGCCCTTCAGCCATACGTTCCCCAACCATGTATAGCACAAAAAATATCATAAAGAAGATAAATGCTACAAGTATCGGAATACCAAAACCACCCTTACGGATAATAGCTCCCATTGGAGCGCCTATGAATAAAAAGAGTAGGCAAGCTAAGGAATAAGAAAGTTTTTGGTGTATCTCATTTTCATGTTTAATATGGTCAACCTTATTTTTGTCATAATATTTAGAACTATTCGAGGCCTGACTCTTGATATTTTGAGCAAAACCTATTGCCCTTTGATATAGATAATCACGTTTACTTGCATCTATCATAGCTGCAAGTATAATAGTAGTAGTATCAGGGTTTACATCAAATATTTTTTGCTCCATACGAGCGATTGGGGTATATTTTCGGGCAGGTAGATCAGATGTATCTGGTCTATCTGAACCAATTCTACGATAATGGTAAAGCGAATTGGTATGTTTGACAAGATCTTCCATACGACCAGTCCGTCTATCAGCCAAAGAGTCTATTGCTTTTTTTAGCTGTTTGGTGGTCATTAGACTATGGTGATTTTTAAATAAATCTTCTTTAGTCTCATTGAACTCAAATTCACTCATATCAAACATAGAGGTATAACTCTTAAAACTCATACGCATATGAGGATATAAGCTAGGCCGTTTGTTGCTTTGCTCCATTTCCTCGTACCGATGGCCATTAAGTAGTCGAACAACCAAATAACTCTTGTGAACTATAGTATCTTTAGTAGTTGGAGGCTCATTAGGCGCACCAGGTATATTTATCTTTTCTACAATAGTATCTTTTAGGTAATAAAGTTGACCATTTTTAGCATTGGTTTGACTCGCATTTCCCTTATTCTGACTATGATCATAAATCTTAATATCAGTTAAGTTCTTTCCATCGGCATCTTTATCTCCAATATAGAGTGCCATGGTCTTAAAATCATTGTTAAATTGGCCTTTTTCTAAGGTTAAGGTAGGCTTCTGCCTTCGGATATCATAGAGCCTTGCCTTGAACTTGAGGGCTGCTATAGGAATAAGTTGGTCAGCAAAGATGAAAGACCCCATAGCTATGAATGCACAAAAGATAATTAAAGGCCGCATAATCCTAAATAAGGACACTCCAGCCGATTTTAAGGTGACCAATTCGTAGTGCTCAGCCAAATTACCCATGGTCATTACAGAGGCAATAGTAATTCCCAAAACAAGCGCACGAGGCAGCATTGCAATGGCTTGATAAAAGAGTAATTCAAATACCACACTTAGCTCTAGCCCCTTACCAACTATATCATCGATATACTTCCACAAAAACTGCATATTGAATATAAACATAGTCACCATTGTCCATGTGATCAATGGTGGTATGAAGCTTCTAACTAGCAGTGTATCTATCTTTTTCAAGCTAATCTTTGATTTAGTTCTGTGGTCTTAGAATCAAACTGGTCACAAATATACAAAACAACCTATTTCTTTTTTTGAAAAAATGTTATTTATCGTTCACTTAACAGTTATTAGTAGAGCTGTAACGAATTTACTATTTTACATTATACCTATAAACCTATTGGGAAATATAAAAAATGGATCTAATGAGACAACCCTTACTCTCTATTTTACTAGTTTTTTTTGTGTTTAATAATGCTTGGAGCCAACTTAATTGGCTAGATAGTTCTAATGTGAGTTTTTCAAAAGCAGATTTGGTAAAACATTATTATGATAAAGAAAATCCTCAACAGTCACTTTATCAACTTCGAGATACTCTTAGCAATGCCTTACAAAAAATAGGAGAGCTTAAGAGAAAACACTCTTGGCAAGGATACAAACAACGTTATTATAACAACAGGTCTAGCATAGAAAAACATTGGAGAGAAATTAACATCTATTTGTTATATACTTCAGACAGCTTACAACAATTTAGTTATGATAGTTTGAAACAAAATATTGATGAGCTTAAACGTTATTATACGAGCTATGGTTTTTGGGCTTATCAACAAGCAAATACAACCCAACATACAGAGCAAAAGTTTTTTGTACTGAAAGAGCTAGGAAAGCGTTTCTCTAGTGAAAAATTTTTGAAAAAAGATATTGCTTTGACTGATAACCCAATTGATCAGTTTGTCTATATACATTTTTTATTAAAGGAGTATTGGAAATATTATGGTACTTATTACGCTAATAGCTTAGAACGAAACGCAAAGTTATTGCCTATCTTGCATCAGTTCTTTGATCTTCTTGTAACCTCTTCAGAATTGCCTAGTCAAGCATTAAAAAAATATCCTATAATAGGAGAGGAGAAAGACAGCTTACACAACATTCATTACAATTATTCTAAGGAGCTATTAAGAAAGCTAAATATACTCACCCAAAATCTTAAAATTAGTTTAGATACAACAACTTATTTTAAACCTTATCATGATTTTATGGATCTTAAAATTGATTTTAATCAAAAGGATCTGATTGATCGGGCTATGTATTTATATCAATATCTATCAAGAAGATATTCTCCAGAAAAACTGGACTTAGATAGAATTGATTACCTATACTCTGTACGAAATATCAAAAATACAGAGTTGACAACGAAACTTTGGGAGTTACTCAAGGATCATCAAACTCAATTTAAGACAGATACAAACTATCTGAGAAAGGTTTACCCCAAGGTTTATGACTTGATAATATTGACTAAACATCTATCTAGAGAGCCTTTTTTCACTAAAAAAGTAGATAGTCTCTTGGCCAACTCTTGGACTGATGCTTGGCAAAACCAGACATCTCAAAAAATATGGGAGTGGTATGAGCAAACAAATCAATGGCTTCCAAAGACTCAGAGAATAAAAACCTTGAAAAGGGCAGCTGATGAACTAGAAATACCCTATAGGAATATGGCTCAAGTCGATTTAGCTAGTGTGTACATCGATTCTATGAATTATTGGTATGGGCAAACTGGGGATTCTGCAGCTGTTAATGCAGCATACTACACCAATTTGGTGAAGCAACTGTGTAGACAAACCTTTTCAGTAGAGGAATTAAAAGCTATCCCATGCACAAAAGATTGTCGCCCTTATCAGACTATTATAACATTTGACCCTGAAACTTTTGAAGAAATAGAGACGCATATTATGGAGGATGTTTATGGAGGATATACAACTTCTTGGATTAATTGTGCTGCTCAAAAATTAATGGGAACATGGCCGAGTCCAGATAGAAAAGATTTATTATTTGCTAGAGACACTACATTGTTTTTACCTATAAAAAAAGGGCTCAATATTAAATATTCCCAAGAGGAGAAACACCAAAGAAATAGTCGATACTTTAAGCTCTATCAAGACTTACAAAAAATACATTGGGAGGTGCAAGACACTACAGCTCTTGTCACTTGGGCAATCAGTCAGTATCAGCTTGCTAAAAAAATATCTTGGCTTCAAGATGCCCCTCAACGGTACACCAATGCACTTTATGCACTAAAAAAACTGTATGACAATAGTTCCAAATCTTTGCCAATAGTGGATCAATTAATTTTAGATCTGTTGGTTAAGGGGGAGGCTTATGCCGATAATCCTTATGATAATGTAGAGGCTCGTTGGTATCGAAAAGAGGCTTATGAGTTAGCAGAAGAGTGGAAACGCAAATTTCCAAAAATTGACTTACCATCCAAGACAAAGAATAAGTTGGCAGAAAATTCAGCCCAAAAGCTTTTTGTCTATGCAGAAGGCCAGATGCTTAGTAATACAGAGTTTAAGGTTTTATTGCAACACCAAAACATAGATACTACTTATGTTTGGATAATAAATGCACAGAGCAAAAAGGTTATACGAAATCAATTGTTTAGAACCGCTACTAATGATTTTCATCAACATAAAACAGAGCTAGTCTTTGATGGTTTGGCTCAAGGGGAATACACAGTGTTGTTTGGAAATGATCGAAACCCTAAGAAAGCTCAATTGCAAGAAGTAGAGATTTTAGTCACCGATGTTTTTTGGTTGACCATGGAGAAACGAAAGGATCAGTTGTCTGGATATTTATTAGATAGGAAGACTGGCTTGCCTTTAGCAGATGTGGATATATTTTATAATAATACATTATATATAAAATCGGAAACCCAATTTGATACAATTGTAACATTTTTTGACCCTGAAACTTTTGAAGAAACTATAGAACTAATCCCTAAAGAGGTACCTGTAGATCCTTGTCCAAGACATCTTAAAACAGATAAGAATGGTTATTTTGAAGTAAGCCAAGGTTGTGTTTGGGGAGGGAATAGATTAGACTATATAAAAAATGTTGTTTGTGTACAAGGAAAAGACACAATCAGTAAGACAAATCATGTAGGAACGGGATACAACTATTACTTAAAAGAAGAATTTGCTCATGCAGGTATATTCACAGATCGAGTTATGTATCGACCAGGCCAAAAACTACAATTTAAAGTTGTTAGGAATAGCAGCTATTTTGGAGCAGAAGATAGTATAACAGTACTCTTTCAGAAATCCTATTATACAAAAGCTAGATTTAAAATGGCACTTAACACAATGGGGAGTGCTAGTTATGAATGGTCCATCCCTAAAGATATTCAGACAGGAAGGTACATTTTGAATTATAGAGGAACAAAGCACCGGATTTATATAGAAAACTATAAGCGTCCTACCTTTGAGGCAAAATTTGAAGACGTTGATAAAAATTATGGAATTGTAGATTTTATAACATTAAAAGGGAATACAAAAGCTTTTGTTGGTTATCCTATTGCCAATGCTAAAGTGGCTTATGAAGTGACAAGAATAGTTTATAAACCCGATTACTGGTGGGGTACTAGCCATAAATCAACTATTAAAAAAGGAAAAACTAAAACAAACTCGGAAGGAGCATTTTCTTGTAGTTTTCAAGCTGATATATTAGCTTCTCATAAATCTAGTTATCAGTACAAATACAAGGTAAAGGCTACGATAACCTCTCCTGATGGTGAAACAAGAACTAGCTATACTTCCTTTCAAGTTAGTGAGCAGGGTAAATCTATTGATATTGATGTTCCAGACATGGTTTTTCGCCATGCTAGCCAACAATTACCCATAACAATATTAGACAGTAGAGGGAATCCTGATACTGCTGAGCTAGTCGCTCAAATTTATAAATTAAAGACCACTAAGCCTTATAAGCATTCTAGTAGATGGGATCGGCCAACTAATTTTTTAATGTCTTATAAAGAACATCATAAGAAATTTAAAGATAGAGTTTATGATAATGAGACGGATATAGAAAGTTGGGCTATTCATAAACAAGTTTGGACGCAAGAATGGAATAGCCAAACTCAAGATTATATAGCAATAAAACCTCAACAACTCAAAGAGGGGGCTTATCTACTGAAACTTGCGATAAAAGGGGAGGAAGGAAAAACCATACAGATAGAAAAACGATTTGTAGTAGCTGACCTTAAATCTAAAAAAGTGCCTGCTAATGCTCCAAGCTGGTTTTATATAGATAGAAAAAAGGCAGAAATAGGTGATACGGTTACCTTTTATATGGCAGCAGCAGAGAGGAATGCAAAGGTTTTATTACGCATCCATGCAGATAATGTAGAAAAAAGTGATTGGATTGAGTTAAAGGGGAAAACTCGATTTCAGTTGCCTATAAAAGAAAAGTATGCAGGAAATATTCATTATGAATTGTTCTTACTAATGAATAACAGAGTTTATGAAGAAAGTGGTGAAATAGAGGTTTCGCATAAATTGAAAAAACTAAAAATAGAGTATCAAACTTTTCGCAATAAACTCTTGCCAGGAGAGCAAGAAGAATGGACGTTGAATATAAAAGATGCTTATGGTCAAGCTATGCCAAAGGTAGAAATGGTTGCTTCTCTTTATGATGCCTCTTTAGATTTATTTCAGAAGCATACTTTTGATCATTACAGGTTTGATAAAATTCGATTAAGAGCAATGATCCCATTACATTATAGGCATAATTATCAACTTAGCTTTTCGAGTGGAGCTTATGGTTCAGTTGTAGATACTGTAGTCACCTTTGATGCTGAAACATTTGAAGAGATAGTACAAGTAGTGGTGAATGAAGTAGAGCCTGAAATATCTAATGGGAAGAAGAAAAAGCCGACTAAAACTAAGGCAACTCAAAAAGAGGAGAATGACTTACCAACTATTCGTACCAACCTAGAGGAGACTGTCTTTTTCTTACCAAATTTGCAGAGTAACGAAAAAGGAAATATCCAGATTAAATTTAAAATGAATGAAGCTTTGACTAAATGGAAACTATTGCTGTTTGCACATACTCGAGGAATGGTAAAATATGGTTTTGGTGAGCAAACAATTATTACAGAAAAACCTATAATGATCCAGCCCAATGTACCTCGTTTTTTGAGGGTAGGAGATGAGTTAGTTTTTAGTGCAAGAGTTGTTAATATGACAGACAGTGTTAGCCCTGCTACAGCAGAACTCAAATTTATAAATGCTGAAACTAAACAACCTGTGGAAATCATAAAAGGACAGGCTATACAAACAATACAACTAAAACCTAATGCAACTCAAACTGTAGAATGGAAGGTTTATCTACCAGAGTATCTAACAGCTGTGGACTATATAGTGCAAGTAAAAACGAATAGTGCTTCTGATGGCGAAATGAATAGAATACCTGTCATTAGTAATCAATTTATTCAAACCAATAATATAGCTTTAAGCATTCCTGCTCAAACAGAAAAGACTATACGGTTAGACACCCTTTTTGGGAATACTAAACTAGAGCGAGTGGCCTTAGACCTGACTACTAATCCTGCTTGGGATGCTATACGAGGAATGCGTTATATGATAGAATACCCTTATGAATGTAGTGAACAGCTGCTCAACCGTGTTTATGCTAATACATTGGCAACAGTTATTCTAAACTCAAGCCCTCAGGTGAAAGCTACTTTTGATATTTGGAGACAACAAGGCGTACACAGTCAAGGGATTAAGTTAGATAAAGCATTGCAACGACAAATATTGTCAGAATCACCTTGGTTAACTGCCGTGGAGAGTGAGGCCAAAAAACTAGAAAAACTCCTGTTGTTATTCGATTTGGATAGCATGCGCTTAGAACAAAACAAAGCAATGCATAAGTTGAAGACTCGCCAAAAACAAAATGGTGGCTATTCTTGGTATCCAGGAGGCAATACAAGTGATTATATTACACATTATGTTGTAGAAAATTTAGGACATTTACAACAGCTAGTAGGAGGCGAAATTCCAATGGAAGGTGTCTCTAAAATATTGCAAGGTGCTGTGCGGTACATAGATAAAGAAGCTAGGGATGTTTATACTAATTGGCAGATAATCTTGGCTAATACCAAAGCTATAAAAGATAGTATAACAATCACTAGACAAAATGTTCATTATTTGTATGTTCGATCACTAGTGCCTTCTGTGCAGATGGATAGCTTAACAAATAGTGCATATCAGTTCTTATTGGATAATGCTTGGCTAGGATGGAAACAAAAACGGAATACCTATAATTTATATACAGAAGCTATGCTCTGTTTAGCATTACATAGAGCTGGTAAGTTCAAAGAGGCTAAAGCTATAGTTGTGGAATTGGAACGTATTGCTAAAAAAGATGCTACAGAGGGAATGTATTGGGACTATAAAAAAGGTTGGTATTGGTATCAAATGCCGATAGAAACACATGCTTTAATGATAGAGGTATTTCATGAGGTGGCTAATGATCCTAAAGCTGTTCGGGAACTCAAAACATGGTTGTTGCATCACAAAAAAGATAATTATTGGAGTACTACTAAGGCAACTTCTGCTGCAGTATATGCTTTATTGATTGGTTCTAATTGGTTAGATGAAAATACATTGCCTCACCTTAAAAAAGATGGACAGCCTATTGAACTCCAAAAAGAAGATGTAGTAGGAGGTAGATTTATGAGAACTTGGACTAACGAAGGCTCCTCACTGCCTAAAAAAGAGTTATCTATTAAGAATAATAATAAAGAAGTCCCTTTTATTGGAAATGTTTATTGGCAATACTGGCAGCCAATTGATCAGTTCAACCAAGAAGTGGACTCTTCGCTAATGATGACTAAAGTAATGTATAAGGTAGGGAAAGATTCTTTAGAACTAATCACAGAGAATACCATATTGGAAAGAGGTGATGAAGTCGAAGTTCATTTGCATTTGCGAGTCTCTAAATGGTTGGAATTTGTACACCTGAAAGATCAACATCCTAGTGGTTGTGAGCCTCAACAAGTCTTTAGTAAATACCAATGGAAAGGAGGTTTAGGGTTCTATCAGAGTGTAAAGGATATATCAACCAACTTTTTTATGAGTTATTTACCTAGAGGTCAACATAAACTCAGCTATAGAATGTATGTCAATAATAGTGGTGCTTTTCAGTCCGGAATGCCTAGTTTGCAGTGTATGTATGCACCCGATTTGACGGTTTATGGCAAAAGTCAGTTGATGAAGGTGAAATAGGACTGTTTAATTAGATTTTTTAGGAAAAATTACTAAACATACCCATTCAGTCAATAGGAAAAAAGGGAGGAACCAAATTAATAAAACAACTCCTCCTACTCCAATATTTTCACAGATAGAATTAAGCCAAGCAGTGCCTACAAATGCTTCGGGTAAGAAAGTGAAAATCATGACAAAGATTACAAAAGGTCCGATTCTGTTTATAGCATTATCTCTGGTCATTAATACACCATGGATAACCCAACCATATAGAATGTTTAAACCTAAAAATCCCAATCCTATGTCTTCATTATAGTCATGGGAAGGTGCTGTCCCAAAGAATATTTCTAAGTCTCCAATCCAAGTTGCAAGTATATAAACAGCAATAGCAAAAAGGATATTGGTATAGAGCCTTGTTTTGGGGCCTACGAATAAATTTTTAGTGCTTCTTAACCATGTTTTAAAGTATTTTAGCACCTTACTATAATGCCAAATTTTATCCCAAATACGTTTGAAAAAATTAGGCTTTTTAGGGCTAGGGTCTTTTAGATTTTCTAAATCGTCTAGGATATTAGGCATATAAAACGTTTAGTGTTTTTTAGGTTGCTTTTTTCGTTTCAAAAGCCAAATATAGCCTTCAAAAAGAAGACAGGCAGGAATTATCCAACAAAATGTAGTAACGAAAACTGGGGCAATATCCTCTAAATAAAGTAAAATAGGAATAGGATAGAGAATACCTAAAGAAAATACAATCCCCATGCTAATAGCCAACAATAAGATAGCAGGTACCCAGTTTAAATCTTTTACATAATATTCTGTAGACCACCCATAGATAATGACCAAAAAGGAAGTAGTACCAACTACAGAAAATTGATCTTCTTGGACATTATTGGGGCCTAAATTAATGGGAAGTAACTGCTTTAATTCCCACTGGAAGATTATTCCCAGTAGAATATAAAAAAAAAGAGTACTAACCAATATACTCCAACGCCACTTATCGTGGGAGGTAGCTTGGATCGCTAGCTTAGCTAAAGGTTCGTCTAATATTTCCTCTGGATCAGCCAATACCTAAAAATAAATGACAGTATTGGGTAGTAGGTTGCTAATACGATCTTGTTCTCGTAGGGCTAGTTTGTTCCGTTCTAAATACAGAATGCGAAGGTTGCGCAACTGATTGAGTTCAGTAGGTAATTTAGTGAGTTGGTTTTCGCCAAGATCAAGAATTTCTAAATCATTGAGATGGACTAGTTGCAAAGGTAATTGCTCTAAATGGTTAGCTCTAAGAATTAGCTTTTTTAGTTTAAATAACTTTATTATAAATCTAGGTATTTCTGTCAACTGATTGTCGATTAACGATAAAATCTCTAGATTTTGGAGTTGTTGTATCGATTTAGGTATTTCTGTCAAAGAGTTACCAACCAAAGAAAGTTCTTCGAGTTGCGTTAAATTTCCTATTGATTCAGGTACATCTTTTAGTGCATTGTAGTTGACAATCAACTTGCGTAGTTTAGTCAAAAAACCAATCTCTGTAGGAAGTTCTTTTATGTAATTATGATTGATCGAAAGTTCTTCTAAATCTGTTAAATGTTTGATCTCAGCAGGAAGAGAAGGTAAAGGCTGATAACTATAGTTTAATGTTTTGATTTTGTTTAAAACATTAATCCATTGATATTCAAAGCACTTGAATAAGCCCTCATGGTCTCGAACTAAGAGTTGAGCAATTTCATGGTCAACATCTACACCAACACCCTGCATTAGTTGAAACACTAATTCATGGTTAATGGTCTCACTGCTATGAAGCAGCGATTTGATTTGAGAGTTATTCATATCGTAGGCTTTTTAGTTTGGGACTTCCTTAAAGTAGGCTAAATTTATGATTTTGTCAAGCCCTTTTTATCTTAAGAAATAACTTTTTTTGTCAAACTTTACCATTCAAGTAGTTTCAAAAAGTCTGTAGAATGTTTTAGCAAAACCTTGTCTATTGTCTGGCAAGGAGGACATTGGTGACAGCGTATAAGATTATAATTAGAACCACCTTTGGGGTAGCGACAAGACCATGTTAAGGCTAGTAAATCTATTGGCATTGACTTCATTACATCATACTTGTACATATCTTTGAGAGGGAATACAATCTTTAGGTCTTGAGGATTTTTCTTGGTGACTAGATAAAGAATTTTTGCAATATGGCTAATTCGATCATGGAAACCTTCTTGCAAAAAATCATCAGCAATAGCACCTTCCATGAATTCTTCTATTTCGGGATGGGATAAAATACAACTAGCCGCTGCAAAATTGACCACTTCACTATCCCAATGTGGTTGAGGTGCTCCCAACTCGGCATAATTGTATTCTAATTTTCGAAATGTAAAATTATTAATACCATGATTTCGCAACCATTCCAAAATATTTCGAACAGCTTCTTCTTCTTGAATAGTTCTACTAGCACTAGCAGCATTGATAATATTGACTTTAAAAACAAAATACTCCTGTTCAGGATTTTGAGTCAAGGTTTGGTAAAGGACGGCTGTACTGTCTACCCCTCCAGAAAAGGGAATGATTGCTTTATATTGCTTTTTCATAGTGTTAGGAATTGATTTTTTTTAAATAAATAGTAGAGGAACAGGTGCAAGGAATTGCAGCACAAAGTGAACAAATATATTGTTTTTTGATACTGTCTTCATACCAATAATTGGGTATTGTTTTTATAGATTCAAACCCACAATGTCTAAATATTTTTCCCATCGATTGTCCAGATTTTTCTTCCCATACAGTCGATAAAATAGCTTCTACATGCGGTTCTAATAATTCATTACTTAAAGAGACCAAATCTTGTCCAAAACCTTGTCTTTGGAAGTCAGGGTGTATAGCAGAATGTTTTCTTAAGGCAACAATAGCATCATCTTTAAACGTTTGCAAAAACCAGGTTCTTGCAGGTCCTTCAAGAAATTGTAAGGAAAGCTCTTTCGCAGAATCAATTAAGGATAAAGAAACTCCTAAAACGTGTTGCTCCTGTAGAGAAACTACACCAATGTAGGGTGTTACTAAAAAAGCTTCTATATCCTTTTGAGATAAATAACCTTGCCCAAATTGCTGGTCAAAAATATCTTTGACCTGAGGAATATGTTGTTGTTCTAATTTTTGAATCTCAATGTTGTGCAGTACAAGCATTCTAAAATTTATACTTTATTGAAATATTACTTATTGATAGTCAAGTTGTTATTGTTTGTAGTCAATTTCTTGCGAAAATTTAATAAACTATAGAATAAAACTAATCTATTAAGTTTACTTTTTTCATAAAAAACTGTAGTCCAAAAGCGCTAACTAAGGCTAAAACGGCACAGATACCAGCAGTATTCCATTCTTTTAGGAGCAGTTTTCCTGTCAAGAAAAGCATACTATAGGTAAGCACAATACCACTCAACCAACAAAGTAATAAATCTGCAATACCATAAGGCTTAGGTGCTGTACTGATATGACTATCCAAAATTGTATTATCCATATTGCCTACATTTGGAGCATCTTGCTGATGAACTTTTTGCCAAAAGTTTTGAAGTGTTTTTGCATCTGTAGGAGGTGTAAGAAAAGTGACGGCTAACCAAACTACTGTAGTGAATAAAACCGTTATTAGAAATGCTTCTGGAAAGGCAATATCAGTAAAATAAAGAATTGTAGTAGAAAAGAAAGGAGCTATGGTTGCAGCTATTTCACTCCAAGCATTGATCCTAGCCCAATACCAACGCAAGATCAAGACAAGTCCTAGACCTGCACCACATTGCATAATAAAACCCCATGCCCCCGAAATGCTGTTTACTTTAGTGCTTACAATCAAGCCTATTACCATCAAAACTAGTGTAAAAATTCTAGAAGAAAATACATAGTGTTTGTCACTCTCATTAGGGCTAATAAATCGTTTGTATAGGTCATTAACAACATAGCTAGCACCCCAATTGAGCTGTGTAGAAATGGTACTCATGTAAGCCGCCAAAAAGGCAACTAACAAAAGGCCTTGCAAACCAGAAGGCAAGAAGTCTCGCATAGCATAGACATAGCCTAACTTAGCATCAGCACCATCATTGGCGCTCAATTCTGGATATAAAACTACTGCAGCTAGTGCTACTAAAATCCAAGCCCAAGGACGTATACAGTAGTGTGCTATTTGGAAAAACAGGGTAGCATAAACAGCGTCTTTATCTGAGCGTGTACTCATCATACGTTGAGCAATATAGCCACCTCCTCCAGGTTCTGCTCCTGGATACCAACTGGCCCACCATTGCACACCTGCATAAGCAAAAAATGCCCCAAAAGAGAGTACTAAACTATTGCCTGTACTAGCTATCGAATTATCATTATCTATAGTTGGAAAGAAGTTTAGAATACCTGGTTTTATAGCTTCAGCTTGTTCTTTTAGGTTATCAATACCTCCAATTTCGGGAGAAGTAATGACCAAATATGCTAAAATAGCACAGCCAACCATAGCCACCACAAATTGTATAGCATCTGTAACAGCAACCCCCTGTATTCCTGAGAAGGAAGTATATATAGCAGCCATGAGCATAGCTAATCCTGTATACATCAGTGCTGTCATAGGATCTAAGCCAAAAAAGACCGTTAGTAAGGATTGTAGAGCTACATTGACCCATGCAATCACAATCACATTCATAACCACACCTAAATAGATGGCCTTGAAACCACGCAGAAACTTAGCTGGCTCGCCACTATATCTAAGTTCTATTAACTCTACCTCTGTCATTACACCTGAACGTTGCCACATACGAGCAAAGAAAAAAGTAGTGAGCATACCACCTGCCAAAAAGCTCCACCATAGCCAGTTGCCTGCTATTCCGTTTTGTCCAACCAATTCTGTAACTGCTAATGGTGTATCTGCTGCAAATGTAGTAGCTACCATGGATACACCAGCTAAGAGCCAATGCATGTTTCGACCTCCCAAAAAGAAGCTTTCCATGTCCTTACCTGATTTTTTGGTAAAGGATAAACCGACTCCAAATATAACTAAGAGGAATCCTATGATGATAAACCAATCTAATGTAGAGAGTTGCATATATTTATATTGTGCTTAATATTGTTAATTATAAAGGGCAATAATAGAAAATTATAAACAGTCAGCACTAAAAATTTGCTAAAAAAAAAGTATTATTACAACTTAGGAATGGCAAAGAAATAACTTACAACAGTTTAAAATACTCTTTTAAATCCTAGCCGCATTATTTTTCTCAGTAATAGCTAGGCTATTCCTTCTAAAAATGCTTTGCTAAGACTTAAAATAACTACTTAATCTGTCACAGATTATTTCTTTGCCATTCCTTACCATAGAATAAAGTATTTATACACCAAACACCTAGAATCGTTATGCGTTATTGTGTCCTTTTATTACTGCTGATTTTTTCTGTGAATACTCAGGCTCAAGTTGATATTAAAAAATTTGGAGATGTTGTGGCTGATGAGGAATATGAGAATGTGAAAGTAATGCCTATTCACTCTGATCGAAATACTAGTGTATTTGTAATTTTTGTAAAAAAAGAGGTTAAAAAACATTTCCACCAATACCATACAGAGGTGGTTACTGTTTTGGAGGGAAAAGGAGAGATGTTTATGAATGGGAAAGTTTTTGATGTGAAAGTAGGAGATTGTATAGTGATACCTCCAGGTACCGAACATGCTGTGATTACACGTAGTGGAAAACCACTAAAAGTACTCTCTGTACAGTCCCCAGAGTTTGAAGGTGAAGATCGTATTTATACAGAAGACGAAGACGAAGAGGAAGAAGACGAAGATTAAACTAAATAAATAGAATAAGCCAAGCAGCGATTTGGCTTTTTTAAAGGTTATCAATATTGAATATAATTTTTTCAATATTGATAACCTTTCTTTTTTTTATGACAATAAAGAGCTTTACATCATACTATTATATAATTAAATTTTTTTCAGATGAAAAGCACTATGTTATTAACTTGGGTAATCGTAATTACCTTTGCCTCTGTACTTTGCACTACCACTGTTCAGGCTCAAATCAAATTAGGAGTAGAAGCTGGAGGCAACTATTCTCAAATCTTTTTTAATTACGACAAGCGCATTCCTGATAGTTCAAAAACTATAAAATCTTTTAAGCCCAAAATAGGGTTTAAGGGAGGAGTAACTTTTGAAAATGAATTCAATCAATATTTAGCTATTAAAGTAGGAATTCTCTATTCACTTTGAGGTGCTTCTAAGGCTGTAGATAAAGGGAATGGAGTTATGAAAGACATCAATCAACACTTATTAATACTTCCTGTATTGTTCAGTGTGAAACCTATTGAACAGTTTCATGTTAATGTGGGAATGGAATATGGATTTGTTTTGTCTAATGACCGATCTGGAGTTCCAGTTAGAAATGTGTTTGATTTTAGGGTAAGGGTAGCAGGAGGATTAACTTATCAAGTTCTGCCTTATTTAGGAATCAATGCCTATTGTTCTTATGATATTAGAGCTAGTAACCCTATATATTACACAGATGCTCAAGGTAATGATATTGGTACCTCTTCTGAAAACATGTTGGTGGCTAGTCTTGGAGTAAATTATACCTTCAAGTCTTGGAGTAAGAAATCGAGAGACTAATGTGGTCTATAAAGGGAGCATTTTAGGGAGAAGGTATAGCTATAGTTGTAATTGAGTGTTCAATTTTGTAAATTGTAAACTTGACTAAACCGCCTTAGCCCAACAGAATATGACCACTAAACCCAAACGCCCTCTATGGCGCAGAGTTCTGCGCATTATAGGTTATTTATTACTCATAGGATTTATATTAGCAAATATAGTAGCTTATAATCATGCCTATTATTTTACTCATTTTGCAGATTCCAATACACCCAAATTAGATATTAAAGAAGTTGAAAACTTCAGCCTTTGGCAAAAAATAGGATTGCTGTTTTGGGGCGTAGCTGTACCTAAATCTCAAAATGGGCAACAACCTCAAGACATGATGGAGGTGGTTAATCTAAGGAGTTCTAAAAACTTGGAAGCTTGGTTTATTCCTATTTGGCAACCCAATGCTAAGGGGACTGTTATTCTTTGCCATGGATATGGAGCTTCTAAATCTAGTTTACTACAAGAAGCTCGACAATTTAGAGGAATGGGTTATCATACCTTTTTGATCGATTTTAGAGGTCATGGAAACTCTGAAGGGGTAATGACAACTATTGGTGCAGGAGAAGCTGAGGATGTCAAGGCTGCTTATGATTATATTCAAGAGCGAATGCCTGATTCTCCCATAGTTTTGTATGGCGTATCGATGGGCGCTGTATCTATCCTAAAGGCTGTGCATGATTATGACTTTGCTGCAGAGCGTGTTATAGTTAGTTGTCCATTTGGTTCTTTGCGGCAGGCAGTGCTTAATCGTTTTGAAATGATGGGGGCGCCATCCTTTTTAGCTGCAGATTTACTAATGTTTTGGGGAAGTGTGCAAGGTGGATTTTGGGCTTATTCGCATCATGTACCTACTTATGCAGCAAAACTTAAAGTGCCTACTTTGCTGCTATATGGAGAGCATGATCCTAAGGTGAAAAGGAGCGAAATAGATTTAGTTTTTGAGTCGATGACTTGCCCTAAAAAGCTAGAGGTGTTTGAATGTGGAGGTCATGATGATATGTATAGTAGTTGTGTGGAAGAGTGGTATGCTGTAGTTAGCCAATTTATGAATGAATAATGTATTTATGCCTAAACAAATATTAGATGAACCTTTATTTGATGTAGAATTAGATGAGAAGCAAATAAGGCTAACTCAACTGAAAAGGCGATGCTTAGTAATTTGGGCTGTTTGTATAGGTACTTGGGCAGCTGTTCAATTTCTTTTTGTATTTATATTGGACTACTGGCCAGAAGCAGCTAGAGTTATGATGCCTACTTTTTATATAAATGTATTTGTATTTGGAGCTATGTTTACACCAATCCTTCTAAAACCTCATAAGCCAAAGAAGACAAATTTATTGTGGAATATAGTGCAGCATATTCTTGTTTTTGGAGCATTGTATGCAATTGTAGTTCTTTGTTTTGCGGGAGCAAGCTTACTATTGGCTCTGTTGGGATCAAAACTTTCTTTGTTGAACCTGAATCAATATTGGACAATTTACCTGAGTTTTTTATTGTCTAGTGGGGGACTTATGTTAGGAGTCTTTTTCTTCCTAAAACCTGAATTAAGTTATACTGTTGATACTCCATCAGAAGAATAGTCTTATTGCAGATTTATCCTTTTTCATCCTTCTAATATTAATCTATTCGTAATAATGTCTAGTATTTACAAATGATATATCGCTATTATTTTTTTATTTTAATAGGTTTGCCTTTTTTTGTGGGTGCTTAATCAATAAGTTATAGCTTATAGGTTTATTGGACATATCCTAAACATAGTATTATAGCTTGTCTATTGTTTAATTATGGAATGAATAAACGCTAGATATTAGCAATAGAAGCTGAGTTTTTTACAATGTTTTATTCTGATTATGAATCTTATATAGATCCATTTAGAATTATTAATGGAATTCGTTATATCTTTAAAAAAAAGATGCATTCTAGCAGTTTATACTATAATCTTGAACACAAGATATCTAATGTTCATATTGTATATATTTTGTTGCTGAGTTATAGTGTAAATTTGAATGACATTCTAAAAAAAATAAAAAAACTGCTTAAGTAATGGAAATAGCTTGGTTTGACGTAGATGTCTATAAACTGTTATTTAGACTTGTAATCAATATTATTTTTGTTACACTTATTGCTCGTGGTATCTATTATCCGAATAATAATAATAAAGACTATTTATTCAGTTACTACATAATTGGGTTCGTTACCTTCTTTCTTTGTTTTAGTCTCAAAAAATTAGATATAGACACAGGAATGGGGCTTGGTTTGTTTGCCATTTTTGGAATTATTCGATACAGAACGAACACCATTGCTATTAAGGAAATGACCTATGTCTTTGCTGTTATTGGGCTGAGTGTGATCAATGCTTTAGCGGCAAATAAAATTTCCATAACCGAGCTGCTTATTACCAATATCTTTTTGGCAACACTTATGGGCATATTTGAATATGCATGGCTGGCTAAACATCAAACGCATCAAACAACTATTGTTGTTCCTCTAAAAAATGTCGAATCCCTACAAATCAAGGATCTAGAACAACAATTGAAAGAAACTACTGATTTAGATATTAGTTATATTACAATTGAAAAGATAAATTACTCTAATAAGAGTGTTCAAGTCCATGTGTTTTATCTAAAAAAATGATGGAGTATCTCTTCGAGTATAACTTTACTTGATTAGTTCAAAGTAACTCTGACATCTAGAGTTTTAAGGTGGAGCAAATGATTCATTTGTTGTTTAGATATGGTATTGTAGTGTTGCAATGATCAAAGGAATAATAATGTTAGGTATATATTATATACTTCGTATGAATATGCCTGATGTAGCTCAATAACACACTCAATAACTTGCTTCTAATTTAACGATTTATGCAACTCAAAATGTTCCTTAGCATTCTAATATTAAGTTGTTTGGCTACATTAGAAGTCAATGCTCAGATTCCTGTATTGAGTCGTGCAGTTATGCTAGAAGACTGCACCTCTTATGACGAGTTGAGCAACTTTGTGAAAATAGGAGGAGGTTTGACTGTCTTACTTTGGACAGCTACTTATATCCTAATGGCTTTACAAGCATTTCGATCCAAGCGTTATGGATTACCTATTGTGGCTTTGTCCATTATGTGGGGCTATGAGTTTTGCTTTACTTTTTTGTACAGTTTTGATGGTTCGTTGTCTTTAGATATAATAGAGGCTATTTGGTTTGCATTAGATACCCTGCTTTTGGTACAAGTATTTTTGTATTATCGCCCAGATTGGGTTGCTGAGCCATGGGGAAATATTAGTTTGCAACGGATTTGGCCTATAGGCCTATTATTGATGCTTTTATTTAGTGTTTTAGGCTGTTCTGCTGTGATAAAATATTTTATGATAGGGCCTAATTTAGCTTTTTTAGTCTGTCTAATCTTATCAGCTTCCTATATCCCATTTTTGCTGAGTCGACCAACTCTTGATGGCGTTTCTAATACCGCTATGTATACACGAGTATTGGCAGGTCTGCTGACCTTAATTGTTACAGTTTTAGGCTTTCCTTTTCAAAACTCTTTTGAGCTAGATTTGTGTGCTCGATCTTCCAATAATCTGCTTTCTGTATTTATTCTTTCTACTACTGTAGTTTTGGATTTTATTGCTTTGTATATCATGAGGTCTGCTATGCAGCAAAATTCTAAAAACTAAGCCCTATGCCCAATCAGATTTTAGATGAGCCTTTATTTAGTAAGAAAAAGGAACTAAATTTAGCTCAGTTTAAGATACAATTATTAGCATTTTGGTTGACCTATTTAGTAGGGTGGGCTATTGTACAGTTATATGTTGTAGTGGAATGGTCTGATGTCCCTAAATCATATTTTTTAGCTTTTTATACAGCGATTGTGTTTAGTATAATAGCGATGGTATATGGTATCAAAAATAAAAAAAACTCATTATGGAGAACAATAGTAGATCTAACTTGGATGTTGTGTCTATTTACTGTCATTCTAGATCTAGTCTTGATAAATCCAGTAAAAGTTTTAGAATATTTTTTTATAACTCTAATGAGATTAAGCCTGTATTGGGGAATGGCTATTAGCATAATTCTAATTAGTGGAAGTTGGGGATTATGGGTATATTTTTCTTTTAAAAAGGAATTAAAACTATAAAGTAAGCAAACTCTCCAAGTAATGTTCTTCTATTCCAAACTCAGATTTTAGGGTATCTATTTTTTCTTGATAGGGTTCTTTGTTAATATTAGCATTAGGTTGTTTGATAGCTGTGATCATTAAGTTTTTGGCAGTATGTTCTGTAGAGATAAACTCAAAAACTTTGGTTTTGTAGCCATGAGCCTCCAACAGCAATGCACGAATACCATCTGTAATAATCTCTGCTTGACGTTCTTCTAGTATACCATTTTTCAAGATAGGTTGCATAACCCCTTTACAGCTCATTTGTTTACGAACCTGTTTGTGGCAACAGGGGGCAACAACTATCAATTGAGCATCGGCTTTTATGCCCTTAGCAATAGCAATATCTGTAGCAATATCGCAGGCATGCAAGGCGATCAAAATATCGATTTTGTCGTTATCATAATCCATAATATCTTGAGCTACAAAACTCAATCCTCCCCAACCTAAATCGGCTGCCTGGCTATTACAAAATTCTACTAAATGTTCACGCAATTCAATGCCTGTAATCTCCGCTTTTAGCTGTTTTTGTTGGTACAAATATTGGTATAGAGCAAAAGTCAAATATCCTTTGCCACAGCCCATGTCTACTATCTTTGGTGCCTGAGGTAGAGCTATCTGCTGAATAAGCCCAGACATGATTTCTACATACTTATTGATCTGTTTGAATTTATCTTGATGTGCATGCAAGACTCGACCATTGGAAGAAATTCCCAAGTTACTTAGGAAAGCTGTTTCTGGAGCGATTAGATACTGCTTTTTCTTATTGTGTGCGGTACTTGGGGCTTGTATTGTTGTTGGTTTTTTGCTGCGTAAATGTGCTTTGCGCTTTTTGTTGTATTGTAGCGTGAAATCATTGCTAGTGGTGAGTAAGTTAGCTATAAGGAAATCCTTGCCTAACGTATTTTTCAACTCTACTAAGGCACTGTCTATAGTATGATTTTTGACAATATCTTTAGTGTTATACCGAAAGGTAAACGATAGTTGAGCTTCTCCTTTTATTAGAATTTTGCGGATATAGATATTTTTGAGTTCCGTTTCTTTTTGAACACATTTACTCAGTGTCAATTTTACGAATTGTTGCTGCTGCCAACTCTTTAGGAGTTGTTCTAAAAACTGTTCGAGTACATCCACTAGCTTAATATTTTTTTGTATTCTAAATCCATCCCACCGGCATGATTTGGGGTAGTCCCCACGTATTCAAACTCTAGGTTTTCTATAATACGTTTAGACCCAAAGTTAGCATTATCTACAATAGCGATCAATTCGCTTAGCTCTAATTTTTTTGCCATGTTAATCAACTCTTCTGCTATGGCTGTTCCATAACCCTTTTTCCAATAGCTTTGTACTACCCGAAATCCAATATCAGCAGCATGTTTAGCAATCGGAATAAGAGCACCTACACCAATAAATTCTTTCTGATCTAAGCATTTCCAGATTCCTCCATATTGTTGTGCACTAAAATTGTTGACTAATCTAGCTACTTCTTGTTGGCTATCTTCATAGCTCAGAGCTTGGCCACTAATATACTGCATCACGGCAGGATTGCCAGTCAATTGATGGTAGTAGGGAGCATCATCTAAGTGAAGTGGATGTAAAGTGATTTGTAGCATAAATTAGGATCTTGTAGATAAATTAGAAAGCAAGTTGCAGTCATCACATTTAAAATCAAATAAATGGTGTAATTGTTTATCTAAGTACCAATCTTTATGGCAACTAGGGCATTTTCGAGCTTTATCCTGCTTTTCTGATATTTTCCGATAGTTATATAGATAATAATAAACAGGTTTTTGAATGAGTTGAGTTAATAAACGAGCTTCTGCTCTACCTGAAATACTGAGGGCGCTATCTACTTTTGACATCTGCCCCAACCCAAAACGTTCACCAACAGTACAATTCATTTGCAAAGTATCACAAGCAACATAATTGCTCTCCCAGCTCAATAAGGAGGAATAATCCTCTGTATTGCCTAACCTATAAAGAGGCACTTCCCCAAAACAATCTCCACAGTGAAGTGGTGAACCTAGTTTAAGGTAATTTGTGTGTAATATATAATAAGAAGGGGTAGAGCAGGAGCAATTGCTGTTTTCTAGCTCAACCTCATGTCCCAAATGTTGTATAGTTAAGCTGTTGCCTAAAACTTCTTTTTTAGCTAAAACATATTTATTGGCATATAGATCTTTTAGAGACTCGTTTTCGGGAGTCATGACCACTGTATAAAGCTTAGCATTTTCTTTGAATATAGGATATTCTTTACCTATAATCTGACCATTTCTTCTAAGTAAGCCAATCAAAAGATTAAGGTTGTCATAAGCTTCTTCTTCTTGATCTGGGGTGTATTGTAAACTAACAATTTGAGTGAACATAGCTTTTTACTTCTTACAGTACTAAAAATAATAGTTTGCTAACAAAAACAGCGACTAAAGCTAGTTGCTTTAATCGCTGCAAAGATATGCTAATTTATTAGATATTAATCTCTATCTGTATAAGGTTTTACTTCGTTAGAATGTTCTACCTTTGTATTTTCTGCATCTAAACGAGTAACTGTAAACTCTACACGTCTATTCATTTGACGACCTTCAATTGTTTCGTTATCTCCAATTGGTTTCTCTTCACCAAAACCAATGTATTTTAAGCGACTTTCATCTATTCCATACTCAACTAAGTATTCATATACCGAACGTGTACGGTTTTCCGAAAGACGTTGGTTGTAGCTATCTCCACCACGACTATCTGTATGTCCATGAATTTCTATTTCCATAGATGGATATTTTTCTAATAACTCAATTAGTTCACCAAGTTGCTCATTAGATTCTTCTAATAGGTCCCATTTGGCAGTTTCAAAGAAAACTCTATCTAATTGAATAACGGTTCCTACAGCAATTTCTGGCTCCGGTTCTGGTTCTGGTTCCGGCTCTGGCTCTGGCTCTGGTGCTGGTTGTACAGCTCGGCAAAGCATTACATCATCTATAAGATAATAAGAGTTTCTATAATAAGCCTCATCTACAGTTTTAGTGCCTTCATCAGGTGCCTCTACCATTTTGGTTTCGTCGTTGCCAAAGAAGTTTCCAAGAATCATATATTCGCAACGGTTAGGCGATTTGATTATACCCGAAATACGTACCCACTCACGACCTTTTGCATTAATAACCTCACCATAGTTGAAATCCGGCTTTATATCAGTAAGTGGTTCCCAACTATCTTCTCTTAAGCGAGTAGGAGAAAGGACTATACCAATATTATTGGAGACAAACTTTGATAAACGTGCACGACAAACCCAAAATTCGAAGTAATACTCTTCATTCTTTATAGTTGCTTTGTCTAACTTAACTTGCATATATTCACGATAAGTATCAGAACGCTCAGATTCTGGATTATGAGTGAGTATAGCAGTCATTTTATAGCCAGAATGTGGCTTATCTAACTTAATACCTTTTTTGGCAGCTTGTTTTATTTGCGAAGGCAAAGCAATTTTTACGTCAGGAGTCGTTTTTGTTGGGCTTTCCCAATTGACCATATTATAACGAAAGACTCCAGAACCATCCACGTCATCAGCAGGGGCTTTTCCTTGGAGTTTTTCAAAATCAGGGTTTGGAACTAAGTTTGGTCCATGACCCTCTGGTGGTTGGGCATAGGTAGTAAGGCCCATTAAAATACTTGTGCTAAGCGTAATTAACTTTTTCATAAATAATCTATTGTTTTATAATTCCTGTGCAAAGGATTTTTTAGAGATGCTAAATATTAAAATACAAAAAAACTTAGACAAAAAGAAAGCCAAGTTCTTGTATTTTAATTGTTAGACGAAGTTTTTAGTTTAAAGTCACTGTATAGAAGGAACCGATTCGTTATATTGAATGTATAGTGTGGTAGACTATAGTAATAATTCTAATAATAATAAAGTTATGAATAAGGATGATGATATTCTTGATGACTTGAATGATCTGAATGAACCACCTCCTCCTACAGCAGAACAAATAAAGAGAAGAGAGCGATGGTCTAGTAATATTTACTATTTAGTCCTGTTTGCAGGATTTATGGGGGTGATATTTATCTTGAATAAGCGTAGTGGAAGTCGTAATAGGGAAGAAATGAGAAGCCTAAATGCCACGTTTAAGGCTGTTCAAACCTTAAAAAAGATAGAGATAGATGTAGATGAGATAGCCAGACAACAAAGAGTAGTAGATAGTTTGATGAACAGCCCTACTGTAAGAAGGTTTAGGACTAGAAATCCTCAGTAATAAATATTAGAATAAGCGTTTTTTTATGCAAGATGATGATGACATATTAGATGATATGGATGGGTTGAACGATCCTCCTTTTAGTTCAGAACCCTTTCCAAAAGAAGAAAAGGGGCATGGAGATGGATCTTTAGCTTCTATCGGAATGTTCTTTTTGATATTTGTAGGGTTGATTGTGTTTTCTAAAGCTAATAGATCGAGGTCGAATAGTGCTAAAATTGATTTAGATCGAATGAACAGGTTAATTAAATCTACTCAAAGTATAGATTACCAACCAATCAATAGAGAAAAAGTGGAGCAGATAGAGAATGCACAAAAAAGATTAAAAAGGACTTTAGATAGCATAACAAAGGAAAGAAACAAACACCTGTTTTTGGAAGAATATGAAGCAAAAAAAAAGTAATGAAAAACCAAGAAGATGATTTATTAGATGACTTGGAAGGTTTAAATGATCCTCCTCCTCCAACTACCAAACAGTTGGAGCGTAGAGAATTTTGGTTGTCTGCAGTGGTGTACTCTTTTATATTTATAGGAGGGATTGCACTACTGGTATTCAATAAACCTAAATCGAGGAAAGCGGATTTGGACATGGAGCGAATTGATAGATTGATTAAATCTACACAAAACATAAATTACAAGCCAATCAATATAGATGAACTTAAGAGAATGCAAGAGGCTGTAGAACAATCCAATGTTATGTTAGATAGTTTAAGAATGGAAAAGTTGGATATAAAAGCTCTAGAAAAGGAATATAAAGCGAGGCAAAAAGAATGAAAGAATACCAAGATCATGATATCTTAGATGATATGGAGGGGTTGAATGATAGACCTCAACCTAAGAAAGATGAACGAAAGATAAAAAGGAAGAAGGTTGATCATATTGGCTTAACACGATATAGTATAATGATTGGGCTTTTAGTGATGAGTATGGTCTTGTTGCAGCAAAAATCACCTCCTGAACCTGCTAAGATTCGATTCCCTATGATAGATGCTAATAGAATTGACCTTGAGAGAGCTCAAAAATCATTGGAAAGAATAGAAAAACAGCGCTTAGATTATGAGCGTAAAGTCGAATTCCAACAGATACAGGATAGCCTATCAAAATAACTTCATGCTTAGATGACTTATGTCACAAAAGATTTTAATCAAAAAAATTATCTTTGCACCGAACCAAAATGCAATGAACATGATTCGATTTTTTGTGATACTAATATTAGTTTTAGGAAGCTTTTCGGATAGTAAAGCTTGTGATATTTGTGGATGTGGAGTTGGAGGATATTATAGTGGTATTTTACCTCAGTTTCATAAAAACGTAGTGGGAATACGTTGGAGATATAGTAGTTTTAGATCTTTTCTAGACCATAACCATAATGGTGTTGACAGTGTGTCTAAAGAGCATTTTCATACAGTAGAGTTATGGGGACGATTTTATCCACATAGACGGATTCAGATTTTGGCTTATGTGCCCCTAAATTATCATTACAGAAATGAGGTTGATACTACACACCATTTAGTCGGATTGGGCGATGTATCAGCTTTGATGTTGTACAATGTATACAATAGTGCATTTTTGGCAGAAACAACAGTCAAGCATAGTTTGCTGTTGGGCGGCGGTGTCAAAGCACCTACAGGTAGTTTTCAGCGAAAGAATTCGGATGGTGAATTGTTGACACCCAATATTCAGTTGGGGACAGGGAGCGTTGATTTTATAGCAATGTTGGTGTATACAATGCGTTATGAGCGTTGGGGAGTTAATCTAAATAGTACCTATAAGGTCAATCTACCCAATAAGAATGGTTATAGATTTGGGGATCAGTTTGCAGCTAGCCTAACAGGGTTTTTCTTACAGAAGTTTGGAGATGTGGGAATCATGCCTCAGTTGGGCGCAAATGTAGAATTTGCTAGGAATAACACTGAAAATGGCTATTTGCGCATCAATACTGGAGGTTTTTTGACCACAATGTCTATTGGTGTAGATGTTTATTATAAACAATGGAATTTTTCTGTTAATTTTCAACAACCAGCATGGCAAGATTTATCAGATGGGCAAGTATATGCTAACCCAAGAATAATGGCTGGAGTTAATTATATGTTTTAAGAATCTTAGAAAATGTATAGAATATGAAGAGTATTATAGGATTATTATTGATGATAACAATAGTGGGAATGACGGCTTGCAAAAAGAAAGGGCCTCAAATAACTATTACCACACCTGAAGAAAATGCAATATTGACAGAAGGTAATGATAATTTGCATATACAAGCTTCGATAACAGATAAAAAAGGCATTTTAGATTATTCTGTAAGCCTTCTGAATTTAGGGAGTGGTACCATAATCCCTCTTGAAGAAAAAACAAGTGTTTCGCATACCTCAGTAACTATTGATATAAAACAATCTCTTTTTGTGAAAGGAGAAATTAGTTATAAATTGAACATCCATGCAACTAATATTAGCGGAACAGCATCTACTTCAGAGTTAACCTTTACGGTTAAGGATTAAATTCCATTAAATAATTACCTAAAAATAACCTCTAATGAACAAGTTTTTTCTTTTAATCATTTCGATTATTGCAGCTGGATTAGTGATCAGTTGCGATGCTGAGATGCCTGCTAACAATTCTAACAATAATTCTACAGCAAACTCTACAGATACAACTGCTATTGATAGTAGTGGTTTGTTAGCGGCGCAAAAACAAAAGGTAGATGTTTCGACTAAGGTGTTTCCTAATAACCAAGAAGGTGCTTGGAAGATAGCAGAAGCGCTAAATAAGGATGATGATTATTCGCATAAGTTGTATAAGTCATTATTCCCTAATGAGGAAGATTTGTCCTATGTAGTAATGGGGGAAGAAGCTACTATTATGCTTAATGAATATACTTATCCAACTTACCGCAGAGGCCTGTATATGCAAGGGCAAGAAGGCGAAACTAGAATATTGGTATTTGAATTGACTAGCCAAAAGATAAAAGATGGTGATTTTGGCCTCTTTAGCGAGGATTATGCTCGTTTGGCTGATGTAGTGAAGGAGGATTTGACTTTCTATGCTTTTGAGTTTGTGAAGGAAGGTGCAGAAACAGGTTCAAGGTTTGAAACCTTAGTTTGTGTGAACGATAAATGGATTTTTACACCACACCCTCATAAGGCATTTCAATAGAAGTAGTCGAATCAAGACCTAGAAAACAGGATTAAAATTACATGTAATTTTAATCCTGTTTTGGGATATGGAGGTTTGGCAGTGTAATTGATCGTCAGTTAGTTGGACTTTTGATTGAATTCCTTTTTTATAGTAAATAATATAAATATGAAACTCCTAACTTGCCTAATTGTATTTTTAGGATTAAGCACAACAAGCAATCTATTGGCACAAAATGGCTTAACAAATATGGAGGAAGCATTAGCTAATCCAGAAGATGTATATTATATAGATGTTGAAAGCTTGCCAGAAGAATATAGGACACAATTGCACAAGTTTAAAAATCTAAAATCTTTGAGAATTTGGGAAATGTACCTCAAAGAAATTCCCAAAGGAGTATTTGAACTTAGCAACTTAGAGGTGTTAAGGATTTATAACTCTAGTATAAAGGAGTTGCCAAAAGAAATAGATCAACTTCAAAAATTGCAACGCTTGGAGTTGAATTCGAATAATCTTAGGACACTTCCCAAAGAAATTGGCAACCTAAAAGAGTTAACCTATTTAAATCTATCCAATAATAAGCTAAGCTCAATTCCAGAAGAGTTTGGAGAACTCTCTAAATTAGAGACCCTGTTTTTAGGGAAAAATAAATTAAAAACACTTCCTAAGGCTTTTGGCCAACTAAAAAATCTAAGAGCATTATATTTAGGGCAAGGCTCTATAGAAGTTTTTCCTGAAGCTATTTGTGAACTGTCTAGTTTAGAGGAACTGTACTTATCAGGGAGCTCTATTGAAGAATTACCAGAAGAGTTTGGACAACTCCAAAATTTAGAAAAACTATATTTACACAGATCCACTAATTTAGTGAAGTTACCAGAATCTATAGGCAATCTAAAAAGCTTGGAAGAGCTAAATTTGTATAAGGCAAAAATTCAGCGTTTGCCTTCTTCTATAGGTCAACTTCAAAAGTTAGAAAAGTTAGAATTGGCTTTTAATGAGATTGCTTTTTTGCCTCAAGAGTTTACCAAACTTAGCAATCTAAAAGAACTCAATTTACTAGAAAATAAATTGACAGTATTGCCTGATGCAATAGGGGATTTGAAAAGTTTGAAAGTGCTAAAACTTTCTAATAACCAATTCAAAAAACTGCCTAAGAGCATGAGCAAGTTAACTATGTTGAAAAAAATAGAATTGCAACATAACAAAATCTCTAGAGGAGCTGTCAATAAACTCAAAAAGGCATTGCCCAATACAAAAGTTATTTTTTATAACTCTTAAGTGCTAAGTTACTTTAGTTCTAATATCTGATAGGCAGAACATTGCTTATCAGATATTTTTTTGCCCTATTACTTAAAAATCATTTTCCCAAGATATAGTTGTATGGGGAAGTGCTTTCTCAATACGTTCTTTTTCTTTAGAATTAATAGGATTACCAACTAGATTTAAGGTTTGCAGCTTGCTTAGTTTATGGATGGACTCAGGAAGTTTGGTTAATTGATTATGAGCTAAATAAAGTGTTTTTAGTAGGGAGCAGTTGCCAATAGATTCAGGCAGTGTAGTTAGTTTATTCTGTTCCATATACAAAATTCTTAGCCTGCTTAGGTTTCCAAAATTTTCTGGAAGGCTAGAAATCTGATTTCTACCTAAGGAGATCGAAATCAAAGAGGTGAGCTGCTCAAAATCTTGAGGTAAGTTATTTAGTTTATTGTTATTAAGATACAGCCCCGTTAAAGCCTTTAAATGAATAATAGAGGAGGGCAAGAAAGTTAATTTATTATCTGTGAGATTTAATTGTTTAAGTGCCAAAAGTTGGCTTATTGATTCAGGTAATTGATTAATTTGGTTGTTATGCAATCTTAATATTTTTAGATTGTTCAAATCTCCTATAGATTCGGGTAGATGCTTCAATTTATTGCCAAAAAGGTCTGCTTCTTCCAATACTGATAACTCTCCAAAAGACTCAGGTAAAGCAGCTAGCTTATTGTTGTGAAAGCTTAGAAATACTAACTTTTTTAGACTCGAAATAGAGTTGGGGAGCTTGGTAAGTTTATTAAAACCACAGTATATTCGCTCCAACTTAGATAAGTTGGCAATGCTTTCGGGTAGCGATTCTATTTTTTTACTGTCTAAGTTTAGTGTAGTTGTATGTTTAGGCAATAGATTGACAAACAAAGGTTGTTCTAATAGCCATAAAAGCTGTTTGATGGTATATTTATTAGCCTGCAAATTTCTGAGGATAGTAGGTATCGATTTTACAGACTTTTTCTTGAATATTTTGAGTAGTGGTGCAAAATATTTTTCTACTTTTTTATTTAATTCAGGAAGTCCTTTTATGGTTTGTATAGCCAGTTTAGCATTAGATTCATCCGTCAGTAGAAGTTGACAGATATTATCAAAATCTTCTTGCATTTTTGGGGGAATTAATAGGGAATTAGAAAAGGGATAAGGATAGTACTATTTTAGATGCCTCTACTGCGTATCCAATGGCTAGGGTTTTGCTTGTTTTTTCCATGCCAAAGCTCAAAATGCAGCACATAACTACCAGTCCCCGAATCTCTGTGGATTAAGCCTAAACGAGCACCTTTCTTGACAATCTTGCCTCGCTTGACATAGACTTTAGATAGGTTGGAATAAGTAGTGTAATACTCTCCATGCTTGACCATAACAGCATTGTTGAACCCTGGTATAGTAAATACACTCACCACCACACCGTCATAAATAGATTCGACTTTAGTACTTTTAGAACCTTTGATATCTATACCATTATTGACAGTAGTCACTTGCTCAAAAACAGGATGAACATGTTTGCCATAACGACCAATTATACGACCGTTTTTGATTGGCATAGGCAAGCGTCCTTTATTGTTTTTGAATCGAGTACTGATGTCTTGATGATTCATTTTAGGCAATCCTTTAGAAGGATTTTTACCTTTTCGTTTAGTGCTAGCATATTTGCGAGCAGAACTTTTGGATGCTGCAATTTCTGAACGAATAATACGCTCAATTTTTTTGTTGAGTTGTCTTTTATAGCTGGCTTTTCGCTTTAGATCTTTCTTGAGCGTTTTTTCCTTTGATTTGAGCTTCTTGACAATCTTATTTTTCTCTTCTATTTCTTGATCTAAGATTAGTTTTTGTTGTAGCTCATTCGTCAAGAGATTAGATTTATCTAACTTTTGGGCTTCTAAACTATTGATATATTGAGTCAAAGATTCTTGAGTAGCTAAGATTAGTTTTACCTGAGTTTTTCTATGCTTTTCTAGTTGTTGTAAATAAACCCAACGTCTATAAGCCTTATTAAAACTGTCTGCAGACAACACAAAGAACAACCCATTATTTTGGAGTTGATAACGATAAAGGTGTCTAACAATTTTAGTATAATTTTGCTTAAGCTGTTCTATATTATCTTCTAAAGTTTCTATTACAGTCATTTTACGATCGATCCGAACATTTACTTCTTGAAGTTCCTTGTCCATCGTCTCAATAAAGCTAGCTCTAGATGCAATCTTTTTTTGCAACTTAGTCAAGCTACTGATGGTTGCTTTTTTTGTTTTAACCGTCTTTTTTAGCTGTGAGGTTGCTTTTTTGATTTGACGGTTGACAGACTTGCGTTTTTTCTCCAACGATTTACGAGATTGGGCCTCTAGCCCCAAACTGTTTCCTAACAATGCAAAAATAATGAGTACAAGCCAACTAAATTGAGTCCACCAACGATTTTTTTTAAGTAGATTTTTAGGCTTTAGAAACATTAGATTTTTTTATTTAATTATCTGGTTGTTAATTGTTTGTGTTGGGTTTTGTTGCGTTGGTAATCTTAATTGAACTATTCTTTTGTGAATAAGGCAAAAGGCTATCAATTAGATTTGTAGTGTAAAGTTAATGAAAAACCAAAAAACTTAAAAACTATGGCAACGATACTCGCAAACAAAAAAGAACTTCAACAGTTAGATGAACTTTTGGTAAAGGTACTCAAAATCTACAGAGCTAAACCAGAATTATTGAAAAACACCAAAGAAACTAAACGAAAAAAAGGAATGGAAATTCGCTTGAAGCTGGTCAGAAAAGCAATGACCAATGCTGATAACCAATCTGATAATGCAAAACCTGCACCAGCAGACTTTCCTAAAGAAGCTAAAGATATCATTGCAGCTTTTAAGCAGCTTAGAAAAACGATAAGTAAGAATCTAGAAGATTTTGAATCGGATGAGAAGGATGTAAAAATGGTGATGGAAATGATAGAGAGAGTAGGCGCATTAGAAGAAGGATATGATAAGTTGGATGAAACAAAGCAACAGCAGTTGGTAAAATATCGCGATCCGATCAAGAAAAAAGTTGCTCCTGCTTTGGGCAAAATGCTAAAAGAAGTAGAAAAACACCTGAAAATAGTAGATGAAGCCAAAGCCAACTTACCTAAAGATGGAGAAGGCATGCGAGTTAGAATGGCAGAGTTGGAGGAGCAACTAGCTTCTATTAGTGCAAGCTTGTCAGCTAACTAGACAAAACTTTTAAGCATATTTATATCATTGCGCATTGGAATTAGATGCTTAGACTATTACTAACTATTGTTACCATAATCTAAAGTCTAATTGTCTAACATCTAATGTCTAGTTAGTATCCTATTCAAAAAATATTCAAACCTATATATAATGAGCAACTTAGCAAAGCAAAAAGATACCCTAAAAAGAATGGAGGCGGATTTGGTGTTGATGGAAAGAAAATTTAAAAATAATGATGATGATGGTGATGGAAAAATTGATAAAGGTGGACTGACGCCTAAAGAAAAACAACAATTAGGAGCTATGCGCAGCACCATCAAACAGGTAAAAGCAGAGATCAATAAAAAAATAAAAGAAGAGAAAGAAGCTAAAGAGGCCGCCGCTAAGGCAGAAGCTGCAGCCAAAGAAGCTGCTGCTAAAGCAGAAAAAATGGCTAAAGAGGAAGCGGAAAAGAAGAAAAAAGAGGAAGCCAAGAAGAAGGAAGAAGAAAAAGAGACAGAACAAAAAGCTAAAAAAGAAAAGGAGAAGGAGAAAAAAGAAAAGGCTGAGGCAGTAAATAAAGAGGATAAAAAAGCAGAAGAAGCTAAAGAGGAGAAAGAGACTAAGGACAAAAAAGAATCAAAAGAAGAGACTGCTGAAAAAGGAGAGGGCAATTCTGATGAGAATAAAGAAGATTCTGACAAAAAGGATAATGTAGATGATAGAGAAGATGCAGAAAAAGAACAAACAGAGGAAGAGGATAAGGCTCCTGTGACAACAGCAGAAATCAAGGCAACTTATGATATGTTATCAAAGTATTATGAGTCTGCTCAGAAAATCGCTAAAAAAGCAGGCAAAGATGAGTTGCCACCAGAAGATGCAATGGAGTTAGATAGTCTTAAAAACCTTATTGGTAAATTCAATAAACAGTTTAATCAACTGAGTGCTGATGATAAAATAGAGTGGGCAGACGAAAAAAGTAAAGTGGATGCAATCCAAAGGTTCTTGCAGCGCACCTTAGCAACAGATAAGGAGGTGATGAAAACGAATAAAGAGTTGCTAGCTATAGCGAAAAGAGCAAAAGTCAACATTCCGATAGCAATTAAAAATAAAAAATACTCGGTCAAAAAAGTTAGTGCCGTTATCAATGCTGATATCATGGTTCATGCTTGCCCCTCATTTGATCTTACAGGGACATTTAAAGTAGACTTTAGTGGGTTAGAAAATGTATTAGGTGCTGACTCTGCTTTGACAGCGGGTATTAATCATAATTTTACGAATAATACAGGGAAGTATTCTCTTGGTGTTGGACCTTTGGCCTTTAAAGTTATTAGTGCAAACGGGTATACTGATCTATCCTTTCACGCAGAAATTTTAGGAGCTATGCTAGTTGGGGTTAAAGCTTTTGTCAATAGAGCATCCTGCAATGCGCTCACACTTACTGCGGCAGGGAGTATTTCATTTACGATTCGTATTCCAGATGAAGGAGAGGTATCTGTTCATCACAAAAAAGGACACATTAACTTGGGACTTAAGTTAAATCCTAAAGCAGCAGCTAAATATAAGGGGAATAAAGAATTGTATGATAAAACAAGAGAAGAGAATGGTGGGGAACTTACTGATAAGCAAAAAGAGGAGTTACACAAGAAAATTACTGAGAAGACAAAATCTGATTTTGTAGTTGGTGCAGAGGGAGAGTTTACTGCAGAAACTACCACAACTGCTGATGGAGATGAACACACCAATGTAAAAGGTAAACTTAGAGCCTATGTGCAAGTTGGTTCTTATAAAAAAGAACTAATAATAGAGGATGAAGCAGATGCTATTAAATCTTTTAAACAAATGATAGAAGCAGAGCATGCTGCACTCCGATTAGCATTACAAGAATCATTAGCCAGTACAAAGCCTTCTTACAGTAGTTTTGAAGAACGTAAGGCTGCTGCAATTAGAGTGAATAGTGCTTTTCGAGCAGCACATGAGCGCTACAGAAAACAAGCTTCCATAGTACATATTCCAGAATTAAATAAGACAATTCCTTTAGTTTTAGAAGGCTTACATAAGAACGTAAATTCTGTGTTTGAGCATACTGCGGATTGGATTAGAACTATACAAGGTGTGAAAGATGCTGTGAAATCTAATGCTGCTATAAAGCAAAAGGTGGATGCACTGCTTTATGAAGATGGTCAGGCCCCAGATTTAGGACCAATACCAGGGATTGTAAATGTAGAGTATAATTATAGAGATGGGAAATTCTCCTTTGACAGAGGTTCTATTAGTGGAGTAAATGATCTAACTAAAATGGCTCTTAGAAATGGTCGTGAGAACGATAGTGTATTGAGTTTGCCTATACAAATAAATGTCAAGATTGATACCTCTTTTAGTTCTTTTAATAAGATGAAAGCTGTACGCCAAGGAAGAACAGCAAATAGTAACAATTTTAGCCTAACAGCTAATGGAGACCATGATCAGAGTGAAGCACAGTATATTCTTAACGCCTTCAAGCAAGCTAATCTATTGAGTAAATTACAAGTAAAACGTATTTTGTAATAAAAGTATATTTAGAAATCATAGTTTTTAAAATAGTTTTGGAGCAAGCACTTTGTGAACAAGTCACAAGGTGCTTTTTTGTTTCTGCACAAAATATTGGCATCTTATCTGATAAATTAGTATAATTATATAGGGGTTGTTTTCGTCTAATTTTAAAATATAGGAATACTGTGAAGAAATGGATAAATATCTTTAGTACTGTTGTAATTGTTATGATAGCCAATACCATATTACTTGCCCAATCAGCATGGATACAGAGTGAAGCTAAGAAACGTGATAAAACTGATTTGACACATACCTTATTGGATTTTGATTCTACAGGTTACTTTGTTTTACGATTTGATAAAAAATTTGGATATGCAGAGCTAGAAAAATACTCACAAAAGCTAGAAGCTTCGCAAACCTACCAAGTAACCAAAGAGCGAAGAAAGTATAGAGGAGTTATCAATATAGAAGGTAAAATGTATTTGGTGTTTTTTAGGTACAAGGTCAACAAAGACAAACAAATATATGATAAAGTTAGCCTATATGCTTCTCGCATAAACTCAGAAACGATGGAGCTGGAAGGGCAAGATTCTATAGAACTGATTGCTCCTTTCAAAATGGAATCTAACTATTATCGAGGCAATTTTACGGTGTCGCCAGACAAGAGTAAAATATTGGTCTATGACTATGAAGAAGCAGGGGATATAGAAGGAGTGAGTGGCTTAACCAATAAAATTACACTTAGGGTATTTGATACTTCCCTAAAACAACTTTGGAAGCGAACTGTAGATATGTCACCAACTGGTACTGCCAAACGAATGGTGGCAATCAAGCAATTAAGAATGAATAGTAAAGGAGAAGTTGCTATCCTAACCGATGTTTTCAGAAAAGACAGAACTTACCTTACCCGTAAGGTGACCGCTGATCCTACTTTATTTTTTGTAGGAAAAGAGGCTAATAATTTTGCTCGATTTACGCCAAGCTTAGGCGAATACTTTTACAATCAAATGGGTTTCTCTTTTGATGAAGAAGGAAATGTAAGCTGGTTTGGGTTTTATTCTAAATCGAGATATTACTACCAAGGAGGACTATTTTTTATTAAGATCAATGCCGAACGAACAAAGGTTTTAGTCAAAAAACAGCATGCCTTTGGTGAAGACTTACTCAAAGAAATATTGGGTAGAAAGAAAGTAAAACCTACTGCCGAAATTAGATCTTATAAGAAAGTACATTGGCAAATAACTAAAGATGGCGGTTTGGTCATAACAGCAGAGCAACAACCTCCTGGAAATATAAGTTTCAAGAGTCATGGAGTTTTGGTTGTCCGTTTTGATGCAAAAGGTGAAATTGTATGGGCTAGGCATGTCTATAAGTATGGAGAACAGCCGAAAAAACAACGTCCATTTTTATCACACTATATGGTGATGTATCAATATGAAGTTTACCTTCTTTTCAATAGAGGTATCTATGCTGATGGATATGCAACTGTAGTTCGAATCGATAAGGAAGGGGATATAAAGGAGCGGAAGTTACAGCGCTACAATACACAACAAGAATTACTCTGTCCTAAATTAGCCTACTCTGTAGGTAAAGGGAATATATTTGTATGTCTGCAAGATCGATATTTTAATTACTATCGCTTTGGCAAGATCAACCTACCTGAATTGTTTAAACCTAAAAAGGCTAAATGATAACAAAACTTAGTTTGATCTATATATTATAGTATCTTATGCTATGCCCTATTTAAAGGGGAGGGGAGGCAAGTAATAAGATGTTGGTAGCAGTTTTTTATAAAGAATCCTGTTCAGTATAGTCAACAAAAACTAGAGCCAAGAAGCTCCAATTAGGCCCTTCTTGGCTCTAGTTTTTGTAGCGATAATAGGTTTTTATGCAACTAAGTAGTTCTACTACTGATCATCCTCTTCCAAAATAGAAATAGGACGGTAGATGCTTTCCTCCAAAGAGATAAATGTTTCGGTGCGTTGAATACCTGGAATATCTTGGATTTTTTCGTACAAAACTCTACGTAAGTGTTCTGTATCTCTACAAATAATCTTGGCAAAGATACTATACATACCTGTAGTATAGTGTGCATTCACAACTTCTGGAATACTTTTGAGAGCACCAATTACATTGCTATACATAGAGCTTTTTTCGAGATAAATACCCAAAAAAGCACAAACATCATATCCCAGTTTAGGATAGTTGACATTTAAATATGCTTTTTGAACAACTTCTAGTTTTTGTAGTCGTTTCATGCGAACATGTACTGTACCTGGCGATACATGTATTCGTTTAGCGATATCTACATAAGAAGTATTGGCATCTTGCATCAAGATATTCAAAATTTTTCTGTCTACGCTATCTAATTCTTCTTTTTTGCCCATGAGTAGTTGTCGTCTTTTATCTATCTAATTCTACAATAGTAGTTATTTTAGCTGCCCGGCTAAAGTTGTATGATAATCTAGTAAATCAGGGAAGGGAGCTTTTATAATTTTCCCTAGCCTAATGTTATAAGGTGTTAATCGTTTTCTTAATATTTCTTGATACCCATATGCAACAGAGCCAGAAAAATGTACTACTAAATCAGGATATTTTTTTAGGAATGGTAATACATGTTCTTGTATAAACGAATCAAAAGCTTGCCCAACGAGTTCTTGTATAAACAAATGTTCAATTTTTTCGGCACAAAACAAAGAAAAAGAGGCCAAATATTGATTTGGCATGTTACCTTTAAATAAACGAGTCAAAAAAGGACCTCTCGATAACTTATATTTTTGCTCAAATGCTTTAGTAAGTTCTGCAGGAAGTTTTTTGTAGAAAAAGCTTTGAATCAATAGTTTACCAATGTTAGCGCCACTGCCCTCATCTCCTAATATATAACCTAGTGAAACAGTATTGTCTATAATTTGATTGCCATCAAAAACACAAGCATTAGACCCAGTTCCCAATATGCAGCATAGTCCAGCATTGTTCTGACAAGTAGCTCTAGCTGTGCCCAATAAGTCATTATGAACATTAACCAAAGCATTGGAGAAACATTTTTTTAGTAGATTTCGTACACACTCCTGTGTCTCTACACTACCACAACCTGCCCCATAAAAATGGATTTGTTGAACTTGATCTACAGATATGTTTAGTTGAGGAAATAAATCCTTTTTTAAACTACCTTCAATTTCTGCTGTTGATAATAAAAAGGGGTTGTAACCTTTGGTATGATAAATAGTATACTCCTGACCATTGGTCAAATACCAAATAGTTTTAGTAGAACCACTGTCTGCAATTAGTATCATTTTTATTTTAATCTTAACTGTTGACTGTCAGGTCTTTACGAAAGTCGAATTTGTGCTATATGGATTTAGTAATCAACTACTTACGAAAATTCATTGAACTAACGTATTTTAGCAGAATTGTAGATTTAAAAGCAATCCTTTTTGAATCGCTATCAAAGCATTCTTAAATATAATCAATCTTTATCAACAATCTAATTTTTTGATATCATAATGCCACTGTACCATAACCCTAAAGATAAGAGTCAACCTCTATTGCACTCAAGAACAAGGCTTAACATTTTTTTACTTCTATTATTAGTAGTAATATTGACAGGAGGAATAGGTACAGGGTATCTAATTAATGTTAAATCAAGCAATGACTCGACTAACTCTGAACTAGTGTCGATTATACCAAAACTAGACGAGGTTTTTCGGTTTATAAATGCTCGTTATTGGGAGGAAGTAGATGTTGTAGAGCTAGAAAATAAAGGTTTAAAAGGAATACTACAAAAGTTAAAACTAGATTCTGAAAAGAAGAATATAGAATTAAATTTTGAAGATAAAATAGACAGTTCTACTAGAGAGAATAGAGTAGAAGAGGGAATCGGTTTTATTTAATGAATAAGAGTAAAAAATAGAGTGTAAACTCAATGTAATCAATCTTTGTCAACAATCTAATTTTTTGATATATAATGCCAAGCTATAATAACCCTAAAAATAATAATGGTAATCCATTATCCTCCAGAGAAAAACTTAATATCTTTTTACCCCTATTGTTAGCACTAACATTAGCAGGAGGTACTTGGATTGGGTATCAGATTAGCTCTCAAATGAATGGCTCTTATGTGTTGGTATCAAACAATAATTCCCAACTTTCGCCTAGAGCAGGAAAAGTAGATGAAATTCTTCGATTTATTGATGCTAGATATCTCGAAGGCATTGAAATGGAAAAATTGGAAGATGCAGCCATAGAAGGAATGCTAAAAAACTTGGATCCTCATTCTAGTTATATTGCAGCAGCAAACTTACAAGGGGTTAACGAGTCTTTGGCCGGAGGGTTTGAAGGTATCGGTGTTGAGTTTTTTGTACTAGAAGATACTGTATATATTGTTGGGGTTATTCCTGATGGCCCTTCTGATAAAGCAGGTATGGAAGTAGGCGATAAGATTATTATGATTGGAGATAGTATTATTGCAGGAGTTGGTATTAAAAATAAAGGAGTTATTGATAAACTCAAAGGTGAATCTGGAAGTGGTGTTGATATAAAAGTGAAGAGAAGTGGTTTGGCAGAGTTGCAAGAAATATCGATCACTAGAGGCGAAATCCCTATGCGAAGTGTAGATGTTTCGTATATGTTAGATGCACAGACTGGCTATATCAAAGTCAATAGATTTAGTGGGAAAACTTATGCTGAGTTTATGACTGCTTTGGAGGCTTTGATCGAGAAAGATATGAAAGACTTGGTTATTGACCTAAGACAAAATCCTGGAGGCTATCTAAACGCAGCTACAGATATGCTTACTCAATTGTTTGCCAAGAAAAAACTATTGGTATACACAGAAGGGCGTAGCTACAAACGTAAAGAATATAATTCTAACGGACGTGTATTGTTTAAGGTAGGAAAGGTGGCTGTTTTGATTAATGAGGGCTCTGCTTCAGCGAGCGAGATTATGGCAGGAGCTATTCAAGACAACGATAGAGGTATTGTTATTGGTCGTCGATCTTTCGGAAAAGGATTGGTACAAGAGCAATATGAGTTGAGTGATGGTTCTGCATTGCGTTTGACCGTAGCTCGATATTTTACACCTTCTGGACGCTTGATTCAAAAACCTTATGAGCAAGAAAGTGATGATTACTCTAATGATCTAAAGAAACGTTTTGAATCTGGTGAGTTGTATCATAAAGATAGTATCAAAATAAGCGATTCTACCAAATACTATACAACTGGAGGTCGTGTTGTTTATGGAGGTGGAGGTATTATACCAGACGTTTTTGTGCCTTTGGATAGCATGGATCATAATCCTTATTTTGTAAGAACAAGCAATTATATTCCACAGTTTGTTTACCACTATATGGATAATAACCGTCAGCGACTCAAGCAAATTGGAGATTTAGAGGCATTTATCTCAGAATACCAAGTTTCTGATGAGGTATTAGAAGATTTTGTACAATTCTCTGAGGAGAAAGGTATAACTCGAAAAGAAGAAGACTTAGGAATGATTAAGTCAAGACTTAAACTAAACATAAAGGCATATGTAGCACAGCAGTTGTTTAGAGAGTTGGGCTTCTATAAGGTGTTGCAGACTAAAGATCCTACTATACAAAAAGCTATAGAAGAACTACACAGAGGTGGCGAATCTACACCTTCAGCTATGAACGAATCAACGATTTAATCTATAGATAAACATATCTTCTCTTTGAGATTAATTCGTGGCCTTTTATTTTCAAGAACTAAGAAAATGAAGTTTAGCATAAAAATCTAAAAACCACGAGCTATTAGACTAATAAATTATATAAAATTTTGCTTAATTAGTGTTGTATTGCTATGTACTTATACAGCCTGTCAAGATCCTTGCAAAAATAATTTGTGTGGGGGGAATGGTACTTGCCAGGAGGAGATTTGTATTTGCAACAGTGGTTATGAGTTAGATGAGGAAGGTGCTTGTACTATAGTATCTAGAACTCAATTTTTAGGAGTGTATGATGCTCTTGAAACTTGCTCTCAAACAACCGAAAACCATTATATTGATATTATAGAACATAGCAGTGTAGATAAGATTATTATCAAGAATCTATACAATCATCCCAATAACGAAATTATTGCACAAGTAGAAGAAGATACCTTCTCCTTTTCGGAGCAAATTACAGCTGATAATTTTGTAGTGACTGGCAGAGGTTGGATAGCAGACACAGATAGTTTAGTATATATCCAATATAAATTATCTAACTTTCAGAGTTTGAAGGATAGTTGTATGGTTAGCTTATCTCCAAAGTAATTATATATGAAAAACTTCAATTTTTGGGTCAGTTACCTAAAAATAGTCAGCCTTATTTTTATCGCAATGGGCATGATGTGGGCTTTTGTAGGCAGTTTTGATCCCTTTGGTATCTACGATACACAGATGGCAAGAGCTTTTTTTGGACAAGACGAACTTCCCGCAGATGTAGCGCAAGCTACACAGTTTTTATTAGGTCCTTTCGGAATGACTTCAGCAGGCTATTTCATACTACAATACTTTATAGTCACTAATGCCTTTGCAAAAAAAGAGAAGTGGGCTTATAAAGCCATTGTTGTTGCTTTTTTTGTATGGTTTGGTTTCGATACTGCAATCAGTTGGTCACATGGAGCTTATTTTAATATTCTGATGGCTAATATATCTTCTTTGGTTGCCATGTTACCTCCTATTATAGCTACAAAAAAAGTCTTCTATCCATAGTGAATAGAAGACTTCCTAAGAAAAAATATAGACTTAAGTCTTATTTTTTCAATTTGTCATCAATATACGTCAAGACCTTTTTCATAAGGTGGACACGATCTTTTCCACGAACATTGTGAGGGTGCATAGGATAAGGGAAAAAGTCAGCTATAATACCTGCTTGTACAAATTTCTGAACAAGAGATAAATTATGTTGCATAACCACTACATCATCTATCGTCCCATGTATTAGGAGTAAATCACCTTCTAGTTTATCAGCATAATTGAGCAAACTAGATTTTTTGTAACCTTCAGGATTTTCCTCGGGAGTATCCATATAACGTTCTCCATACATGATTTCGTAGAATTTCCAATCAGTAACTGGGCCACCAGCAACACCAACTTGGAAGGTGCCTGGTTGACGCAACATCATAGAAGTAGTCATGAAACCACCAAAACTCCAACCATGTACAGCCATACGTTTAGCATCTACATAAGGTTGTTCCTTTAGGTAGTTTACACCCACTAATTGATCCTCCATTTCCACATCACCCAAGCGACGGTGAATCGTATTTTCGAAGTTTAAACCTCTATTGGAAGAACCTCTATTGTCTAGCGTAAATACAATATAACCCTGCTCTGCAGCATAGTACATCCAAAGGCGTGTGCTTGCCAACCAACTATTGTTGATCATCTGTGCATGTGGACCACCATATACATAAACAATAACAGGGTATTTTTTAGACTTATCAAAATTGCTTGGTTTAATAACTCTGCCATGCAATGGAGTTCCATCAGAAGCTTTGAGTGTAATCAACTCTGTAGTTCCAATAGTGTGGTCTTTTAGAGGATTTTCAGCTTTTAGTAATTCTTTGACAACCTTACCTTTTTTTGTATCTACAATCTGTGTAACAGAAGGAGTAGTAAGATTAGAATAAGTATCTATAAAATAGCTTCCATCCTTGCTCAAAGATGCATGATGCACTCCTTTCTCCTTAGTAAGTTGTTTTACCTTTCCATTGCTCAGTCCCGCAGAATATACATAGATATTAAGACCTGTTTCATCAGTCCCTTCTACTAGGATGTTTTTGCCACTAGCATCTAGACCCAATATGCGTTTTACCACCCATTCGCCTTTAGTGACTTGGTTTAGTAGCTTACCCTCTGTATTATAACGGTATAAGTGCATGAACCCATCTCTTTCGCTCATCCACAAAAACTCATTTTTAGCATTAGGGATAAACCAAACTGGATTCTCTGGTTCTACATATTTTTCGTGTTTTTCTTCAAACAAGGTTTTTTCTAACTTACCTGTGCGAGCGTCATACTTATTGAGTTGCATATGATTTTGACCTCTGTTCACAATCGCAACATATACATATTCTTCTGTCGCATCCCACCCCACATTGGTTAGATATTGATCTTCAGGACCTTCTACTTGCAAGTAAATTGTTTTTTTAGACTTACTGTCAAAAATACCTACTTTAGCAGTTTCGCTGCTTTGGCCAGCCATTGGGTATTTTATGGTTTTTAATTTAGCAGGTGTTGTAGAAATATCCAATAAAGGATAATCACTTACAGCCGTTTCATCTTTTTGGTAGAAGGCTAAATAGCGACCATTAGGAGACCAAAAAGTACCTTTGCCAATACCAAACTCATAGCGAGCAATAGCTTGTCCCGAAACAATGTTTTTATCTTCAAATGTTGTGACAGCTATTTTAGCTTCATCCATATTGGCAACATATAAGTTGTTGTCTATAGTGAAAGCTGCTTGACGGCTTTTTGCGTGCAAATCTAGATTTGCAGTACCCCCAATCAAAAACTGATCAGTAATCTTGCCTTCTTTTCGGCTCATAAACATAAAGCCCTGTTTGTCTCCTTCTCCTTTTTTGAAGGCATAAAACTCTTGTTCATCAATCCAACGAGTTTTCCCCAAGCTTTTAAGTTCTTGTTTGGTCATTTCGGTCAAATATTCTTGAGTTAAGAATACTTCCTCCGTTTTTTTGCCCAAAGGAATGCCTTCTAATGTAGTTCTATCATCATTATACTTGACCAAAGTGTTGCCAATCCATTTTAGGCCACTTACACGCTCAGGATAAAAATCTCTCCATTGTTTGAGCACAGCATCTTCTAAGGTCAGTTCTTTTTGAGCAAAACTAGTTGCTGCTAAACAACCTAGTATTGCTATTAAAATATACTTTATCATGGTTATCATTTTTATAAAAAAATCAATTAGTATTTTAAGAGCTTTGACATCATCAAATAGAGAAAAGCAAAGTCATTTATCTATTACCTATTATCTGAAAAGCTATTACCTAAAAAACTTATTTGCCTCGCATACTTGCAAACATATCCCACATCTCATCAGTTACTACACTGAAATCATTGAACTCGCCAGCTCCTTGTAGCCATTCACCTCCATCTATCGTAATCACTTCACCATTGACATAAGCAGCAAAATCTGAAACTAGGTAAGCAGCTAAGTTGGCTAATTCTTGATGATCACCATAACGTCCAACTGGAATTTTGTTTTCTGGACTAAACTTCTTCTCTAAGTCACCAGGTAGGAGGTTAGACCAAGCACCTTCTGTAGGGAAAGGTCCTGGAGCAATTGCATTACAACGGATGCCATATTTTTTGCCCCATTCTACCGCCAATGAGCGAGTCATGGCCAATACACCAGCTTTGGCACAAGCCGAAGGAACTACATAACCAGAACCTGTCCAAGCATAAGTAGTGGTGATACTAAGTACATTTCCTTTTATCTTGTTTTTAATCCAATATTTGCCTAATGCTAAAGTACAATTGGTTGTCCCTTGTAATACAATTCCTATTACAGATTCAAATGCTCTGTGCGATAAGCGTTCTGTAGGACTTACAAAGTTTCCAGCAGCATTATTAACCAATACATCTACCTGTCCATATTTAGCTACAACGGTTTCTAAAAGGCGCTCAATAGATTCATAATCTCTTACATCACCTGTGACAGGAAGTACAGAACCTCCAGTTTTTTCTTCAATTTCTTTAGCTGCAGCCTCCAATACAGGCATTTTTCTACTAAAAATAGCCACATTGGCTCCCAAAGAAGAAAAATAAGTAGCCATAGATTTTCCTAAACCTGTTCCTCCACCTGTTACTAAGATAGTTTTACCTTTCAGTGCATTATCTCTGAGCATTGGTTCTTTATACATGTTATTTTTGTGGTTTTTGATGATATAAAATATGTTATTATATGAATTATAATTGATATGCTGAGTTAACCATATATTGTAGTATGAGGCATCTGACTCCTAATGTAATTTAAGCGTTCTTTAGGAACCCTACTTCCTAGCATGCGGAGCAATTCTAATTTTTTAAGTTGTATGATACTGTCAGGCAAATCGATAAATCTGTTTTGATGTGTACGCATTTCTTTCAGTGCCTGCAAGTTACCAATACTTTCAGGAAGTTGAATCAATTTATTATACCTTAAATTTAAAGTTTCTAGTTTAGTTAGGTTTCCAATCGATTCAGGTAGGTTATATACGCTGCAGTTTTCTAAACTTAGGGTTCGAAGCTCTGTCCAGTTCCCTATGCCTTCCTCCATATTTTTTAATGGATTATCACGTAAGTTTAAATGTTCTAATCGAGTAAGCTTAGTTAGCGGCTCAGGGAATAACTCAAAATTACCTTCTGCTAAATTTAAATCAGTAATATTGGTTAGTTTCCCAAAATCATTAGGAAGATCTGTTAACTGATGGGTTATTAGTGTTATTTTTTTTGGATTTATTAAAACAAGGACAGGCATAACTTCCTCTAATTCTTCATCTGTTAGTTTTAAACTATTAAAATTTACTTCATAATAATTTGTTTCTCCATAATCCCAAATAGAATATGGCTGGAAGAATGGCAAGCAAAATTGTTTAAAATAGGGTATAGCCAATAGATCAAATTTCAAGACTTTAGCTAAAACTTTTAGGAAAAGTCTAGTATAGTTGTGGACTCCATCCAACTCAAATCTAATAAAAGGACGACCAGTTAAATGCAAAAAACTAGAAAACCAAGACAAAACCTCTTTTGTGAAAATTTTTGTGCAAAGATCTCTTTCTCTGTCTGTACAGATTTTTTTATATAAATTTTGAGCTTTTTGGTGGAAGCCTTCTTGGTTTCCTAGAGGAGCATAGGCAAACCAAGCATTCGCAAAAATAAGATCTTTCATTTCGCTAGAAAAACCTCTCAATTGACAAGCCTCCTTGAGACCCTCTAATCTATTATCGTAAGAGTCTGATTTTAGTAAGTCAAGAATTTGATCGCCTGTTAGTCTAGGTTTCATATTAACTAATATATATTCATATTAATTGGTTAGATCTATTTAACTGCGTTTTGAAGATTTGCAATCTTAACCCCATAACGAGCATTATTGGCACTAGCTAAAAATGCAAGAGGAATAAAAATCCCAAAAATATTGAAGTTGTTTAATTGTGCCAAAATAGCTAAAATAGTTAGTCCCATAAAAATATAAAGAGCTACTAATGAGTACTTTTTTATGAAAAAGGCTAGTGCAAAACAGCAAAATCCTATCAAAAAAGGAGGAGCATAGATGGTCCCTGGTTTTGACCAATCAAGGGCACCTACCATCCATATAAAAATGCCAACTATTATGGAGATTACCCCAAAAAAGAAAACAATACCAGCAGCCTGTTTTACTGCATAATCTGTATTTGCCCCATTTTTAGTGCCGTACAAAGGAATACCTCCTTCTTCTAAGTGGGGGACAGTCATTCCCCATTGATTAGGACCAAAACCAACAGTTATTTTTGTGTCGTGAACCTCTATTTCTGGTCTAGTCTTAATCACTGCGGCAGAGGTGTATTCTGCAATTTCTTTTTTCTTTACTTCTACTTTTAGCGACTGATTGGCTACATATTTTACAGTTATATTTTTACCAGCTAGAGTCTTGAAAATTAAATATTTCATGTGGGTTTAATTTTACGAATTAACAGCTTAAGCTTGTTTAGCTCCATTTTGGAGATTTGCAATCTGTACTCCATACCGAGCATTATTAGCACTAACTAAAAATCCTACAGATAGTATAATTGCGAGAAGGTCGGGGTTTGCTAATTGCCCTAAGATGGATAAAATAATCAGTCCCATAAAAATATATAGAGCGATTAAGGAGTATTTTTTTATGAAAAAGGCTAGAAGAAAACAACAAAGTCCTATAATGACGGGAATTATAATAAATATATGAGGGATAGAACCGTCAACAGTATCAGCCATAGCTGTCAATCCTGCAAAAATTAGTGTAATAACACCAAAAAAGAAAACAATACCAGCAGCTTGATTTACTGCATAATCTGTATTTGCGCCATTTTTAGTACCATATAGTGGTACTCCTCCTTCTTCTAAGCGAGGTACGGTCATTCCCCATTGATTAGTGCCAAAACCAACAGTTACTTTTGTATCATGAACCTCTACCTCTGGTCTAGTCTTAATAACCGCAGCAGAGGTGTATTCTGCAATCGTTTTTTTCTTTACCTCCATTTTTAGAGATTGATTGGCTACGTATTTTACTGTTATATTTTTACCAGCTAGAGTTTTGAAAATTAAATATTTCATGTGGATTTAGTTTTAAGTAGTGTGGGTGATAAATGTTTAACCTAAACCTATAAGATTTAAGCCTCCAATAATAAGTCCTGTGATTTTGCCTATCAGCATTACTATTCTATTGCCATAGAGCAATTGTTGCATTTGGGAGTTGAGTTCTCCTTTCATTTTTGGATTAAATCGCATACCATTACCTTCTGTTGGTAGGCTCTCGGGCATGTCAGGGATATCTTCTTGAATATTTGCTATGTCAGGTAAACGATCTTGCAAGGCTTTTCCTTGTCGGATACGGCCCAAATCCATCCAAAAGATATTTAGTGCTAAGAAAACAACTAAGAAAAAGTCTGGCTCTATCTCAAATGTCACTAAAACAGAAACACTTATCAATACAGCTAGAAACCCGTGAAAGATACTTGTAATAAAATCAATAGGTTGAGATATTTTTAGGAAGGATTTCATCATCATCTCACGCCCTAGTATGGTAGCTAAGAGCATAATGACCAAAATCTTAGTGATGATTGCAATAAAGCCACCAAGTATTAGGCCTAATATAAAAGCTAGAAGATAGGCTAGAGCAGCTGTCAGCATAAATTGTAAATTTAGCTAGAACAATAGTAGTTCAATGCGTTTATATAAATAAGGATTGGTTTTCAATGCGGATTATCAATGGAGTGTACATTATAAAAAAAAAACTAGTAGAACACTGATTCTTAAATGTCCTACTAGTTGTATCGTTGCTTAAGTTATTTTATTCGTCTTCTTCAAGGCTAGCTTTTAGACGAATATTGAGTTCTTTGATTTCGTCTTTGTTGTATTTGTTGTTTGGGTTAGCAATCAAATCTATGTAATATTCATAACCCGAAACATCTGGTTGCTCTTCGTCTTCGTCCCAATAACGAACAGAAAAATCACCATAGCGTTGGATGTGTTCATAGGTCAAACGGATAGATTTGACAATAGTTGGACGCTCATGTCCAATAAAAATCTCACGTAATGCCTTCATCTCTTCAATCATGTCATCTGAGACAGTTTGATCGTTACGATGAAAAGCTGCTTTAAGTTGAGTGCAATACTCTTTTATACGAGGATCATCTATTTTCTTCTCTTTTCTGAAAGTGCGCATATAATACGGAATTTTTTAGTCAAATTTTTAGTTTAAGAACCTATGCAAATTTACATAAAAACTTGCTATTGGACAAATCTAATTCTTAGATAGCTAAGTCGATTTCAAATAACAAGTTTTGTGGGAATTATGAATATATTGGATTAGTATAGGAAAACAATAACCTTATACTAAACTATTCTCTTAATAGAATCAAAAAAATACTGAACAACTAACTTAATCTCATGTCTAAGAAAAATAAAAACCGACAACAACGAGCTAATACGGCTCAAGAAACCTTGAATATTATAGAACAAGGTCATTATATTAATACTCTAGGGGAGCAAATAGACCTAAAAGAAAATATGGTTAGGGCTATAGATAGGGCTATATTTCTAGATCCAGAGGGACTAAACCTACTATCAAGCAAAGTACCTAAACTAAAGGAAGATAAAGAGTCATTTGAGACAATTATAGAGCTATACAACGAAACAACACTTTCGGCAGCTCATCGGTTGGCTACCGAAGAAAATGAAGATAAGGTGTTGTGCTTAAATTTTGCTTCAGCCAAAAATCCAGGAGGAGGTTTTTTAGGAGGAAGTCAAGCACAAGAAGAGAGTTTGGCTAGAGCTTCTACCTTATATCCTACCTTGACACAGTTTATGGAGCCGATGTATATGTTTCATCGTAAATATGGAACCTGTCTGTATTCGCATAGAATGATTTATTCTCCAGAAGTTGCTGTGTTTAGAGATGATTTTGACAACTTGTTAGATCAGCCATATTATACCGCTTTTATTACGGCACCAGCTGTGAATGCAGGTTGTATACGTAGCAATGAGCCTAAAAAGACCAAAAAAATAGAGCCCACTATGCTAGAACGAGTGGAAGCAGTATTAGCTACAGCCTATACTCAGGGGCATGAAGTCTTAGTCTTAGGAGCATGGGGCTGTGGTGTTTTTCGCAACAACCCAACTGATATTGCTAGCTATTTTGCACAGTTTTTGCGAAATGGTGGTTTGTATGCTGGAGCTTTCCGAAAGATTGTATTTGCCGTACTAGATAACAGCAAAAAGGAAGAAATATTTAAAGCTTTTGAGAGTTCTTTAATCGCTAAATAAGGCTGCTTCTACCAATTCACATATGATGTGACCAATGGTAATATGAGCTTCTTGGATACGAGGTGTATCATCAGAAGGAACATTGATTAGAATTTGGCTCAACTCTTTGAGTTGACCACCTGTACTACCAGTCATTGCAACCACATGTATACCTTTTTGTTGAGCTACTTGTGCAGCATTAACAATGTTAGTTGAGTTGCCTGAGGTAGAGAGGGTAAATAAGATATCACCTTTTTGCCCAATTCCGTCTACCAAACGAGCATAAATAGCATCGTAACCATAATCGTTAGCGACAGCGGTAAGATAGGAGCCGTTTACATGTAAGGCTTCTGCAAAAAGGGCTGGACGGTCTTTGTAAAAACGACCGCTCAACTCTGCTGCAATGTGTTGGGCATCAGCAGCACTGCCTCCATTACCACAAAAGAGAACTTTTTGTTTGTTTTGGAATGCTTGTATACAAATCTCGACTGTTTGCTCAATCTTCTTGAGCAAATGATCGTTTTTGAGTATTTCCTGTTTGACCCAAATGCTATTGGCTAGAATTTTTTTGATTGTTGGAATACTCATGCTTTGGTTTTTGTGAGTTCTTTTATACCATTGGTCATGCTACCCCAAGAGAATCGTTTTTTAGCTTCTATTACACCTTCTTTGAGTTCTTGATAACGATTATTGTTATAAAAATCAAGAATGCTTTCTGCAATTACTGTTGACTCAGGATCAACTACATAACCAGCTTTGTTGTGTTCTACAATTTCGGGTAATCCACCTACATTACTAACCAACATAGGAACATTGAAATGGTAAGCCAACTGCGAAATTCCACTTTGTGTTGCTGTTTTGTAGGGCTGAACAACTAGATCTGCTGCACAGAAATAGTCTTTGACAGATTCGTCTGGAATATAATCTGTATGAAAAATAACTTGATCAGTAAGATTATGTTTGGCTACAATAGCTTCATAAGGTTCGGCATCGGTGTAGTATTCGCCAGCTACAATTAGCTTAATGCCTAATTCTTTAATTTTAGGGTGTGCTATTGCTTCTAATAGTAGATCTAATCCTTTGTATTTGCGTATGAATCCAAAAAATAGAATATACTTGTCGTTGGTCGGCAATTTTAGATTGCTGAGTGCCTGTTCTCTAATAATATGAGCTCCATAACTATCATAGATAGGATGGGGAATGTATCGAATAGGTCTATCATCTTTTACAAACTGGGTCATCTCCTTTTCTACAGAGCGAGACATGACAATAAAACCATCTACAGGTTTGACAAAATATTTAGTTAGGGAGGTATCCCCAATACGTTTTTCGTGTGGAATGATATTGTCGATCAAACCTACTATCTTAGTATGGTTATTCTTTTTTATTTTTCTAAGAATAGAACCCAACGAAGCCCCCATAAATGGAAGCCAAAAACGACAAAGTACTAAGTCTGGTTTATCCTCTTGAATCTGCTTACCAATTTTTGACCAATTGAGAGGGTTAACAGAATTGATAGACACTTCTATATCTAAATCTTGGGGAGCAGGCTCTGAAGAATACTGCGTTTTACCTGGGAACAAAAAATTAGGATATTGTAAACTGAAAGTTACTATTTTTACCTCATCTCCTGCTTCTTGAAAAGCTCTAGCCAATCGTTCATTAAAGGCTGCCAACCCTCCTCTAAGGGGGTGTGCTGGACCAATGATTGTTATTTTCATAGTATTTTCTGTCCTTTTTATTTAGGCTGTAGTATCTTCCATACCCAATCGTTTTTCTACAGAATAGTTGTTGCGATTAGGAGCATTTCGGGCGACTAATTCTGCCAAAAATCCAGTTAAAAATAACTGTGTTCCCATTATCATGCAAACTAAGGCTATATAAAAATAAGGAGAGTCTGTCACTAAAGGAGCAGGCATCCCTTTTCCTAAATAGTATAGTTTGCTAACTCCTATAAAAAGAGAAGCAAAGAATCCAATAATAAAGATAATGATACCCCAAATGCCAAAAAAGTGCATTGGGCGCTTACTAAACTTACCTACAAAAGATATAGACATGAGGTCTAAAGGCCCTCTGATAAATCGAGCAATACCAAACTTAGTTTCTCCATATTTTCGAGCTTGGTGTTTTACCACCTTCTCTCCAATTTTTTTGAAACCTGCGGTCTTTGCTATAATCGGAATATAACGGTGCATTTCTCCATAGACCTCTATATTCTTGACCACATCCCTTTTGTAAGATTTTAGGCCACAATTAAAATCATGAAGTTGAATGCCGCTCATAAATCGAGCAGCCCAGTTGTATATCTTACTGGTATTATTTTTTATAAATGAATCATAACGTTTTTTCTTCCATCCAGAAATAATGTCATAGCCATCTACTGCAATCAATTTGTATAGTTCTGGAATCTCTTCTGGGGAGTCTTGCAAGTCAGCATCCATTGTGATAACTACATTGCCTTTACAGGCTAAAAAACCTTCGTTAAGGCCCGCAGATTTACCATAGTTTCTACGGAATTTAATCCCTACAACACTAGGGTTTTGAGCAGAGAGTTGTTCTATAATACTCCAAGAACTATCTGTACTTCCATCATCTATCATCACCAACTCATAGCTATAGCCATGTTCATTCATTACCCGACGTATCCATGCCTCCAATTCAGGAAGGGATTCTTCTTCGTTTAGTAGTGGAATAACAACTGATATATCTATTTCTTTCATGTTCAAATCAATAAAAAATTAGTAAGGGGGCTTTGTCTAGAATAAGCTCTAAATCGCTTAAGCTTTAAAAGTATGTTTTTGTTTTATGAAAATAAGGTTTTTAAGTACCTTTTTAATTTTCTTAAATAGATATTAAGAAATTTTACTCTTCAGGCACCCTACGAGCCATATATCCAATAGTAATGGCAATCATAAAACCCCAAGCCAGACTACTGATTATATCAATGATCATACTTCCTTTGGTCGTAAAATAGAAGTTCCAGCGTTCTTCAATTTGTTTGGTGGCTTGTTCTAGAGTCCATCCATCCAGCTCTAAACCTCTATAATAAATCTGCTTATGGGCAGTTTGGTATTCAGGGTAAATACTAGTTTGAAAAACATAGGTGAAAATACTAATAAATATTCCTAGCATAAGTGCAGCAGAAACTGCCGAAAGAATCCCTTGAGGATAAGTAATGTAGCCCCTTTGTTGTATTCTGACAATAAATACAGCTGCAATACAGGAAATGATCATGCCTAGGCGAAAACTCCATAATGGCCAAGGCGAAAATATATAATTGAATTTATGAGCAGTCATAACACTAAAACAGTAGAGCAGAGCCACTACTATGGCTGCTTTTGCTGCTTGTATTAGGATGTGTGCGGTGCTTAATTTATGTTTGAGCATAAGTTGAATAATTCTTATTGAAAAAGTGTGTTGATGTTATAATAGAACCTAGTATTCTGGGGCTTCTCGCTTGAAGAAGAAGGATATGGTTCCAGCAAAAATAGCCCCTACAATGATTTCTAAAGAAATGCCTAGGAAATCTAAAAGAGTTGGCCCAAAATGAGTGCTTTCGATAAAAAGCTTCAGCTTTTGCTGAAAAATTTCTTCTGGAACATCAATACCTTTGTTCTCTATAAAAATTCGAACTTGGGCATCTTTGACCAATTCTATCATATCTGTATCAATATAGTTGAACAGTACATAGATGAACAGAAACTTAGCAAAAAAACCAATTACATATACTCTAAAAGTCATTTTTAGGAGCTCTCCAAACTCTATAAAACCATCAGGACGTTGTTCCCTCTCTGTATAGGCAGCTATGCCCATCAAGACTAAGAAGATTAATAATGTTAAACGTTCATATCCCGTGATTAGGTAAGTAGGGGCGGAAACATAAAGTACTGTGATATACAATACAGACAAAACTGCTGCCCAAAGTCCAAAACGAAAACCGTTATTCATAAAGTTTTATTTTTTGTAGGTTGTCGCTCTAGTCTCAATATTAAAGAAAAGCTACAACTCAATCTTTTTTTCAAAGCACACAAAGGGATGTTCCCAAGGTTGCCCCAAAAATATGACTTCTTTTGTTCTTTGGTAGTCCATTCGGGTATAAAATTTAAGAAGTCTTGAATTTTGGCTATAAGCATCTAGTCGGATTGCTGTATAATTGTGCTTTTTAGCATGATTTTCTGCAAACTGCAATAACTTTCGAGCATAACCTTTTCCCTGATGTTGAGGAGCTACAGCGATCCGATGAATGACCAATATTCGATCACCTTGGTGTTGCCAATCAACTTCTTCATACCCTTTGAATTGTACTTCATTTAATACCATAACCCCCATTAGGTCTGTATTATTTTGGAGTACAAAGAGCGTTTGCTCTTCTATATCTTGCTGTATAGTAGATACTGGTGGATAGAAATCATACCATTGATGTTGTAACCCCATCTGTTGTAAAACCAAGCGACAATTGGTATATAGGTCTTTAATTTTGGAGAGTTGATCTATAGAAGCAACTTGTATGTTATTGTTTTGCATAGCTAGTTATTTTTCTACAAAAGAAAAACATTTTGAGAAAAGCTACAACCCATTTCTTGCTAAAAGTAATTCAACATCTATTCTTCTGCACCTTCTAACAAGTATTCTGCTTTAGCAGCATCTAATAGTGTAATGATTTCTTGACGTTGAGCAATGAGTTGATGTAGGAGTTTGTCCTTCTGGTAAAATCTAGAGAATAGTGACCAATGATCTTTAGTGTCTAGTATGCGCTGCCAATATTTTAAGGTGAAAAAAGCAGATAGGGGTAGACTAATCGCATAGATTAATGTCAGCCACCACAAACCTCCAAAAACTTGCATTAATACAATTTGTAAGGTGTAAAAAATGGTAAAGGTCAATAGCCCTGAAAACATCTTGATAGGAGCATAGTAAACTTCTTCCTTGGTGACTGCTTGAGCCAATTTGGAAGGGATAATATATGGGATATAATTGTTGATCAGACCATATAAGTAGATTGGAAAACCTAGGACTAAGTAGAGGAACCTAAAAATGCCATCTGATAAAATAGAGCGTTTATGCTTAGAGTCTTCAAAGAGATCATCCTTGAGTTGAAGTTGCCCTAAGTTATTAAAATAGCTGTCAAGTTTTACTCTAAGGTCATGTACTTGTTCCGATTTTTTGTGGTTGAAATGGTGTAAGGCTTCTTTGAAGCCTTTGGTAGCGATAAACTGATTTTGGTCAGTAGCTTTCCACCCCAAATCTTTTAGTAGCCTGCTTTGGTAAACTTCGTCTATCTGCGTCAATAGTAGGTCTTCTTCCTTGGTTTCTATATCTATCATTTGTGCTTTGAGCGCATCTTCTATGGCTGCTGTTAGCGCTCGAACTGCTGCATATTCGTCTTCTTGGTGTAGTTGGTAATAGTCTTTGACATTGATGAGTGGAGCTACATTAATCAATAAATCGCTACGAAAACGAGTTGGGTCAGAATAATTGAGTCCCATCACTAAAATCTTGACACCGAGTTTGTAGCCATTTTTCCTTTCTGCACCTAATGCAATGCGAGCAGCTCCTGTTTTGATGTCTTGTAACTTACGTTCTTGTATACTTACTCCTTCCGGAAAGATGAGTATACTACCTTTTTCTTCTAGTTTTTTGTAGCAAGCTGCAAAAACATCATCATTGTTGACCTTGCCTGTTTTGCTGTCTTGACGGCGATAAATAGGGATGCCTCTTAGGCTTGACCACAGCCAATTTCCAAATTTACTTTCGAATAGGGTAGCTTTACCCAAGAAATGAGGTTTTTGCCGTAAGGTAACGCCTACTGTAGCAGGATCCATCAGTGTATTGGGATGATTTGCCACCACAACCATTGGCCCTTCTTTGGGGATAATGTCCTTGTTGTTTACCTTAAAACGTTTGAAAAATACGTTTATGGTTATTTTGACAATCCATTTGAGTATAGTGGTAATCATGCTGTGTATATGAGCCGTTTTGAAAATTCTCTTAGTAATAATAAGGGAATTCCAAGATAATCTGTAATCAGAGGCATAAAAAAGGTAATATAACTGAAGAGAAGTTTTGTGAGGAACTTCATCATTAGAATAAGAGTATGATGTATTTCTATAAAATTTAAAATTCTATGTACTAAAATTCTATGGAGGATTAAAGACGTTGTCTTAGAACAGCAGCATGACCATTTCCACTAGTGCAATATTGAGCGCAGTTTTTAAAAAATTAACTCAAGAAAACTATTGAATTTTCTACTTTTTGTAAATTGATATCGTTATACCAAACAAAAGCATTATTCATTTCTATATAAGTACTTTTATGAAGGGCGTTAAAATTCTATCCTTACTTGCGGCAATTCAGTTTTTTTCATCTTGCCAAAAGGATACTTTCAAAAATATTGTAGTCGTTCACCACTGCACAGGGAGTTATCTCAAAATAGAAGGCAAAAACCACTTGATTTGTAACAAGGAAGTTGTTAATAATTATAAAGATGGTGCTATTGTAACTGCTGAGGTTGATTATATTACTTGGGAGGATTGTGATAATACTTGGGCAGCTTGCATGATGGAATTCCCATATGAGGGAGTAATTCAGGTGAAAACCATTAATCAAAAATAAAAAATTACTTAGTTATTCTTTCCTTTATCAATGGCGGTATAATTCCTGAAAGCATAAAAAAGGTGATTCAACCGTAGTTAAATCACCTAATATTTTAATATTCTGTTGAAAACTATTCAATCTCCAACAATGAATCATTCAAAATAATCTAAGAACCACACATCAAGCAATCGTCTGGATTGTCTATACTACAAGCAATACCTTCTTCCGAGTTAGCTTCATTTACTTCAGCACCTTCAGCAGTGACAAATTTGTTTTGGTGCTTAGCACTCAAGGTAAATTTGATAGGGTCAACAGCAGCTTTACTACGCAAATAGTACATACCTGTTTTTAGACCTTTTTTCCAGCTGTAGAAGTGCATAGAAGTCAATTTAGCAAAGTTAGGGTTCTCCATGAAGAGGTTCAAACTTTGAGATTGACAGATAAACGCACCACGATCAGCAGACATGTCGATAATAACACGTTGCTTGATTTCGTAAGCTGTCTTGTAAAGATCTTTGATATGATCAGGAATACCTTCTATATTCTGAACAGAACCATTGTTAGCCATCAAAATTTCTTTCATTTCCTCATTCCACAAGCCCAATTCGATCAAATCTCTAAGCAAATGTTTGTTGACAATGATGTATTCTCCTGATAAGGTACGACGAGTATAAATATTAGAAGTATAAGGCTCAAAACACTCATTGTTACCTAATATCTGTGATGTAGAAGCTGTAGGCATTGGAGCCAATAGTAAACTATTGCGAACACCATATTTCATAATATCTTCACGCAGTCCATCCCAATCCCAACGAGAAGAAGGTTTTTGGTCCCACATATCAAATTGGAAGATACCTTTGCTGATAGGAGAACCTTCAAAGCTTTCGTAAGCTCCATGTATCTTAGCTTGAGCACAAGATTCGGTCAAGGCAGCAAAATAGATGGTTTCAAAAATAGCTCTGTTCAACAATTTAGCATCTGTACTTTCAAATGGGTAACGCATTTTGATAAATGCATCTGCTAAGCCTTGCACACCAATACCAATAGGACGGTGACGCATATTAGAGTTTTCTGCCTCTTTTACAGGATAGTAGTTGATGTCAATTACCTTGTTTAAGTTGTTGGTAACAATACGAGCAATCTCATACAAACGATCAAAATCGAAACGACCATCAATCACAAATTTAGCTAAAGAGATAGAAGCCAAGTTACATACAGCCACTTCATCTTTAGAAGTATATTCCATGATTTCTGTACACAAGTTACTAGAGCGAATAGTACCTAAGTTCTTTTGGTTCGATTTTTTGTTTGCAGCATCTTTGTATAGGATATAAGGAGTACCTGTTTCTACCTGAGATTCTAATACTTTTGACCATAAATCACGAGCATTGATTTGCTTGCGACCACGACCTTCACGCTCATATTTGAGGTAGAGTGCTTCAAACTCATCTCCATACGAATCATATAATCCTGGACATTCGTTAGGGCACATTAGAGTCCAAGTACTGTCCTCTTCTACACGCTTCATGAACAGGTCAGAAATCCACATAGCATAGAACAAGTCACGAGCACGATGCTCTTCTTTTCCATGATTCTTTTTAAGCTCTAAAAACTCGAATACATCAGCATGCCAAGGCTCCAAATAGATTGCAAAAGCGCCTTTACGCTTTCCGCCGCCTTGATCTACATAACGTGCTGTATCGTTGTACACACGCAACATTGGCACTATACCGTTAGATGCTCCACCTGTACCTTTGATATAACTTCCTTTAGCTCTAACATTGTGAATGCTCAAACCTATACCACCTGCTGATTGAGATATCTTAGCACAGCGAGTTAGGGTTTCAAATATGCCAGAGATAGAATCATCTGTCATGCTCAATAAGAAGCAAGAAGATAACTGTGGGCGTGGTGTACCTGCATTAAATAGGGTAGGAGTAGCATGGATAAACCATTTTTCAGACATCAAGTTGTAAGTCTGAATAGCAGAATCAATATCTTCACCATGAATACCTACTGCAGCACGCATAATCATATATTGTGGGCGCTCTACTACTTTACCATCCAAACGTAGCAAGTAAGAACGTTCTAAGGTCTTGAAACCAAAGAAATCAAAATTGTAATCGTGTTTAGATACAATTGCAGCATCTAGACGTTCACGATTTTTCAAAATAATCTCGCAAGTTTCATCAGAGATCAGTTGAGCATTTTCGCCTGTTTTGGGGTCAATGTACTCATGCAACAACTTGATGGTCTCAGAGAAAGAATCGTTTGAATTTTTGTGTAGATTGGAAACCGCAATACGAGCAGCTAAGTTGGCATAGTCAGGATGTTGAGTAGCCATAGTTGCAGCAGTTTCACCTGCTAAATTATCTAGTGCAGAGGTCGTTACCCCATCATACAACCCTTGAATTACCTTTTTACAGATTTCGATAACGTCTACATAACGCATATCTAACCCTTCACATAGATATTCAATACGTCTCTTAATTTTGTCAAAGCTGACTTCTTGCCGACTTCCATCTCTTTTGATTACTTGCATAGTTATTGTTCTAATTTTTGGGTAGTGTGCATTTTTAACTTCACACACTGATGTTTTTAATTTTTATGAAAAAAAATGCGCCAAACCAACTTGCATTGGCTGGCGCAAGTAATACTCAATTTAGCTCCTAATACACTTGAACGTATATAAACTTCATGTGTTTATCGCCTACCTGATACTCCTCACGGATGGTAGGGTCAAACTGTTCTGTAAGAATCTTCAAGTCAGTTACTTTACTCATAGAGAGTAGCTTCCAACCTGGAGTTATCGATGCGGTGTATCCTCGTTGCTGAAAAACTCGGAAAGCCAAGTTATTAGCACGACTAACGCCGAAACAGTACGGTTCTACGATGCGAACACCTTCATCATTGTAGTTAAGTTCGATTAACAAACGGTTTTGAATAGCGTAATGAATGTTTAAATGCAGTGTATCCATTTAAAAGATTTAGATGTGATAAAAAATTAGGTTGCTAAGATTGAATAAAAACTTTTGTTAGGTGGTTTATCCTTGCTAATGGATAATTTATATTTGATTCTTAGTTTTCTCTTCTATTGTTTTTGCAAATTCAACTAATTCTAGTTGTTTATCTTCAGTCCAAAAACTATTGTTAATAACATAACCCAAATTTTGGTATAGTTGAATTGCAGGAATATTCTTTTTAGCTGTACTGACCGTTATTTTAGTTGTCTTTTTAGTTTGAAACTCTAGATAGTTTAAGAGTTGAGTAGCAATGCCTTTTCCAAAATGTTTAGGACTGACTACTAATCTACAAATGTCTATATGTTGTGGACTGATAAGTTCATAACTTAAAACTGCTATCAATTGTTTGTTGTCAAGGTAAGCAATAAATGCCTCTTTACTTGACTGCAATTCTGCCAAAGATTCCCTTAAATATGGAATTTGATCAAATTGAATGAGCTTAGATTCCACAGTATAAGCTGCTTGCTGAACGTTTAGTATTTGTTGAGCAAGCAGCCTATTTTGTATATCAATTAAGTGAATGTTGTTGTCTTTAAAAATCTTCATCTAGTGAGAATACTTGTTTCTCTCTATTGGCCATTACTCCAGCTTTTTGGTAATCACCAACACGTTTCTCGAAGAAGTTTGTTTTTCCTTGTAAAGAGATCAAATCCATCCAAGGGAAAGGATTTGAAGTGTTGTACACTTTTTCATTGCCTAGAGAAACTAACAAGCGATCTGCTACAAACTCAATATATTCAGTCATCAACCCTCCGTTCATGCCAATCAAGGAAACAGGAAGTGCATCTGTTACAAACTCTTTTTCGAATTCTACAGCCTCTGTTATAATTGCTTCTATATCTTTAGGATCTAGTTTGTTTTCTAGCATAGAATGCAATAAACAAGCAAAATCGCAGTGCATTCCTTCGTCACGGCTAATTAACTCATTAGAGAAAGTCAAACCTGGCATTAAACCACGTTTTTTGAGCCAGAAAATAGCACAGAAACTTCCTGAAAAGAAAATACCTTCTACTGCTGCAAATGCAATCAAGCGATGTGCAAAAGATGGAGCATTATCTATCCAACGTAAAGCCCATTTTGCCTTTTTCTGAACACAAGGCAAGGTTTCCATAGCATTGAATAAGTCATTCTTTTCTTTAGTGTCTTTGATATAAGTATCAATCAACAAACTATACATTTCTGCATGAATATCCTCTATCTGGATTTGAGTTGCATAAAATGAACGAGCTTCTGCAATCTGAACATCACTGTAGAAATTCAGAACTAAATTTTCGTTAACAATACCATCACTAGCTGCAAAAAAGGCTAAGACATGCTTTATGAAATGACGCTCGTTGTCATTCAATTTATGGTTCCAGTCTTGGAGGTCAGCTTCTAAGTCAATTTCGTCTGTAGTCCAAAAACTAGCCAATGCTTTTTTCCGCATTTCCCACACTGCATTATGTTGTATAGGAAACAATACAAATCTACCTTCGCTCTCTTGTAAAATTGGTTCTGGTTTGTTCATTCTAATTACTACTGATTTTTTATTTTAAAACAAAATGTTTCTGGGTGTTGGGGCAAAAATAGCCCATATGCCGATCTAATCGGAATTTTAAGAAAAACCATTAATTTAATGTTTCCTCAAAGTTAAAACAACTTTTTTAAAAACCATTAAAGGAAGGTTTTATATTTTTTATTTAATACGTAAGTTGTTGATTGTTAGGTGTTTTTAGGCTTTATTTTGCTCGATTGTTTTTTGGTGAGTGTTATCAACATTGGATTGTTGATAAGTGAGCAAAAAACGCTTAAAATGAGAGTTTCGATGCATTAAATTTAGCTTTTAGAGACAATCTCCTTTCCTATAAAGATACGAAAAAAACGAGAGAAAAACAAATTATTGTATATTGATTTTTGCTTTTTTAAGCCTTATTTTTGTTAAAGTTTTAAAGAAGAAAATTATGTAATTTTTTTGTCATATTAGACAACGCTTAGAACCCTGTTTTTTATTATATCATCTCGTATGGATTAGTATTTTATTAACCTATTTGAATGATTTCTGATTAGTTAATGTATCTTCACTATTCTTATGGATAGAAACAAAAACAGTATGTCGAAAAACATATATGCTGATCTTTGTGCTGCGAAGGTCAAAGGGCAGAAAAAATTTGTGGTACTTATAGACCCAGATAAGCTCGAAACTCAGAATATTGACCAGCTGATAGAGTTGGCCAATACTGCTAAAGTGGATAGTTTTTTTGTGGGAGGTAGCTTGATGGTAAGTGATATCTTGGATCATACTATCTCTACAGTAAAAGAACAGTGTAATATTCCAGTAGTTCTATTTCCAGGAAGCTCATTGCAGCTAAGTTATCGAGCAGATGCTTTGTTGTATCTTTCCTTGATCTCTGGTCGTAATCCAGAATTGTTGATTGGAAAACATGTAGAGACAGCACCCTTTCTCAAAATTAGCCCTCTAGAGATTTTATCTACAGGTTATATGTTGATAGATGGAGGAGTGCCAACCTCTGTTTCTTATATGAGCAATACTTATCCAATACCTGCCACCAAAGACGATATTGCTGTATGTACAGCTGTAGCAGGGGAACTTTTGGGTATGAAATTGATTTATATGGATGCAGGTAGTGGAGCCGAAAAACCAATTAGTTTATCTATGATAGAGCGTGTTAGCCAATCTATCGATATTCCACTAATTATAGGAGGTGGAATTCGGACAGCAGAAAAGGTGCGTGAAAATGTTCGAGCTGGAGCGGATATGATAGTGGTTGGAAATGCTGTAGAAAAAGATCCTCAGTTGATTATAGATATGGCTGCTGCTGCCCATGAAGGGTAATTTTTTTAGTAGTTAGGCATATAGTATTTAGAATGCAGACCAAACTTACTAGTTGTCTAAATTCTAATCATCTAACTTCTAACTACGAACATTAAAAAAGAAAAATTTGAAAGGAACGATTACTAAATCTACAGGCAGCTGGTATATGGTACGTTTAGACAGTGACGAAGTCTTACGCTGTAGTATCAAAGGTAAGTTTAGGCTAAAAGGTGTTAAACTAACCAATCCAATAGCAGTTGGGGATAGTGTAGAAGTGGAGCAAGGACAAGGGATGGAAGATGGAATGGGAATTATTACCAAGTTGCACCCTCGGAGGAATTATGTCTTGAGGCAATCTACCAGGAAGCGGCATTATATGCACATGTTGGCTTGTAATATAGATCAAGCATTTTTGGTGACTACTATTGCTCACCCAATGTTAAAGCCTGGTTTTATTGATCGGTTTTTGCTGACAACAGCTACTCATGATATTCCTACTTATATTATTGTGAATAAGGCAGATGCTTATGATGAGGGTGAATTGGAAATGTATGGTGGGTTGTCCGTTATTTATGGTGATATAGGCTATAAAACATTATTAGTTTCAGCAGAACAAGGAGATGGGATAGATAAACTTCGTACTTTGCTTAAGGATAAACGGACATTGGTTTGTGGTCATTCTGGAGTAGGCAAATCATCTTTGGTCAATGCTGTTCAACCCAATTTAGAGTTGTTTACGCAAGAAGTGTCTGATTATTCTGGTAAAGGAATGCATACTACCACTTTTGCTGAGATGTATAACCTTGATTTTGGTGGTGAATTGATAGATACTCCGGGTATCAAGGAGTTAGGGTTTATTAATATGGAACCTATGGATGTTGCTCATAATTTTAAGGAATTTTTTGAGCATTCTAAAAATTGCAAATTTAACAATTGTATGCATCTCAATGAGCCTCATTGTGCGGTAAAAAATGCTATAGAAGAAGGTTATATTAGCCCTTTGCGGTATCAAAATTACCTGGGTATAATGGAAGAAGTGATGGGCCAAAATTATTGGGAGCGCAAAACGGATTGGTAAAAAATTAGATACTCAATGTTGTATAGAAAAAACCTGTTAGGAGAAAAACCTAACAGGTTTTTTTATTATATTTAATAGTTCAGTATTTTTTGAATTTTAGCAGAAAATTCAAAAAAGTATTATTTCTTAATTGTTGACTATTAGGTGATTAGTGCTTTTGGTTGTGAAATAAACTAGGGTTGATTATCACTCACTTGCGAAAATTTAGCGAACTATAGTATATTAGCAACTAGTAAAAATAAAACTCCCTAAAAGAATGAATATAGACAAGACTAAAAATTTTTGGAAAGATAATTTAATCTATTTTATAGGTATTGTTCTTGTATTGGCTGTAGCCTCCTATGGACTATTTGCCAAGTTGAATAAAGGAGATATGCTCATCTTTTTCTCTGGGCATCGGACAGAATGGCGAAATTTCTATTTTAGATTTATGACCTATATGGGAGAGGGCTATGTTTATGTCTTGGCAGCGATAGCATTGTTATTTGTCAAGTTTAGATATTCCTTAGCTGTAGTGATCAATAGTTTGTTGGTTTTGGCAACAAGTGTTCCCCTCAAGAATTACTTCCAACATGAACGACCATTTACTTATTTTACGAATGTACTAAAAGAACCTGATTTGGTTAATTATGTAGAAGGAGTTGTTTTACATACCAGTTGGACATCTAGTTTTCCTTCGGGACATACTACCTCTGCTTTTGCTTTTTATAGTTTGTTAGCTTTTTTATCACCATCTAAATGGGGTAAAATACTCTGCTTGTTTTTAGCTATAAATGTAGCCTTGTCTAGAATGTACTTGGTGCAACATTTCTTGAAAGATGTGACAGCAGGTGCCTTGACAGGTGTTTTTGTCGCCTTACTTACGTATTATATACAAGATAGGTACAAAGGGCGTGATTGGGCCGACCGAGCATTACCTATCCGACGTATAGAGCAACCTTAAAAGCCAAGCTTTATACTTTAATATCTATTTTGCTAAACATCTTTAGCTTACTTACTGTTATTTCAAGTATTATTAGAACAGACAAAATACTTATGATAGATACAACGATTGAGACCTTAGGACAACTAAAAGCATCTGGATATGTTAGCAAATCAACAAAACAAGAGTTGCGTGATAATCTGATCAAGAAGCTAAAAAATAAAGAAACTGTATTTGAAGGAGTATTAGGTTTTGAAGATACCGTAATTCCTGATATGGAAAGAGCTATGTTGTCCAAACATAATATATTGTTGTTAGGGCTAAGAGGTCAAGCCAAAACTCGTTTAGCTCGTTTGATGGTCAACCTCTTGGATGAATATATTCCTGTGGTAGAAGGTTCTGAACTTAATGATGATCCGCTCAATCCATTGTCTAGATATGCTAAAGATCTTATAGCTATTCATGGAGACAATACTCCAATACAATGGATGCATAGAAGCGAACGTTATGTAGAAAAACTGGCGACTCCAGATGTAAGTGTAGCCGATTTAATAGGAGATTTAGATCCGATCAAAGCTGCTACTAAAAAGTTAGATTATTCAGATGAACGAGTTATTCATTTTGGATTAATCCCTAGAGCACATCGCTGTATTTTTGTTATTAATGAGTTGCCCGACTTGCAGGCAAGGATACAAGTATCTTTGTTTAATATCTTGCAAGAAGGTGATATTCAGATCAGAGGATTTAAACTCCGATTGGCGCTAGATATCCAATTTGTATTTACAGCCAATCCAGAAGATTATACGAATAGAGGAAGTATTATTACACCACTTAAAGATCGTATCGAAAGTCAGATACTGACACACTATCCACGGACTTTAGAGATAGCCAAACAAATTACACATCAAGAGGCTAAGCTTAGTGCAGAACAACAAGAGCAGGTTGAGTCTAGTGATTTGGTCAAAAACCTATTAGAACGAATAGCTTTTCAAGCTCGTAACAGTGAATATGTGGATGAGAAAAGTGGTGTTTCGGCACGTTTGACTATTGCAGGATACGAAAATTTGGTGAGTACTGCTGAGCGCAGAATGTTGCACAATGCAGAAGATAAGACGGCTATACGAGTAACCGATTTCTGGGGTGTTGTTCCTGCTATTACAGGTAAGGTCGAACTAGTTTATGAAGGTGAGCAAGAAGGCCCCTATGGTGTTGCTTTGCGTTTGCTCAATGGCGCAATCAAAGAAGAGTTTTTAGAGAGTTTTCCTAATCCTGATCGCCTCAAGCATGAGAATGATAAAGATCCTTATGCTGTCATAGCTGCATGGTTTTCGGCTGGAAATACGATTACACTGCTGAATGATGCAACTAATGCGCAATACAAATATCAACTCTCAGAAGTTAGTGGCTTGATGGAATTGGTTCAAGAGCAAGGTATCTCAGATACAGAGCAATGGTTGTATATGGAATTGGTTTTGCATGCCTTAGCTCAATTTGAATTGATTAGCAGAGAGGTTGTCAATGGTAAAGTTCTATTTCAAGATCCTTTGGCGGATGCTTTAGATGAATTAGATTTTGGGTTTGATGATGAATAAATAGGAGAATCCCCATTCAAAATAAGGGAAATCCCTATTGTGAAAAAATAAAAAACAGTCTACTTTTGTTTCAAATACAAATGTAGTAGGACTGTTTAGCCATAGTAATCTCTACTACAGGAGTATGCTATAGTTTTGGAGTTTTGTTAGCTGGTAAACTGGCTAAAACGATCATTCAGGAGTGGATGGTCGTTTTTTTATGTTCCATAATGAGCTTTAATTATGGAGGCACAAGAATAGACTAAACCTATTCGAATGTAGTTCCCCCGAATAGAAGATAGGGGGAATCCCCATACACTTTCCGTGATTTCCCAATTGTATAGTCAAGGAGAATGTAGCAACTTTGTATTGTTGGCAAACGGAAGGATGTCTAACATTAACAAAAAACACCAAACAACTAATTAACAAACTCCAAAAACAAATAAAACTATGGCAACTGCACAAGCAAGCAAAAAAGAACTAGAGCAATTAAAAAGTTTATTGATCAAAGGATTAAAATTATACAAAGCACAACCAGATTTAGTTAAAGATGCTAAAGAAGCAAAACGCCAAAAATGGATGGCTGTACGCTATAAATTGGTTCGTACTGCACTAGAAAATATTGATGGGCAGCCTAGTACTAAAGATGATAAAGGGATTGTTTTTGACAAAGAGGTAAACGATATCGTTGCTGAATATAAGGTAGTTAGAGCACAACTTAAGAAAAATCTAGAAGATTTTGAATCTGATGAAAATGATGTGAAGCTAGTTGCAGATATGATTAAACGTGTTAATCAAGCAGAGGATCTGTATTTGGAATTAAGTGATGTAGATAAAGAGAAGTACCAAAACAGAAAACAGCAACTTCAGTCAACACTTCGATTTTTAGATAAGCGGTTAAAAGAAGTAAAAAAACACCTAAAAGTAGTAGACGAAGCAAAGGCTAATGCTCCAAAAACTGCGGATGAAGCTCGCCAACAAATGATGGACTTAGAAGCTGAGTTGAAAGCTATTCGTGCAAGCTTAAGTGCTAACTAAAAAAGACTTCAAAACAAAATTCCAAGACAATCCAAAACTATAGATATTATGAGCTTTGATAAAGATGTATTAAAAAAACACAAAGATACGCTTCAGAAAATGGAGGCTACATTAGTTGTAACAGAAAGAACATTCAGAAATAATGATAACGAAGGGCAAGTTGCTGATGCAAATGGACTGACTAAAGGAGAGCATGCTCAGCTGAACAATATGCGAAAAGAAATATTGGCATTAAGATCCCTAATTAATGCAAAAATAAAAGAACAACAAAATGCCGATAAAGAGCTAGATATGCTAAAGGAAGCAGAAGCACGTGGAAACGTTGCTAAGGATGGGTTTAAGAAAAAAGGAAGAGAAAAGTCGTTGCTACCAGAAGAAAAAGAAGAATCAGAGGAGTTTCTAGAAAAAGGAACTGTTGTAGAGGAAGAAAGCTCTGAAGCTAAACTTATTATAAATTCAGAAGATGGAGCAGGAATTGTTCTGAATAAAACAAATGCTAAAAAAGTTGTTACTAGTACAACTAAAGATATGTATGATGCTCAAATGAAGGTCAAAAGAGATAACCTTACAACACCAGAAGGTGAAGAAGATAAGGAATATATACATAAGAATCAGAAGAAAGTTATATCAGAAACAACAAAAGATGTTAAGTTAACAACGAAAGGTGCTTCAGCTTCCTTAGGGAAAACATGGACCTTTTTTGATTATGATCAAACTTTTCCAATACCTACAGGAGTGCCTGCTCTTAATTTCGTTTTAGGGCTTGCTGGAAGTGTAAAAGCAAGTGTAGAAGGAGGGGCTAGTATATCTTTTGAGACTATGGATAGAGAGATCAGTGCTATTGCAAAATTGACTGCAAGTGGTAGTGGTGAAGCAGGGTTAGAGTTTGCCTCTGCTGTAAAAGCTGTTTTTGTTGCAACTGGAACGGCTTCTGTGAGTGGGAAAGTGTCAATTGCTGCTCAAAAAGCAGAAGGTGAAAAAGATCATGATTTTAAGATTAGCCCATGCGAGATTTCAGGAAATCTAGGCTTAAATTTTTCATTGAAATTAGCTCCTTCGGGCGCCTTAGGTAAGGCATTGGGGGCTTTGGGTGTAGCAGAAGCATTATCTTATGTCAAGCCTTTGGCTAACATGAAATTACTTACAGCTAAAGTAACAAGTGTTGCTTATGAGTATGGTAAGTGGAATCATGGTTCTCTTGAAATAACTCCAGGTCCTGAAGTACAGGTACTTGTTGACTATTTTAATGAAGCTAAACTTAAATTTGAAGGTAAATTAGAAGAATTGATTGCTAAACATGACCAATTAACTGATGATACTGCTGATACTATCCGAGCGTATGAAAATATAGCAAAAAAAGTCTTTGGGAAAAAGGATGTAGAAGAAGTTAAAGAATCAATGCAAGATTTACACTCTGATGGAGTCCAATTGTATAATGCGACAGGAGAGGCAATAGACCAAGGCTCAAAAGATTTGCATGATGGTGCTTTGGAGTTAGAACGCAATGTGAAAGAAGGGATTGAAAATGTAAAAGAGGATGTAGTTTATCTTCAAGATCAAGGAGCTGAGGGCTTACATGATATAGAAGATGGTTTAAGAAAAGAATTAGGTGATGAGTATGCTGATGGAATGAAAGATGGTTCAATAGCAATACATGATAAAGCTTTGGAAGTAGAGCGTGCTGTTGACAAAAAACTAGATGAAGCTAAGGAAGGATTTGATGAAGGAGCAATGGGTTTACATGATAGTGCTTTAGAGTTAGAGCGAGATGTAAAGCAAGGAGTTGATGATTTAGGTCGAAGTATAGATTATACTCAAGACAAAGGAGCAGAAGGCTTGCATGATTTAGAAGATAAGCTAAGAGAGGAGTATGGTGATGAATATGGTGCTGCAATGGAGCAAGGTGCAAAGGATTTGCATGACAAAGCTCAGGAATTGGGACGTGATATAGAACAAGCTGGAAAAGATTTGCATGATGGAGCTCTACAATTAGAACGAGATATAGAACAAGGTGCTGTAGATTTACATGATGATTTTGGCAATAGTGTAGATTATGTAGCTGACGAAATAGAAGAGGCGAAAAAAGAAGTCAAGAAAAAAGCCAAGAAAAAATACAAGAGAGCTAAAAAAGAGGTTAAAAAGAAAGTAGAGGAAGTAGCTGAAGGTGTAGAGTACTTACAAGATCAAGGAGCCGATGAACTCCAGAAGTTAGAGGATGAACTCAGAGAAGAATATGGTGATGAAGCAATGAATGATGTCAAAGAAGTACTTGAAGATGGTCACACCAAAATGGTAGAAGTTCAACAGGAAGTTGAGCAAACGGTTGATGATTTAGGCAATAGCGCAAAATATGTTGGAGAGAAAGTTCAAGAAGAAGTTGAGCAAGTTGTTGACGATTTAGGTAATAGTGCAAAATATGTTGGAGAGAAGGTAGAGGAAGCCGTTGATAATAAAGTAGAAGATGTCAAACAAGGATTCTCTGATGCCGCAGATGAACTTAGTAGAACCTGGGATTATTTAACCAGTGATGATGAATAATATTTAAAGCTCGATTGCTTCCCCCCTTTTATTAAGAAAACCGCCAAGTGCGGTTTTTTTTATGCCTAAAATCTAAGAAAAAAGGAAAAGGCTGCAATATTCCTTCAAGTGCCTTGTACTTATAAGAGTATAGTATTTATAATCCCTCCCAGATAAAAATAAGACAATGAAACCCCTGTTATTTTGTATATACTGCTTATGTTCTAGCATAGTTGCAAAGGCTTGTATAGATTGCCCAAACCTAACTTTTAAAGAAATAACTGCCCAAGAAGCTTTGAGTTACGACCATATTTTTGTGGCGAAGATTAAGAAGTTGACAAAAAAACAGTTGACTTACAACGACCATGAACTGTATTTAGATCTAGATATAAAGGAGCAATTTAGAGGGAAGATAGAACAGAATGCAACCTCCTTATTGATAGAAGGAAAGAATGGTCATCCTTGTGGTATATTCAATTATAAAGAAGGCAAAACCTATTACTTTTTTGTTAATCAGCATGAAAATAGCCTAATTGCTAAACCAAATGGAAGAGCACATCTAGCAACAATGACAGCAGAACATGAACACTATCAAGGTTTGTACAATGCTAGTAATAACAAACAAGAGTTGAAAGCTAGAATAACCGCAGTTTACCAAAACACAATAGCTACACTAGAATATCTCCAAGCACATACTAACGGAAAGCTAGTCATCAAGAATAGTCAAGGCCAAATATCTGGTCAAGGTCAGCTACAGAATGGACAATTACATGGGAAATGGACATTTTGGGATCATTACAAAAATAAAACAGCAGAGGGTAGTTATAGAAAAGAACAAAAAGTAGGAACTTGGGATTATTATAGGTCAGATTATAATAGAAAAAACAATAAACTAGCTGAACGACTGATGTATAAAGGTTCTGCTACTGAAAAAACTATCACTTATTATGCTTCTTTTGAATGGGCCAATAATCAAATATTTAGAACAAAGAAAACTACTACTAAAAACGGTAAGTTACATGGAGTTCAATACTTCTTTTTTCTGAATAAAGGAAGTGGGGTAGAGCGTATAGTGTACTACAATAATGGTGAATATGTCAAGCAAGAAAATTACCCATTCAATCAACTTATTTTGGTTAAGAAGGATTAGAGTTTTTCTTCTTAGAAAATCTATGATTTAGCCAATTTCCAAGCTCTAGCCAAAACACAATTAAGGAAGAATATACCATTGTTGATACTACAAAACCTGCCATGAACTCATCCTCTGTATTAGTGGTATTATCCATCTCAGGTATAAAACTATCATCTATATAGGGAATGAAACCACTGTTATAAAGCACATTGACAATTGGAATACTCCCTATAAGAGCTCCTGCAAAAGCAAAGAAAGCAACTCCAATAGTATCTCCCCAACCAATTTTGAAAGCATGTCTACACAATAGAACTAAAGATAAAGAAGGAATAAATATAATCATTGCCCAAATTAGGTAAACTACTAAGTCTGTCTCTCCAAAAACACCTAATCCAGCAAGGTAGACAATGCTATTTAGGCCTAGACTAAGGATCAAGAAATGTAATCCATACAAAAGCCATCTTCGTCTTGTATTGGCTGAGTTAATTAGGTTTATATCCTCTAAAGGGCTGTCTAATATATTTTTAGGCATAAGAAAGAGTCTTATTCATGATTTATTCAGGCAACAATTGATGAGAGCCCATTTAAGCAATGGAAACATATAACTAACTCGGTTTTTTTTAAATGGATTTAAATTATTTCCTGCCCTAAATATCATCCCAAATATAATAACTGCTAAAAAAGCGTCTGCATGAATATTAAAATTAGCCATAATAATATCAAATCTATCTAAGGAGATAAGGTTTTTTACATAGAAGTTGTTTAAGAATGGAGTTCAAAATAGGCTTTGAGTACTGATTTTGCCTAGAGTTAGGCATTTTTTGAAAGCATAGCCATAGCTATGGTTGATAAAAATAACAACGCTATAGGTAAAATCAGCATTTCAACAGCCTTTGACAATTCATTTTTAAACAATTTCATAACCTTTAATAGTTGAGCTGCTACTCTGAAGGAATATAAAACATAAGGTAAATATTTAAAATCCATTATGAAAATGTTCTTTACTAGCTCATTTTGTTCCTCACTAGTTTTTTTGCTAAAGCTTGTTAAGCTTCATGTATTATTGTAACGGATTTGATATTCAAGTCTACTGAGACTTAGATAAATATATTTATTGTACCAATAAAACATACAGTTATGTATAAACTCTTTATTCTCCTAATAGGAATAGCCCTATTTAAGACAAACATAAATGCTCAGTGTGGTATAGCTCAAGATTCTATTGTTGAAGACTTTAATACAGGAATCAATCCTTCTTGCTGGGTCACTTATAGTGGGTTTCAAGGGATCCAATTTATTCATAATAAACTAGAAATGAATAACATTAATGGAACTTGTTTAGCGGTTTTACCCAAAGTGAAGAATGTAAAAGGAATACTAGTTTTTGATGGTTTTTATAACACATTAACAGGGGCTGCTACTTTAGAAATAGGTGCTATGCCCGATTCCCTTAACCAAGTTTCTTTTACCACTATAACAACTGTTACCCTAAGTGTTTCACAGCAATATACTATTGACTTGTCAAGTTATACAGGGGGAGATGAATATTTAGCAATTAGATTGTCTGGTGGAGGTGCCCACAAAAGAGCACATATCGATAATCTACATTATACAGTTGGTTGTATAAGTACCAATGTGAGTGCTGTAGCTAAAGATACCACTTTTACAGTTGGTAGTTCAGGGACACTTGAATTGACGGGAGCGGATTTAGATGATGGTTCAACAACATCTTGTGGTGTAACACCAGATTCTTTGAGTTTAAATCAATCCTTGTTTACTTGTGCTGATACTGGTGTACATAATATTATATTGACTGCTAAAGATATGTATGGCAATATATCCTATGATACTGCAGCTATTCTAATTAAGAATATGATAAAGGATGAGAGTGTCCAAGCTCTAAATTCTGTAGTTTGTGAAGGTGATTCAACATCCATATTGACAGGAAGTTCTGTACAAGGTGTAAATTATTATCTAAGAGACAATCAAAATACAATTCTTCAGGGACCACTAGCAGGAACAGGTAGTAGTTTGAGTTTTAGCACAGGTGCCCTAATGAGTGCTCAAACGTATAATGTTTGGGCAGAACCAGCATCACCTGCTATTCATGCTCTCAATTTTGATGGTGTAGATGATTATGTTAGTTTAGGGACTGACAATAGAGGGATAACAACTCAAGTTACGCTTGCGGCATGGGTCAAAACTACAGCTTCCGGGAGTAACCAGTTTTTAGCTAGTAAGTACAATGGTGTAAATGGATTTGTGTTTTATATGGATGGGAATGGTAAAGTAAATATAGATGGTCGTGATGGTGCAGGTGCCTATAGACAGTCTGGGCCATCTACCACTAGCGTAAATGATAATCAGTGGCACTATGTGACAGGAACTGTAGATATAATTACAGGGCTTTGGAGTGTTTATGTAGATGGTGTGTTAGAAAAATCTACTAATCATGGAGCTGGAACTTCTTTGGCCACACCTGTTAATCTAACCTTAGGTGTTTACAGTACTTTTTATTTTACAGGTGCTGTAGATCAATTTACGGTTTGGAATCAGGCTTTGGGTGCTGCAACTATCCAAAATACTATGAATAACTGTCTAAGTGATACAGCTATTGCATTAGTTGGATTGTATAATTTGGATGAAGGTACTGGAATGACAGCTCAAGATCATTCAACATCTAATATACAAGGTGCACTAACAAATATGTTGAATGGTGCGTGGGGGATAGGGACTCCAAATTTGTGTTTTACTACAAATAATACCTGTGATAAACAATTATCTCAAACAGTGACAGTCTCTATTAATCCTACAATTGATACCACAGTAGCATTGTCAGGAATTATGCTTACCGCTAATCAGGCAGGAGCTACCTACCAATGGTTAGATTGTAATAACAATAATGCACCAATTATTGGTGAAAACAATCAATCTTTTACACCAATAGCTAATGGAGATTATGCAGTAGAAATTACAGTTAATGGTTGTACAGATACATCTACTTGCCAATCCATAACTATTACAGGGGGAGAAGATTTGCCTAGTGAGGTGACACAAGTTTATCCAAATCCAGTCAAGAATATCTTGAATATAGTAGCTAATCAAGCAATAGAAAATATTATTATTTATAATATTAATGGTGTTCAAGTGAGAAAAATGGCTGACTTGAATGGTCAATCTATAGATGTTTCTATGTTAGAAAATGGGCTATATATACTAGAGTTGACAACTTCACAACAAATTATACGAAAGCATTTTATTAAAAATTAGAACTGATGTTAGGATAAAAGGTGTAGCCACTCTCAAATATTGAGAGTGGCTTTTTATTGTTAAGGTTCTTTAATTACTATAGTTCGTTGAATTTTCGCAAGTGATTGATAATCAACACCAACTGTTTTTGTAGTGAAAACCACTAATAATTTGATTATCAAGAACTAAGAAGTAATGATTTTTTAAGTTTTAGTAGAAAACTTAAAAAACAACGAACTATTATTAATTACTTACATAACCTTTATTACTTAGAACGTTTTTCTAATCATTGATTAATAAGATAACTTACTTCGACTAAAAACACAATAGTACAAGAACTCGTAAAAGCTATAATAAGGCTATAATAAAAATGGGAATTTAAATAAAAAGGAAATAAAGAGCTTGTTATACCTTGTATCATTGGCCTAAAAATAGGTGCTGTAGGAATACCACCAATGCTAAATCCTACCACTAAAAGCATAAATGTACCACTAGCTTGATCTTTCCATGATCTAGGCCTAAAAAAATAACGTACAAACCAATAAGAACCTAGCCCAATTCCCAATATAGAAGCCAATAAACCTAGTTCATTCTTCCCATAATATTGACCTACAAACTCCAAAATTCCACTAAATACTACAACCAAAAGTATAAAAAATACATAGAAACGAGCTCTTTGTCGAAAGGAGTTGATTCTTAATTGGGGTTGTGGCGACTCATCCAATATCTGCATTTCTTAGAATAATTTAGAGAACAGAAAAATAATTAGAATAAAAGATAAGCAATTTTTAGGGGGGATGGATTTGGGAATACGACTTAATAACAAAAAACAGTATAACACCACTTAAAAAATAGCAGTTATGAAAAACCTAATCTATGTTTTCGCTTTGAGTATAGCAACAATATCTTGTAACAATGCTCAAAATAATGGAGTGTTAGCCGAAAATAATGGTCAACAATTGACAGAGCAACAATTTCAAGCATATCCAACACTTATAGAGTTTTTGGTAGAAGAGCAATTAACAGCTAGTGAAGTACAACGTTTGAGAGAACAGGCTATCCAAGAATTCAATAATAATCCTGCTGTAATGATGCAAGATGTAGCTTCTACACAGCAAGCGATAGAATCCATTAAGGCAATGCAAGATGCTACACAAGTAGGCTTGACACGCCAAACACTTTTAGCCGAATTGCACAAAGCTTCTTTATTGCAAGGTACAGGAGCTCCAAACTCTGAATTTACTAATATCATACAAGCACATGCACCAGTAATAGCTTATGATCCTCAAAGTAACTTAGTGATAACCGAAAAAAATATAGAAGGAATAGCGGGATACTACAACTTTATGTATCAATTGTATGGTTATGACTATCAGGTAAGTGCTCAAGAAGTACAACAGTTTCGCCAACAAATGGTAGCAGGGTTCAACAGCTTACCATTAGATCAAAAACAAATGTTTTGTGTGATGTCAACTATGAATCAAGTAATGCGCAGTGCATGGGCTCAAATGACTATTGCAGAGCAACAACAGTATCAGCAACAATTGATAGCTCA